>NZ_LLKN01000002.1:2567056-2887939 GCF_002900095.1 Salegentibacter mishustinae | reverse complement strand
TCCGGGTTTTAACCTGGAACGTAAGTTGGTAGAAGTTGCTTCAGCTATCTTAAAAGTTTCTTTCCCGGTTTGTATTGCATAAGTGCCATCCTGCTCAACGAAGTTGCCCTTTATAACTATTTCGGCATTCTTAGCTGAAAAACCATTCACTTTCACTTCTTCCTGAATTTGTTTCAAGCTTAAATTATTGTTTGCAGTCAGATCTAAATAAGCTTTGCCTTCATTCAGACTTACTTGTACCTTTTCTATACCATCCATTTTTTTGAGTCCGCGTTCAAGGCCATAGGCACAAGGTGCGCAATCCATTCCAAAAACTTCCTGATCTACTTTGGTGATTTGGGCGTTGGAACTTATGATTCCAAACACTGTCACTACGATAATTAATGCTATTCTTTTCATTTTACTCTTTTTTTATGTTTAAAATTCTTCTTTAATATCTGTTATAACCAATAACTTATGTTCAGTGAGACCCTATATTTTTCACGGGGCGTATTCGGAATAAGATCCTGGTATACCGGGAACAATGCCCCGAAGGAAATTCCCCAGGGACCGGTAAGTCCTAAAATTGAAGGACCAACCAATACTTTTTTACTCCGTTCATCTGTAGAAAAAAATTGTCCGTTAACTTTATTATCTCCGGGAAATTCGGCCAGTGATTCTACAAATATCCGCCAGTCGGGTTTAGGATAATCCCCCATAAAAACATCGGGACGATAACCTATCACCATGCTTGCATAGGGTAAATCGCCTAATTGCTCGTTGTCCTTTTCAAAATAATATTGGTAACCGCCACCTAACCAGGCGTACCAGGTACGTGAGGCATATCCCGTAGAAATGGCCCCATGGATAGAGTTCCCTACATTCACCTGTCCGCGAACATCCTCAGTAGGGGCAGATACACCTAAAATTGCTGTGGATTCAAACCTCTTTCCTACCCCAAAAGCATTTGAAAAAAAACGATACCACAAAGCAGCCTCGATATCTCCATTGGAAGGCATCATGCTATTTCCACGGGTTCGTGGAGCATTTTCCAGACGCTCAATCACAGTAGGAGTGGTAAGGGTAACCTGTAAATCTTCCGTAATGCCATAGAAAAATGTATACCGAAGCATATAAGAGGCCTCGTCTTCGGTCGCTATACTCATTCCGGAAGCGTTCATGTTTATACCGCCTTTTGCCAGGGTGGGGGTTTGTAATCCATAAATTGGGCCATGCCCCTGGGCTTCTACTTTATACAGTGTCGATAACCCTATGAATAGGATCAAAAAATAATTTTTCATGTTTTGTAAATTTAAACTTCTAAAAATCTTTGAATGGGCAATAGTAAATAAGCAGCAAACAATCCAAGGACATAAAGGCCAAAGGAAAACCAAAGAATGGCTTTGCTCCATCTTGTTGCTGTATCACATGCGGTCTCATTTCCGTTTTCATCGATCTCGCAGGTTTGGTTTCTTTTTCTTCCGTAGAACAACCAGAAATTAAAGCCTATCATAATCCCGGCAATCAGGAAGGTCCAGTCTTTATATTTGCTCATGGTAATGAGCCAGGGCAGGTCAGAAGCCAATCCCGCAACCACAGCTCCCATTCCCAGGGCAACCAGTAGCGAAGGCAGGGCGCAACACAGTAAGGTGGAAACCGAGGTAAAAAGGGATCCTATACTTACGAAGTCTTCTTTTATTTTAGCAAACATCTTTATTGTTTTTATACAGGTATCTCTATCCGTTTACAGAAGCCCCCTTTTCGGTTACAACTTCCACTTCAAACCCACGGTCTTTGATAAGGGAGAGTATCTTTTCTTCTGAAATCTGCTTTGGATCATATTCAATTATCGAGGAGCTTTTATCAAAGCTTGTTTCACTTTTAATAATGCCTTTTTGCTCCTTCAACATTGAATCGATACCATTAGCACAACCGGACTGGCAATGCATGCCTTTAATTTTTAAGTGTAAGATTTTTTCCGTCATCTCCTTTTGGATTTTAAATTCAATTTGATTTTCATTTTTCTGATCCATAGCGCTAGCGGTATTTCCAGAAAACGCAAGGGTCGTTCCGGTTAACAATACCGCGAATAATTCTTTATGTAAACCTATCATCTTATAATTGATTTTTAAAAATTAACTATGTCAAAATTAGGGGCAGCAGGGGGGTGGTAACCAAATTAGATTTTATTTTTTTCTTTAAAAAAATCCTACTGCTTAATCTTCTAAAAATCTGAAATATTCTTTTTTCATTTTTTCTTTCGGATAGTATAATGAATGGTCTGGGCAATTATCAGCCCCTCGCGCACTATGTAGGAATCTGCTCCGTCATCTATTTGTGAACTGTCTGAATATGCAGTCCATTCCAGAAAAGCTATTTCATCTTCAAAAAGAAAATTGATATAGTTAAACTCCGCTTCGGGGAAATCCTTTATCAGCATTTTATTTAATTCCCTTAGTCCTTCATGTCCTTTATCAATACCATGCGTAGTAAGAAGGATCAAATTTTTGGAAAAGTTTCTATGCAGGTCCTCTTCTATAGATCCCTTTTTAGAAAGTTCCAGATGATCTTTTAATACTTCTTCTGTAGTTCTCATAGGCTAAAAATTTTATATTTAAAATAGGCTTTAAAAAATTGTTTGCAGCACATTCTATTTTTTGGGATCATCCCTTATTGACACCATTTTTCTTGTTGAGGCCCAAATACTGGTCACTGCTGCCAGTATGATTATATTTTTCATTACATATTGACCTTTCATAGTTAATACAAATGGGAAATGGGAGAACATTTGTTCGGGAAAAATGAAGAAGGTTGAAAAAGTTCCTAACATATGCAGGAAAAATAAGCCTAAAGCCCATTTCAAAAACTTCCCCAATTACAAGGATATGCCAATAAGGCTTTGAAAAATAGCCAATATAGGCATACAACTTCCTTGTGGAAGGAAATGGCCGCTCAGGGTACAAATGGTTGAGGAAGCCAAATCTTCTGCCGGGCTCAGACCAATAAAAAATTTAACCATCCCAAACCAGATGAAAATTATGCCAATGCTCCACCTTAAAAAAGTTATGGCCTTACCAGAATCTAAATGGATGTTATAGCTTATCATTTTATTGATAATTTCATTTCTGTCTGCAAAAGTTTTGCGGCTACAATCGTAAATACTGCCTGTACAACCGCAAAAATAATTAACGCCTGATCTAATCCTAATTTCAATAATTCCCCAAACAATAAGCTCCCAAGGCCAAAGCCGGTAAACAATGCAAAAACATTCAGTCCCATGGCCTGGCCTCCCTTTGTTTTACCACCCAATTCGGTTACTATACCTGCAAATAGAGGTTGAGTGAGGTCGTATCCCAAAGAGATCAAGGTGACTGCAAGGGCCGCGACAAGAACGGGTATTTCCAGGGCGAGACTGGCTGTTGCTATGGCCGCTGTTGCCAAGCCTGTTAAAATAATAGGATATCGCCCCCTGCGATCGGCTGCGCGCCCTATAAGGGAACCAAAGAAAAATCCTGGCAGGCCATAACCCAGAATGGCCAAACCAATTTCTATTGGCCCCAGATCATACTTTTGTACAAAATAGACCCCTAACCAGGTATAAATACCTGAATGGAAGATCCCATTCCAGAATACAAATAAATAGGTCCTTAACCCGCGTGGGAAAGCAAGTAGCCTGTAAAACCCACCTACCATTTTTTTGAATGAAGTACGATTGGATTTATGAGGTTCCTGTTTCCAGCCCATTCGGGCTACTTGTATCCACAAAGCCAAAGCGGCCAAGAGGGCAGTTGCCAAAAATAACATACGCCAGCCTGTATAAGGTTCCAACATTACCCCGGCGGTAGAACCTAAAGCCATTCCCCCTTCCATAGCGGCAAATAAAAGTCCCAGGGGTCTCCCTCTCTCTGAAGGTTTGAACATATCTCCTACAAGTGCCAGGGACATTGGCACCACACCGCTTGCCCCTAAACCCGTTAGCAATCGTAACAGGATGAGTTGTGAAGCAGATTGCACCAGGGCGGTTATCGCTGTTAATACAATAAAAGCCAGTAGGGATATTTGAAGTATGCGTTTTCTTCCAAATTTATCGGATATGAAACCATAAAACAGGACTGAAACTCCGTAAGCCAGCATATAAGCTGGTACTATAAGACCAATCCGCTGTTCTGATACATTAAAAATAGTTGCCAGTTTAGGAATAAGTGGCGCTATCATATACGCCTGAAAAAATATTAAGCCCGCTGCCATGGCCAGGGGAGCAAAAATGGTTTTTAAGGGTTTATTTGAATTGGGATTTTCCATTACTCTGTATTATTTTTACTGGGAATTTTAAAGCTGTTATATTTATTTGGCTTCTTGAATAAACTGCCATCTCACAGTTATAAAGATGTCAAACATAAAATCTAACCTGGGGTGGTATCCTAATGTTAGCTTTCTTTATTAAAAAAAAGGAGCAACTTTTTAGCCGCTCCTTTTAAAATTTTTTTACATTTTTTTTAAGCTGCCATTTCTTTACAGCTTTCGGCACAGGTTCGACATTTTTCTGCGCATTGCTGGCAAACTTCACTGTCAAACTTTGCACATTCATCAGCACAGGCTTTACATAAGTCGGCACAAATGGCACATAGGCGTTTTGAATAATCAGACTGGCTTGCAAGTAGTTGAACACAGGCTGTGCATAAAGCAATACAATCCAGACAAAATTTGTGGCATTCTTTCATGTCTGGTTCCCCCAAATGTTGGTCAAGGCAAATTCTCGCCGCAGTAATGCAGGCGTTGCAATCATCGATACATTTTTGCATTTCTGAACTTAATGGTTTCATAATTTAAATGGTTTTAGTTACTTCCTGATTTGCTCGGAAATCAGAAATAAAAGATTAAGAGCCGAACCTCTTTTCAAATATCGACTCATAGCCCGGGGGGTAGGCAAGCCGATTAATAAAGATTTAACATTTTAATTTGATTAAAAAAAAAGGCAGCCAAAAATGGCTGCCATAAAAAGTTTCAGATTTTAATTTCAGTACGATGGTTTTGCTAACTGGCTTTTCCTATTCCTGCTTCGATAAGTTTTTCTTTGCTTATACCATTGTTTGTACAGCACTCAAGCAATTTTCCATCAACCGCCACCGCGGGAATTCTCTTTACACCGTACTCCTGCACTTTGTCTATACAGGTCTTATCCTCACATTGTTCCACCAGGTTATAGGTGGTAATCTCGCAACTATCGCAGGACAACTCTTTCACCATTTTTACAACCGGATCACAAACCGGACAATTTGCCGTAAATATTTCTATTTGTCTTTTCATTTTTTTTTGAATTTAAATTAACAATCAGTTTTATCCTTCTTATTAAAGAACAATCCAAAGATAAGAGCGGAACCGGGGTGGTCTCCAAATAAAAAAACCTGCTTTTTTACGACAGATTTTTATTAGTATTAAAATTAAATGGAAAATTTTTGAATGTTTTACTCTGATCTATTTTCGGAAATGTAAGATTCCAGCCTTCGTTTAAGTTCATCAATCTCCTTCATTTTATCGGTAAGGCTGTTAAGCTCAAGGTCGGGAAATTGTTTGCGAATAAATTCAATTCGCTCTTCATTACCGCAATTACCGGGACAGGCTTCCACAGTTTCTGAAATTGTGATCGCCAGCGCTTTGCGGTACACTTCATCTAAAAGAAGAAAATGCGCCTTATCAAGTCCTTTTTGCGCCGCTTTGAACTGGATCAGAATCTTTTCTGGATCTTTATTTTCATCCAGCATTTTTATAAGTCCGTTAAGCTGGCCGCTGATGCTCTGCAAGCGAGTTTTTATATCTTTACTTAGATCTCTAGGAATCATACTTTTAATTTTCAGCAAGATACATCTGGAGTGGGGGAGGTCACCAAAAGTATTTTAAATTTTTAGCAGCAATTTGTTCCTTCCTGAATGGGTGGACAGGCAACATTACCATAAGAACAATAAACACAGCAATCACCTTCTTTTGGTTTTAATAAATGCTTGCAATTATCACATTGGTAAAAAAACTGACAGGCTGTTGTGGGCATTTCCTCTTCTTTTGTGTGTCCGCAACCAGGACATGTAATGGTAGAAACTAGTTCTATTTCCATAATCTATTTATTTTTAAAGCATATGAGGGATATCTGATGACAAAGTTGGATACGTAAAGATCATCGTTCTTAACTCATTGATTTTCATTTTGGTCTTTATCGCCATGGCAAATAAATTGATGGTTTCCTCCGTGTTAGGTCCTATTAAATGTGCGCCAAGAATAGTCTGATTCTCTTTATCAATGATAGTTTTGTAGGCATATTCCTTAACATTCAGTCTTTTTGCATTGAACCAGCTTTCCGCATGGTTATAATTGACCTGATATTCTATCTGTTTTGATTTGGCTTCTGCTTCGGTTAATCCTACTGATGCCAGGGTAGGCAAAGTAAAAACTACGGAAGGCATTGGTGGATAATTAACTTTTTTCTTGTTCCCTTTGATGATATTTGATGCCACAACATGCCCTTCCATTACTGCAACAGGGGTAAGGGGTAATCCTCTTGAATCTGCCGAATCTCCCGCTGCATAAATATTGGCGTTAGAGGTACTTTGAAGGTATTCATTTACCGCAATTCCTTTTTTTGAAAAAGATATCCCTGCTTTTTCCAAATCTAAATCAAATATGGCGGGAGGACGACCGGCCGAGTTAAAGACAGAGTCAGTCTTATAAGTGGCCTCTTTTCCATTTGATTTTCCTGTAACTACATAATGATCTTCTTTCTTTTCAATTTTAGAGACTTCAGTTTCCAAAACAAGTTTAATTCCCAGGTTTCGGGTTGCATTCACAAGATGTTGTACAATGTCATGATCAAAGTTTTCTAATGGGTGATCACCACGATGCAATATGGTAACATCGGCACCAGCCCGTGCAGCGATATGAGCAAATTCAAAGGCAATGTAGCCACCTCCAATAAATAAAAGCGATTCAGGTAGTTTTTTCAGGTTAAGGAAATCTGTACTTGAAAGAGCCAAATTTCCACCCTCAAAATCCAGTACCCGGGGTTTTGCTCCGGTTGCGATCACAAATTTATCGGCTTCAATAACTTCATCACCTAACTCTAAGGTGTTATCAGATAAAAATTTAGCTGAAGTATGATAGGTGTCTATGTCTTTATTCTTATATCCTTTTTCAATTTTAGGAGGCATGGCATCCACAAAAGATTGTTTAAATGCCATAATATCTTCCCAATTGACTTTAGGCACTGTATCTATTCCATTTCCTTTAAGCCTTTCTGCAAAATCACGTACTTCCGTTGCGCCTATAATCACCTTTTTGGGATCACAGCCTCTTAGGGCACAGGTTCCACCATAGGGAAGTTCATCGGTAATGCCTACCTTAAGGCCTTTGGAGGCACATTTATTGGCAGCGGTCATACCTGACATACCAGAACCTATTACAAATACATCGTACTTTTTCATAATTTAAATTTTAGATTGGTTAGTTTTTAATTTATATAAATCTCGTTTTCTTTCCTAAAAACCAAAGAAGGTTTAGAATAACTTTATGATATACATACAAATAGAATTAACAACATTTAAACCCGCTAGAATTGGAAAAAAAATCTTCTACTTTTGAAATTTTTCCTAATGGATTTTTTTCTAACCATTTGTTTGCGGCATCCTCTGAACCAAAAAAGAAGGAGTGCCGGCAGAAACTTGATTTGATATCACAACTATCGGCCTTTTCGACCCATGAAATAAAGAGGGGAACAGGCCTGGTCCATTCTAGAAGATTATCTGAAATAGACAATTTTACAGGAATGTCGGTTATAGGATCTATTGATATTATTTCCCATCTATGCATTAGATACCGGGGTAATAAAATACTATCCATTGCACACCAGGCATACAAAGTTTTATTGTCAAAGTTTAGTTGATGTACAGTTTTATTTAAAGAAAGTCCTAAATAACCCACAATTTCACCTTCTTTATTGACCTCTCCGTATTGCTGTATTATTTGATGTGCTTTATCTATAGGGACATCCATCACTTCAGAAAAGCGACCTCGAGGCAGGGGTCTTCCCTTAAGTAATTCCCAATACACTTTATCACTATTGGGAAGGTTCATTTCCTTGAGCATCTTTTCAAAACCATTCACAAATTGATGACCGTCAAATATTATTTCCTGTTTCTTCATATGCTTTTAATAATTACAATTAATAAAATTTTAGAAATCGATAATTTATAATCCCGACTTCATCAATAACCTGAGATGTTTTTTCAAATTGTAAATTTCTTATATAATTAGTTCCGTACTGGGTAAAGAAATCTTCCGTAGCAAGGATATACTCTTTGAGTGCCAAATCATTTTTCAATAATCTATGGGCTATAATTACTTCCTTACCATAGAGTTTGCAAAAATCATTGATCATAACAGATCCCAATTCTCCATAATGGAGAATGAACTTTAAACTAAGCTCTCCTAAAAGCGTACATGCCCCACACGAACAATCTGTTTCAATTATTTGCTTTAATTGATGGTGAAACGCTCGATGCATTAAAAAACATTGTTCTATAATTTCATCTACAGTATAATCTTTTTTGAAACTATAAAACAGTATGGCATCACCTTCTATTTCTGAAACCTGAAGCCCTAATTTGTTGTTTTTAAGTATTGCCTCCAGCAAGAGTGCGATAGTAATCTGACTGTATTGTAGATCTGCCTCGTTAATATATTTAGTAAAGCCAGTAATATCCGGGATTAGCAATAATCCCGGCATGATCCCTTTCTTCAATTGAATACATCGTGAAACTCCCATACTATTAGCTGGCACAACAGCTTAATTTAGAAACATCCTTTCCAAAAGTAATAGCTGCCAGTTTTATCCCTTCTCCTAAGGTTAAATAAGGATAAAAGCTTTCTGCCAAATCTTTTACGGTTATACCAAACTTTATGGCCATACTTAATTGTTGTATCAATTCACCTCCTTCGGGTGCGATTACTCTGGCGCCAATTAATTTATCGGTTTCAGTATTACGTATGAGTTTAATAAACCCTCTGGTATCCTGTGCGGCCAAAGCCCTGGGAACATGGCTAAGGTCTAATTTAGACACTTCGAAGGGAAGGCCGGCTTCTTCGGCTACTATTTCGTCCATACCTGCCCCAGCAACTTGAGGGTCCGTAAATACTACCCAAGGCAATGAAGAATAATCGATACCGGTTTTTGAAAGTGAGAACGCATTGCTTACAGCAGTACTTCCTTCAGTGGCTGCAGTATAAACAAAAGGAGGGGTCTGGGTAACATCCCCGGCAGCAAAAATATTGGATATATTGGTTTCCATCTTTTCGTTCACCAAAACATGTCCCACCGCTGAAAGGTTCATTTTGATCTTATCCAGTCCTAGTTTAGAAGTATTAGGTTTTGTTCCTGTGGCAACCACTATTTTGCCTTTTTCAATAATTTGTGTGGTAGTACCGTCGGGACAGTTACAATGAATAATAGTATCCGCTCCCTGTTTTTCAAATTTAAAGGCTCGAAAATTAGGCAGGATTTCTATTCCTTCCTTCTTCATTTGTGCTTCGAGCACATCTGTTATGTCCTTGGTCTGGCTTCTTAAAGGCCTGTCGGTGAATTCTATGATACGCACTTTTACGCCCAATCTATTGTATGCCATGGCAATTTCTAACCCGATATAGCCCGCACCCATAATGGTCAGGCTTTGCGGTTTTTCTTCTAAATCGAATAAGGATACATTGGTTAGATAGCCAACCTCATTTAATCCTTCAATATTAGGGATGTAGGTGGTAGCTCCGGTCGCAATAAGAATGTTTGTGGCTGTGTAAGTATCTTTCCCATCAACAATAATGGTACCTTTATCCACAAACTCAGCCCATCCTGTTAACATGGCCAGGTTCTTAAAATCTTTTACCACATCCATATATTTCTGTTGCTGCAGGGCCGCTACCAGGTCTTTTTTATCTTTAATAACCTGGCTAAAATCTATATCTACACCTTTAGGCCTGATCCCTTGAAAATTAGAATGGGTTGCGTGATATGCCGTTTCGGCAGCTCTTATTAAGTTTTTTGAAGGAACACAGCCTACATTAACACAAGTGCCGCCAAAATTCAAGCCCGCGTTTACCATAAGGGTTTTAAGACCTAAACTTTCAGCTTTTATGGCTGCTGAAAATGCGGCTGACCCTCCACCAACAATGATAAGGTCAAAATTATTTTTATCTGAAACCTGTTGGCCGTTACTAGCTTTATATTGGCCAGACATTTCTATGTTATCAATAATATCTTGCTGAGATGTGGTGCTGGAATCAAAGATGAATTTTCCTTCGCCTTTAGGATAAGATACATCTAATGCTATAACTCCTTCTAATTGCTTTACTTTTTTTTCGATGCCTGTAGCACAACCGGTACAGGTCATACCCTGAATGGGCAAAGTGATCTCTTTCTGCATATTTATTTTATTTTTATATTGAGGGTAATTACTACCCAATTTATTTTTGATTATGATTTATCTTTTAAAAATGGAATTAGCCATTTGGTATGGTTAATCCCCAGCCAGTGGTGTACCAACAATCCTAAAATGGTACCGTGGACAATATGGGCCGCAAGGGTGATCAAAAATAATTGAGGCCACATATATTTGATGCCAAAAAGCCCAACCATCGGTCCCATAGGAGGGCCGGTCATCATGCCTAACTCCATAATCAGCATCCAGCCTATTGCCCATAAAACCGTTTTATTATATGAGATAAAGTTTCCAAATACCAGGGTAAATATCAATCCAAAACTTGCACCGTTCATAAAATGGATCAATTGACCTATCCAGTAATACGAATTAAAGTCGGAACTACCCGTTACCATCTTCCCGAACATTTCCGGAGTATCTCCCGGTAACCAGCTGGCTATCACCCCCATCTGACGAAGCCAGTCCAGACCTATAGTAGCTATTGCCCCTGCTAAGAGGCCCACGACAATTCGTTTATATAGATCAGGGAAATTTTTCTTGCTGTAAAAAATAATCCATGTTAAGATGAGCATAGAAGGGATATATACAAATAGCATATATGGCTCACCAAATTCATGGGCTGTTTTAATGACTTTCGGTCCCATTGTGATTCCCTTGAAATATTGGGCATAGCCAAAAGAAAGCACAATTAAGTTTATAGGCACAAATCCTCCTGTAAACAAGGCTAATAAGGATAAAAAAGATTTTTTATTCAACATAGCTTATAGATTTATTTTGTTACTTCTGCAATAATATTACTAACTAACCCATCAAGTTCACCTGCAACAGCTTCAGTTCCTTTATATTGTTTTAAAATTGTAGAAGGCATAAAATAACGATTCACCACTCCATTTTAATTTTGTTTTTTTTGAATATGTAAAAAGGTAAATTGTTCCTTAATTATATAAGTAACTTCTTAAGTATATGAGTAAATAAAAAATTATGACTCGTTTTGGGTAGTCTCTATTACCTTTTCAACTTTATAGCCTTTCTTTTCTATAATCTTTTTTAAGGTCTCGATATTTGTTTTAGAGTTTTCGAATTTAATAATGGCAATATCCCCGGGATATTCAACCGAATGTTCCACAACACCTTCTACTTCTTTAAGCGCATTGTAAATAGCATTAGAACAACCCGCGCAGGTAATTCCGTCAATTTTAAACTTAACTGTGTTTGTTGTTTGCTGGTTGATACTTGCTTCCATTATTGTTTGGCTTTTTGATGTAGGGCAACATTGTTGCGCTTTAACCTGGAATGAGGTTAATGATAAAACTAGAACTGTTATTACTAATAGATTTTTCATAATATTTTGTTTGAATTTACTTATGTACCACTTTATATCCGGTAGAATTAATCGCTTTTTCAATATCTTCTTTAGAAGTTTTTGTATTATCAAATTTAACCTCGGTGTTTTTATTTTCATAAGAAGGGATTACATCTAAAATCCCATCCAATTGATTTACTGCGTGTTTTACGCTTTCTTCACAACCAGCACAAGTCATTCCCTCAACATCAAACTTTATAGTTTGAATATCTGACTGGCTCACCACTACAATATCTTTTTTATTATCAGGATAAAAGATTTCAGAATAGTAAGGAAAAGCCAACATTAACACGGAGAAAATAGTAACTATACCCAGAAAAGCTTTGGATTTAAAGAAAGAAGGCTTTTCGTCTTCATCACAGGCACAGTCTATCTCCTCCTGGGTTTTTGGTTTTAATTTTTGATACCAGGCAAAAGCCAGTACTAAGATGGTAATACCAATAAGATATGGTCTGAAGGGTTCCATCCAGGAAAAAGAGGAGGCGATGCCGGCGCTGCCTGAAATCAAGGCCAATATCGGTGTGATACAGCAAAGTGAGGCCGCCGCCGCTGTAAGCAATCCAGCTCCTAAAAGTCCGCTGGATTCATTTTTTTTAGGTGATTTAGAATTCGTTTTCATTATTTAAGCTATTTTATTTTTGTGATTTATTTATTAAACTATTTAAACGGCTATTTTAGATTGTTTTATTCCTTGAAATATATAAGAAAGGATTTTTTCCCCTCCATCGTTTAAAGAATAAAATAGGGTTTGACCTTCCCGTCGTGACGAAATGATACCGGCATCTTTGATTTTCCGGATATGCTGGGAAACTGCCGGCACGCTCATTTCCAAAATATCAGCGATATCACAAGGACAAAGTTCATTTTCCATATCTAACAGGAAAAGGATTTTTAAACGTACCTCATTTCCCGCAAGCGTTAAAATTTTACTCATTGTTTGAAAGCTGGAAGAAGATTTGTCAATAGTGTTCTTACAGCGTAATATTTGCTTATGATCAGCTTCATTTCTGGTACAGGTTATTTCTAAACTCATAAATAGTATTTTTAATTACGAAACAAATGTATCATTAATATATTATTTAAGCAAAAACTTAAATATAAAAATTAGCAAATTCTCTAGCCTCCCTTTTGGTTTAATTTGAATGTTAGATGAGACTGCTTAATTTTCCAACCGAAAAGGTCCTATACTGCTGAATTATCTCCTTTCATCAATTTTACTCACTATACCGGAAATCCCCTCATAAATCACCGCCACTGCCACACCATAAACCAAATGTGCAAGAAAACCGCGTATATGGGTAGATGTAGGATATTTTTTGTTTGGAGCACTAAAACCTAGTGCAGGGGTAATCCCTTCATCTACAATTAGAGAAAGGGAAGCACCCGTAATCAAGCCATTAGAAGTAGTCGAGAAGGAATTGGTGTATTTTAAAATAGGATATAGACCTGCCCATCCCATACCCAGACCAAAATGGAAAACCTGTCCCATCATTTTTTCCTGATCCTCATTTAATTCAAATCCCAAATTTTTAAGAGTTTTTTTTGCCGCGATTTTAAAGGGAGGACCTGGCCTTACCTCTTCTTCTTTCTCTTGATCTTTTTGAGGTCCTAACTCAAACAGCTTCATGGACACTTTCTCCATCACTTTAGTGGCTAAATACCCACTTCCCATACTGCCTGCGAATGCAAATAAAATATTAGATATTTTCATAGCTCTAATTTTTATTATTAGAACTTCAAATTATATATAATTATTTACGCAATTAGTTAAATAGGTTTTAAAGTATTGGTAAGAAAGTTTAAATTTCAATTAGTTCTCATGGATATTCTGAAGATTTCCCTACTTATTTCATGATTAAGTTTTTAGGTTTTACTGTAGGGACAACGGGATATTGTCATAATATATACAATGAGAGGAGGCTTGAAATGGGTAAGAGCAAAATGAGTACAATCAATATAATAAGAAATAAGTTGGTGGCCCGGGCATTTGCGGTGATTGCGCGAGGGACACCTTATGTGAATACAATGGGCTACTTTTCCTAATTCACCGCTCCAGTTATTCTTCATATGTACTGCAAGAAGGTTCAATCCAAGTGAACATTTTTAGCGGTTAGAAACTTATTTTCCAAATTCTGCATAGAATTCCTTCATACCTCATTTTATGCCTTAGCGTTGAAGGTAGCTTCTCTTCATCTTCAGGCCTTCGACTTCCTGGCCGTCCACATAGCACATTAACTTTTTTTGGTGGCGAAATAACAACATCCATTCCTGCGGGCGGCATAAAGCCGCTTCGCTTTTTATACGCCCTATGCAGGTCTGGATATTGTAAAATTATTTGCATCAAAAAAAGGTAATGTAAAGGCTCTATGGGAAGTAAGTCGAAAACAAAAAAAGATGAAATCAAATCCACCACAAAATATCGCAACGGCACAAAAGAATCAAAAAAAGGAAAATGCTCTGGATATAAAAAGTATGTCGATCAAAAAGGCTTTGTGGATAAAAAGCAGAACTATAGAAGAAAATTATGAAAGGAAATTTGGATTTATCATAGGATACTCTATAGGAAGTAAATCAAATAAAAATCTCATGAAATCATTTCAAAACAACATACCCGGAAGCGAAGTAAAAAAAATCAAAAACAGGAAAACGCCCCGGATATAATAAGTAAATCAATTATTAATTTTTAAATCTTTTAATTATGAGTACGCTTAGAAACAAAGTTCAGTTAATCGGAAATGTGGGACAAACCCCGGAAATCAGAAATCTTGAAAGTGGTAAAAAAGTAGCCAGCTTTTCAATTGCAACCAATGAATTCTATAAAAATTCAAAAGGAGAAAAAGTACAGGATACGCAATGGCACAATGTTGTGACATGGGGAAAACAGGCGGAGCTTATCGAGAAATATGTTGATAAAGGTAAAGAAGTGGCCATCCGTGGCAAACTAACTTCCAGGTCCTATGAAACCCAAAGCGGGGAGAAACGATATGTTACCGAAATTTTGGTGAATGAAATCCTATTCCTTGGAAACAAGGAAAACGCAGACCAGTAATTTTTAAAACTAAGAGGGCGCCTATCTCCAAAGTTGCGCCCTCTTTTAATTATTAATCTAAGAAAATCAATAATTATGAAAACCAAAGTTAGTGAAATAAAAATAGCCTATCGCAGCAGGGTAAAACTTAGTGAAGCACCAAAAATAAAATCTTCCGCTACCGCTGCCGATGTCCTTTATTCCAATTGGGATAAAGATGAAATAGAAGTGAGCGAGAGTTTTAAACTCCTTCTGCTCAACAACAATAACCGTGTAAAAGGGATTTTTGAAGTGTCCAGAGGCGGGATTACCTATACCCTTGTGGATCTGCGCCTTATTTTCGGAGTTATCCTAAAGAGCCTTAGTACAGCGGTTATCCTTTGCCATAATCACCCCTCGGGAACGCTACTACCAAGTAACCCCGACAAAGACCTTACCCGTAAAATTAAAAATGCCGCTGGGTTATTTGATATCAAAGTGTTGGATCATTTGATTTTAACGCCCGGTGGAGATTACTATAGTTTTGCCGATAATGGCATGCTTTAAAACCCGAAAGTCATGGTTTATCTGAATTTTAACGATTTGAACAAAAAACCCCAAAAACGGCTAATCAAAATTTCCCGGGAAGAAGTAACCCCAAAAATACGGGAAATCGATCCAAAGGTATGCAAGGGAACACCAATCCGATTTTAAGAAAATAATCGAGGAGGAAGGCTTAAAAAACTTATATTCCTATACCTATATTTTTAATATCTGAATAGGTTAATCATTCAAGAAGCTCCCAAGTATTTTATTCTAAAATGTATTCGGCAGTTTTTTATATAAACCAATTCCTTGAAAACAAAAAGGGAAAATTCGCTGTTACCTGAATTTCCCCTTTCTTTTTAGGTCATTGAAACCTATTCAATAAAGATAAAAAAATTCCTGAATTTGCTCACCCTGTTGAATAGGAAATATTTGTTTATTACAACCTGGTACTAAAAAAATCCTTATATTTATTTCGCTGACTTTCAGCATTCAAATTTACGCAGGCGTATCCATTTTTGACTTTCGCCGATAAACCTGCAATCAAATAATTAACAACGGAAATTTTTTCCTGAAAAATGGCAAGGGGCTTTTGACTGTCTATCAAGACAGGCAATAGGCCAAATTGTACGGAATTTTTGTCCCGCGCTGCGGGACGAAAAGGAGTAGCAAGAGGGTAACACGCTACGCGATGTTAAGTACTCCTTTTCGTTTTTAAATAACTGTAAATCAGTTATTTAATGTTTGTTTGAATTCCTGTGTTTAAGCAATTTGCGACAAATGGCCTGCCAACGCCCATTTCTAGGGAAGAATTTGCGACAAATCGGCGAATTATGGACTCATTTATTGGCATCAGGTTTAAAAAAGAAACAGCAAAACGTTTCCAGGAATTTTCAAGAACACACTTCAAATCACACACCGAAGCCCTGGAAACAATGCTGGAGTTTTTTTTCTATAATGAAATTTCCCCCCACGAAAAATTAGGGCCAACCGGCAGGACTATCGAAGCTTCTTTTAAGAAACGTATCAATGCGGTTATTGCCATTATGCGTGATATGGAAAAAACCCAAACCAAACCTACCGCGGCGATGATCGCCTCACTTTTCCAAACCGAAGCACCTCCAAAGAAACCCCTCATCCTGGAAAAGAAAATCCTCCGGGAGAAAAAAGATGGTATTCCCAAACAGGAACAAGATGGTAGGGGTGAAAAGAATTTTTCTGATAATAACCTTTAAAATTTCCTGCTATGTATATCACGATCACTCCCCAAAAATTAGGTGGGAATTACTCCCAAAGTTCGGCCGGTTTTGTTAGCTACCTGGAAAAAGAAAATGAAGGGATAGAAGAAGGGGTAAAGGAACATTTCTTTAATCAATATGAGGATGCCATTACCCCTGAGAAAGTCGTCAAAGAAATTGATAATAATACCTCCAAGCTCAAAAAGAAAGAACCCAAGTTCTATTCCATTACCGTTAGCCCTTCCAAATATGAATTAAAACGCCTACAAAGCAGTAGTAAGGATCTAAAAAAGTACACCCGGGAATTGATGAAGGATTATGTGGCCTGCTTTAACCGTGAAATAGACGGAAGGCCAATTAATGTCAATGATATTAAATATTACGCTAAAATTGAACATAGCCGGAGTTTTAAAGGTACAGATCGCCAGGTTCGCGAAAACCAACCTTATGCCACTAAAATCCTTCAACTCAAAAGTGAAATCCGAAAAATAGAAACCGAGCTGATGCAGGGAAGTATTCAAAAACGGGAAAAGGAAATTGAGAAACTGGAAACCAGGGCACCACACCGGCAAGATGGTAAGCGAATTGTACAGGGGATGCCCAAAGCAGGAAACCAAAGCCATATTCATATTATCGTAAGTAGAAAAGATGCTTCCAATTCGGTTAGCTTATCCCCGGGAAGTAAATACAAAGCTTCGGAAGTTAATTTTAATGGTAAGACCGTTAAACGCGGATTTGACCGGGACCGCTTTTTTGAAAAAGCAGAAAAGACCTTTGATAAAACCTTCGGCTATCAGCGCAATTTTGTGGAAACCTATACGGCTCGAAAGGAATTTATTAAAAACCCGAACCACTATTTTACCGCGCTAATGGGATTACCGGCTAACGAAAAAGCACTTGCTTTTAAACTTATCCGGGAATCAGGGATCCCGATGATGCCCAGCATTCCAACTTCCCAGGCACAAGTTGCCCTCAAAATTTTTAACAGGCTTAAGAAAGGGGTGGAGCTAGCCGTTAAATCAAGTTCAATCGGTATTTAATTTTAATTATTATGGACATAGAAAATCTTGTTAGACTGCTTCTGATCATCGGGCTGGTAAGCATATTGTTCTATATATGTTTTAGGCTGATCAACCGCTTTGCTTTTATTTTGAATTTATTGCTGATAGTGACCCTTGGCATTTATGGGGTCCAGGATAACCAGTGGATTCCGGCTTTATTATTCCTGGGGTGTCCGTTGCTCCTAATCAATACCCTGATGTATGTATTTTTACATAAGGGTGAGAATAATAAAAAGATCGATAGAAAATACCAAGTCGGTTTTACGACCACCAACGGAAAATTTAAACTGGAGAATATTAAACGCGGTGTTTCCGTTATTGGCTCTGCCGGAAGCGGGAAGACCGAAAGCGTGGTGTATGGCTTTTTAAAGCATTTTCAAAAGGAAAATTTTTGTGGGGTGATTCACGACTATAAGGACTTTGAGCTTACCGAAATGGCCTATCCCCTTTTTAAGGACCGGGAAATTCCCTTTAAGATTATTTCCTTTGATAAAATCATCCATCGGGTGAATCCCATAGCTCCACGATACCTGGAAAATGAGGAAAGCGTCAATGAAGTCTCCCGGGTCCTAGTGGAAAACCTACTTGAACAACGAGAGTCAGGTACCTCGGGGACTACAAAATTTTTTAATGATGCCGCAGAAGGGCTAATCGGGGGACTGATCTGGAAATTAAAAACGGATTACCCGAAGTTTTGTACGCTCCCGCACCTTATCGCTACCTACCAGTACCTGGATACCGATAGCCTGATCCAGTTTTTGGAAACCAATACCACCTCCCGAGCAATGGCCGATGCCTTTATCAGTGGGAAAGATTCTGAGCGGCAAACGGCCGGTGTAAAAAGTACCCTGGCCAATGCGCTTAAAAGGATCAGTACCCAGCAGATTTTTATGGTGCTTTCTAAAGATGAGGTTCCGCTTAATATTAATAGTGAAGAAAACCCTGCAGTTATTTCCGTAGTGAACAATCCAAAATACGAAGCTTCCTACTCTCCGGTAATAGCCACTATTATCCATACCATAACTAAACAAATGAGTGTGCGAAACTCCAAAGCTTCCTTCCTACTGATGGAAGAAGCCCCCACCCTTCGTTTGTTGAATATGCACCGGATCCCGGCAACCCTGAGGAGTTATGATATCGCTACTATTTATGTAATGCAGGATAAGATCCAAAATGATATGATGTATGGGGATAAAGCTAGTAAGGCTATTTTAAGCAACCTGTCCTACCAGTTCTTTGGAAAGGTAAATGACCCCGACACCGCCAAATACTACGAGCGCTTTTTTGAAATTGTAAAGAAACCTACCACCAGTGTCAACCGCGGGTATAGCCTTGATTTTGATACCCGAGTAACAACCGGGGAGAAGGAAATCCCAAAAATCCGTGCCGATGTTTTCTTTCGCCTGAACCAGGGAGAATTTATAACCTATGCAGATGGAAAGGATAAAAAGGTACAGTTTAGATTGCAGAATATTAGGCGCGATCTGCCTTCGGCTAAAGATCAAAAACCTTATTCCAAAGCTGATTTGGAATCTAATTTTGAGCGGGTGTATAAGGAGGCCAAGTCTATATTTGACCAGTAATTATAAGTATATTTGTGGCGTTAAAATCTTTTTTATGAGTGAGACCAACCGTATAGAATATAAAAGGGAGCTTTCCGATGGTTTGGAGAAAGAAGTTGTTGCTTTTTTAAATTATCGTGAAGGCGGTATTATCTATATAGGGATTGATAAGGAAGGAAGAACTTTTGGGGTGAAAGATCCTGATAGTGTGCAATTGAAAATTAAGGATAGGGTAAGGAACAATATACGGCCTTCTGCACTTGGGTTATTTGATATTGTAACTGAGGAACGGGATGGGAATGATATTCTGAAAATCATCGTAGCAAGCGGTTCAGAAAAACCTTACCATCTCAAAAAATTTGGAATGAGTGAAAAAGGTTGTTTTATACGGCTTGGTTCTGCGGCAGAGCCTATGTCACAAAAACTCATTGAAGAACTTTTTGCCACACGTACCCGAAATTCTATCGGAAAAATAAAAGCACACCGACAGGATTTAAGGTTTGAGCAACTTCATATATATTACCAGGAAAAACAAAAGCCCCTCAACAAACAATTCAGAAAAAATTTAGAGCTAACTACGACAGGAGGAGACTTGAATTATGCAGCATATTTATTAGCAGATGAAAATAATGTTTCTGTTAAATTAGCTAAGTATAAAGGGAATACACGGGTCGATTTAGTTGAAAGTAATGAATATGGTTACTGCTCTTTAATAAAAGCCACTAAGAGCGTATTGGATAAAATGAACTTGGAAAATCGAACGATTACCAAAATCACCCACAGTGAACGAAAAGAACATCGTCTTTGGAATGCCATTGCACTGCGGGAAGCCATTATAAATGCCTTTGTCCATAATGATTACACTCGTGAAATAGCTCCAAAGTTTGAAATTTTTAGTGATCGGATAGAAATCACTTCTGCAGGTTCTTTACCGGATGGCTTAAGTAAAAATGAATTTTTTGAAGGTTTTTCGATTCCCCGCAACAAAGAATTAATGCGCATTTATAAAGACCTAGATTTGGTAGAACAACTTGGATCGGGGATCCCCAGAATATTAGAATCCTATAGTAAAGATTCCTTCCGTTTCTCCGAGAACTTTTTACGAATGGTTTTTCCAGCTTCAGAAGAAGTTTTTGATAAAACTACTAATGAAACCCCGCAAGTAACCCTGCAAGAGACCCCGCAAGTAACCCCGCAAGTTCAGGATCTCTTAAATGTGATTAATGGTGAAGATAGCAGAAGTGAGTTGCAATATCATTTAGGACTTTCCGATAGAGAAAATTTTAGAAAAAATTATTTGCAACCTGCACTTGCCGAAGGCTTGATTGAAATGACCATTCCCGAGAAACCACAAAGTAGTAAACAGCGTTATAGACTGACTGGCAGGGGTGCAAAAGCCAGAAAAATTTAAACTTTTAAAGTCGGAATTTTTCAAAATTATCAATTAGGATTATTAATAAACCGATGGGAGATCTTTAGTTTTAAATTACGTTCCCCATCCTTTTCATTAAGTTCCAATATCGCCCTCCTTTCTTTAGACAAGGAAAATTTTGGCATCACATAAACCAATCTTACCGTTTGTTTTTTTCCAATCTTAGCCGGCAAGTTGTACTTGAAAACCGGATCCTGGTATAAGCGTTGTAAGGATTTCTTCTTTCCCTTTTTGCGGGTTTCAATCGCCAGGTTTAAGAAATTAAGATCATAATCCAGGCTGGATCTATTCTCAATTTCGATCACAAAATAGAGCTGCTCCTTATTATAAACGATATTCTCAACACTTAAAATAATACCGTTCTTGCGTTTTTTTATGCGGCCTATGTGTTGCTTTTTACTCAGCAGGTAGCTGCAGAATCTGCGGTAATGATCTTCCTTCTTGTTTAAGTTCTTTTGCGGTTTTTTGTCCTTAACTGAATCCTTGACAACTGGCTTTTCTTTTCCAATCCTTTCCGCTTCAGGGATAAAATAGTTCAGCCGGGAAAGCTGTTTCTTATACTTCAGGATATAGGAGAATACCGAACCATTTGTTCCGATAACAAGTAAATTACTTTCTCTGCCGGGCTTGGCCTGCAGCAGTCCGAAGTGTTGCTGCTTTTCCCGGTTGTAGGTAAAGACAAAATGCTCAGCACCGGTAATACCCTGGCTAATTTCCTCTGGAAAAAATAGCGCAACATTCTTGTACTCATTAGCGTAAATAGTGTCCAGTTTTTCCTGGGTTTGTGCACTGGTCATAATAAAAACAAGTAGAGCGGCCTTGGTTAAAATATACTTTTTCATAATGATTGTTTTATTGGTTAGCCAATCCCCAATTTGATTCAGGTCTGCTGGCTTTGAGAATTAATCTGTAATTATTTAGAATGGTCACTTTTACATTGCGGTTATTTCGGCGAAATACTTTGCTTATTCCAGTGACCTGGGGTACACTTGGGATATTAATATCACCGATTACATCATCCAAGACTTCCGTGGTTACTTCCGCCCGGAAATTATTCTCGATGTAGATACCTTCGCTACCATCTTCAAGGTCAAAAGCTTTTAGGCTAGTTTGATGCTTATTGATATTTTCAATCTCAATCAGGACACGATTAGGCTGAAAACTAACAAAACCAAAAACCGGGGTGCTTTTGGGAATAAGTTTATCACCAATCCTGGCAGGCTGCGAAAGTCGCATCCGAAGCCTGGAGTTGGCTTTGACTACCTGGGTGCCATCGACGACCACCTTAATTTCCTTATCGGTAGCTTCTTTGGAAGAAACCTCGGGTTTCATAGATGCAGAAGCAAAGAATAATTGATGTTCCAATTCCATTTCTTTGGCCGCTATTTTTTGCGCTTCCTGAATCTCTGCAGTATCAGCCTTCGCTATTGTTTTAATTGAGTATGAGCCGTTATTCTCCGGTGGTCTGGTTGGCCGAGTTTGTGTAAGGTTTACAATTTGCGCCTGCCGGGCTTTTCCCAGCTCATAAATACTATCGATCTTGCGCTCTTTTTCTTTTTCCAAAAGCTCGGTGTCGTAATAACCTAAAGAATCCAAAAACGTTTCATCATAAATACTTGGCGCATTCCTATCCCGAACTTCTTTGAGGTTATCAATAGCCTCCAGTTTGGAATCATAGGTTTGCTGGCTTTCTTCTTCAAGGGCTGGGATTTCCGTTTGCCTGAGGTTTTCCTGTTGCTCTTCCTCCTCCCCAGTGATCATTAAGGTATAGGTGACAAGAAAAATCACAATGACCACCAGGACGCTAATGAATACAATTTTGTTCTTTTCAATTTTCATCCGTTCTAATTTTAATTTTGTGAGGGTACTTTTCTTAAACTGTTTTCGAAATAATCCGTTATGAGAAGTCCGTGAGGGTTATGGGGAAAGTGTCGATCTACGATGAGCAGTTTTCCTGAGCTTACTAATTCATAGGTGTCTACTATATTGCCGCGGTTGATTTCAAAAATAACAGTGGTTTTAAAATGAAACGATTCCTCCTTTTCTTCGAGCTGCGAATCGATCGTTAATACCTTTTGAACCAGTGAGTACTGCAATAAGCGGTTGTAAACCCCTTCGGCCTTTTTCTGCCTGTATAGGTTATCTACCGAACTATTGCCAAGCCATAATGCTTTTTCCAGGTTTTTCTCATAGCTGCTGGCATCAATATTATAGAAGTAGGTGTGAAACAGCTCCAAATGGGCCAGGGCCTCTACCCGGAAGTTTTCTTTTTGGGTAACCAGTTTTAAAGGAATAATACTGCCGTCGGTATTGATGGCGAAGGCACTGTTCAAGGCCTTATTCCTGGTGGAGATGGCCATCCAAATTGCAAACACACTGCAAAACATCGAGCAAAGCACTACGGCCAGCACGATAAAGCGGTTTACCTTTAATACCGAATAGATATTTTTATAAGGTGTTTTCATTTTTAGAATATTTTTTTCAATGATTTAAAGTGGTTATATCGGTTGCTATTGATTAAGTGGTGAACAGTCTCAGGGTAAATGAAATGGCACGCCGGTAGAGCTTGAATTTTAAAAAAACGATAAATACTATCGAACCCAGTTCTACCACAGGGGCAAAAAAACCGCTCCCGTAATCCGTACCGAATAGGTTTTCCCAAAAATTGGTGTTGATTTCCGTATAAAGAGCATTGATAAATACATTAACCAGGAAGAATGCAGGCACCAGCATATATACCGCTGCATACAACCGGAAAAAACCATAGGCCATCGAGCGAAACTTTTCAAATACCGCCAGGCTAAGTACCAGCGGAAAAAAGGCCTGCATAATCCCAAGCAGGAAGTAGCGCTCCGCAAGGAATAAGGGATAAATGAATAAATCCAAAATCCATAAAAACAGGCTGATAAGAAAAGCAAAGGTTTTAAACCCATATAGCGGCGTAACTAGAGCCTCATAAAGTAAAGCCATAGCTTTACGCATCGCCCCCATAGGGGAGACATCTTCTTCGATGGGGATCTCCTGCATCTGAAGTGGCAATAGGGCAGGAGCTGTATCGCGGTATTGATTTTCAATAGCTACAAGAATATTGTCAAAAAAACCCAGGATTTGCGTTGAAAAAATAACTAGTAAAACCACCGCAAAGTTTTTTGCCAAATCACCGGGGGAAAGCCCCCAGGTATAGCCCTGCCTATCGGCTATCCCTTCATTATACTTTTTAAGGATGTTTACCAAAAAGAAAAGTACAGCCAAAGTTTTCATGCTAACAATAGTATAGCGGGAAAACTCGCTCTCCTGGATGGTTTGGAAAACACCATCGATATATTCGACACCTACAGCCAATATGATTACCCCTTCCATCATCAAAAGCCTGTTTCCCGATTATTGATCCTGTCCTGCATTTCCCGAAAAGAAATGATCTCGCGGTAACGCTTGGTTTTTAGCCGCACATCGGTCACCATTTCTTTAGACTCGAGTTCTTTTCGCTTTAGAACATCCGCCCGCTCGGCATCACTCATTTTTAAATGATCACTTGATAAAATCTCATCGATAAAGCTTGCGGTCTCCAGGGAGTTATCTACCACGGCACTGAAGGATTCGGTCACCCTGCTTATTTCGTCGGGTTTGATATAAGGGGAATTCAAAATATCCCGAAGATCATCCTGCATCACCGCAATAAGCCGCTGATTGTTACGACCGATCTCACGAACGGCTTTTAAATCCTGTACCACGCTATTGACCTTCTCTATATTCTCTTTCTGTGCCTTTAAAAAGTTGACGGTCTTGACAAGATTAGCGGTTTGCTTGGCTGATTCCACAAGAGATTTAACCAGGCTGACAAAGTTCGTGTTATCATACACCGGCATCCCCTGGGCCACAATGTGGCCAGATGAAAATAAAGCTAGGGCAAGTGTGAGTATCCAGGTTTTGTGTTTATTTTTCATATCGAATTGTTTTAATTGTTAATGAGCATTTAGGCCTTCCTGATGAATTCCTCTATAGCCTTTTCCATATTTTTGGTCTCATTATAAATGGCCATTATGACCTCGTTTTCGGTGCCGTCGGTGAGATAGGCGGCATAGACTTCGGGTGGTACTTCCAGGCGGAAAATGTTGCTTTCCTTGCCTATCTTAATGAAGATCTCGGTGTACTTGCACTTGCCGGTCAAATTATTCCTGATCGATTTCAACTGGTTGAGATCGTGGCTGGACAGGCTCAAGCGCCTGGCCAGTTCTTCATAACCTTTTTCATTATTCAGGCTGTAGATCACCTGGGTGTTTTCCAGGATGCTTGAGGAAGTCGCATTATTAGGAAGCTGATTTATGGATTGTAAAATAATTCCAATGGCACCGTTCTGTTTACGGATGGCCTGGTAGTAGAATTCAACGCTTTCAAGGACATTGTCAAACTTGAGTTGCTTGGCGAATTCATCAAAAAGGATGATTCCCTTTTCTGCCCTGTTTTTCCAGATCGTACGCTGGATCGCCGACTTGATTAGTTTGAGCATCACCGAGAGGATCTCTTTATTGTCCTTAACTTCATCGAGTTCAAAAACAATCAGCCGCTTATCTTCGATCTTGTAAGTTTGATCTTCGCTAACTTCAAATAAGAAGCTGTATAGACCATCGCCGACATACTCCGAGAGCACATGCAAAAAGTTAATAACATTGAAGTAGTCGGGATGGATTTTAAGGGATTCCAGCAGCTCATCTTTTCGCTGCTCGATAAAACGGTAAAAACTATCTAGGGAATGGTTTTCCGTGGTGTTTTTGTAATAGTAACGGAGGATCTTTTTAATGGCTACGGATTGTGCTTTGGTAACTTTATCATCTGCAGCAATGAGTTCTAATAGGAACACTAAAAGATCCTCCAACCGCTCCGGGTTTACATCATTGGGATTGGATATGTAGAAAGGATTGATCCCTAAACTCTTTCCGCTCTCGTAGCGCAATACAGTGTACTTATCAGGATAGAGTTTAGCGAACTTGGTATAAGAACCTCCAAGATCGATAATCACCAGCCGTACTCCGTTTTCAAAATACTGGCGCAGGATGTTATTGGCCAAAAAGGATTTCCCTTCCCCGGTAGGGGCGAAGATGGCAAAGTTCCGCGCCTTAATGCGTTTCTTTCCCTCATCCCAAACATCTTTTAGCACAGGAATGTTATGCTCGCGGTCATTAAAAATGATACCGGTAGGGTCCGATTTGTAATTGGTGTTATTGATAAATAGGCACAAGGCATGTTTTAAATCGGTCACATAAAGATCTTCATCGGAAAAATTGGAAGAGAAGCAGCAGTAGCTGTTCAGCAGGTAATTCTTTCGTTCTTCGCCCCGCGGAGCGTAAGGGGTAATATCCAGTTCCTTAAACTCCGCCTTAATTTTAGAGGCAATGCCTTCCAAATTACGAGGATTCCGATCCCAAAAGATGACATTAAGATGGCCCCGGATAATCCGTGCGTTATCATCGCTATTAATTTTTTCCAGGATTTCCTGAATCTTTCCTAGAACGACTTTGTTTTGTGATCCAAAGTTGGAACTTTTGCTAAGTTCTTCTACTTTTTTATCCAGTAGCTTGCGCCACTTGTGTTTATCATCTAGGTAGAGGATCTGGTTGACTATATGGTTTTCCTTTAAATGAAGCCCCAGCCCATCAATAAACCCCTGGTGAAATACAAAATCATCGGATGTGAATTTCTCATTGGTCTTGCTCGACTGTACCCTTTCGCCAAAGCACAGCTCGCTATTGATAGCTAAGGCATCAAAATAATTATCCCCAGTTTGAATATGTTGTTTTTCGAGTAGGATATCGGTATCGAAACCCTCATTGAAACCATTAAAATATTCGGTAGTGAGATTGGTGATTTCTTCTGGTTTTAATGCTTGTATGTAAATCTTTCGGCTGTTTGCTATAAAGGAAACACAATCACTTACCGAGCTGATAAAACTTTGCAGGTTCGCATCAAGTTCCCTGATGATGCCTCTGGAGACTTTTCGAAAAGGGTTTACGTATTTGGAGTTGTTTAACGCTTTGTTCCTGGTCAGGGTGAAGAATAATAAGGAGCGGTGTTCCATAAACTCTCTATCTTTAAAATGATCCCGGGTGGCCTTTTCCAAAAAGGTTTTGTTTGGAAGTGCAGTTGCAGTGAATGCTTTTTTCTCATAAATATCCTGCTTGTGCACTACTGTACCCACCGGTAGGGATTTAAGCGCCTGGAACCAGGTGGCGTGCAGGTCTTCAAAATCTTTCTCTGAGAGGGAATAGATTTCAGGGAGGTCCAGCTGATAACATATCACAACGTTACCATTACCGGAAAAAACGATATTGTCTCGGATATCGGCAATTGGCCAGTGGGAGGAAAGCTTAATTTTTTTCATAATCGATACCAGAATCTTTTTTGTTACTAATCATTTTCGGAAATGCCCCTGTCATCTGCATAAATTCTAGGAGCCTGCTGGTACGGTTTAACCCGATATACAAGAATGCATTAAAGAGCATAGCGCTGATAATCATACCCAGGCTGAAGGAAAAAATGATGACCAACAGGGAAGCGATAATTGAAAGCATCATTAGTGCAAATAGGGGAAGGGAAAGCCCAAAGATGACGGCACCCTTCCGAATGTTCCTATAAGGTTCATACTTCTTCATGATTTTACCTTTTAAGAATTAAACTACAATGCTGATCAAATAAGTGAAGATGCCTACCACGGCTCCTGCTATAAGTACAAAGACCAGGACGCGGGTAATTCCCTTTTTGAGATCGGAGTTTTCCCCAAAGAAGTGGCCGGCATTAAAAAGAAAGCCGACCAAAAAGATGATTCCAAGTATAATTGGAAATATATTCCTTATAGTATCGGAAATATCAGCCACAGAATCTTCGATCCCGCCGATTTGCGCAAAAAGTGAAGTGGAAAGCAACGATAAAAAAGTTGCCAGGAAGATTGATTTTTTCATAACGGAAAATTTTAAATTTTTGATTCGATTTCGTTATGAGAAAATTAGAAATTTAATGACTTAAATTATTGAAAATCAATAAATTGTGGATAAAATATTATTTGTAGTTAGTTGATTTTCAATGGTTTCATTTAGCACTAAATGCTATGAAATTTTGAAAATGGGGTGTTGATAACTTGAAATGTGGAAAGGGGAGGAGGGGACAAAAACATCAATTTTGTGATTTTGTTCCTGAATATGTGCATCAATTTTGACAAGAACCGGCAACCAGAAAACGAATTGTTATTGATGTTGGACACAGGGGAAAAGAATCTGGTGCCATCGGAATAAATCGCATTAAATAAACAGATGTGGTACTGGATATAACCTTGGAGCTTTAAGGCTCAACGAAAAGTCATAAAAACCAGTGGATATTTATTTGATCCGGTATAGCGATACGCTTATTTCCTTATCCGATTGTACTAAACTGGCAAAGGCACTGAATGCTGATTTGTTTATTTCTTTGCACTGCAATCATTCTCATAATCCCACTGCAAGAGGGATTTAGGTGTATGTTGAAAAATACGAATCTAGAAATTCAAATGAGTCTACTTGGTTTGTCTATCAATTACAAAACCAAATTAGAAAGCATTTAGGCTTTGAAAGTAGGGGTGTGAAGTTTTTTAATTTTCAAGTGTTTCAGGAAACAGTTGGTGCTCCTTGGAATTGGGCCTTATGAGCAATCGGGATGAAAATTCTTTTATCCAAGCACATCCGAAGCATATTAGTCTAATCTTATTAACTACTCTAAAAAATGTACAATGAAGAAATTATTTAAAGAAGTTTTTAAAACAACTAAAAAGATATTTAAACAGCTTATTGCAGAATTCTTGATTTACCGCAAAAAGTGATTAGTTGTGAGGTTTATTATTAGTAAAAATGTTTTTGCAAGATTGAACTTCTATTATGCTGAAATGCAATTGAAGCTAATTCGGCAAAATTTTTAATTTTTGTTGGGTCACTCTCATCCATATCAATAAAATTATCTTCGTTGAGCAAAACATCTATTCGATCGTAAATAAAATTAGGATTATCCTTTTCCGACTTATCGATTCCTTGATATAAAAGACTGATATAATTTGCAACGAGTTGTGATTGACTTTGCATAAATAAATCTATTAGCCGTTGACGTTTGTCTTTTCTCATCCAGTAGTAAAGCCCCCATCTTTTCCGAGAATTACCATCAGTAAATTTTTTATGACCAGTACCTAACGACAGTATTTCCAATTGAGACATTTCAACTTTAAAAGCTTTAATTGCTTCTAAGAAAGCTACCAAAGTTGGATTATTTGCCATCACACCGCCATCTACTTTGTTTGAGAAAATTCTCTTTGTCCCTTTCAAATCTACATATTCGGATGTGTAAGGATTAAAATAGGTGGGTGCGGCAGATGTTGCCATTGCAGCCTGGTATGCAGGAATATGGTAGTCTCGCTCAAATGCGGGATGGTATTTTGTTTTGAGAACACTTGGATTGCCCTGGATCAAATCGTATATGGGGATGCAAACATCTGTTTTACAATCATCAAGCCTTGGTTCTACGCCATCATTTATTTCCTTAAATTTATTGCGCACCAACTTTTCTAAAAATTCTCTTTCGTGTGCAGAATTACGAATTTGTCCAAACCAGAAAGACTTCTTTTTGCCAAATATCCCTTTGGCATTATCTAAATAAAGATTATAAATTTCCTTAGCGGGAATGCCAAGTGCTAACGCAATTGCTATAATTCCACCAGTCGAAGTCCCTGTAATCAAATCAAAATGCTGATAAATCTGGAATTTACCATCCGAGCGATTTTTTAGTTCATCCTCAAGTAGCATTAAGAACATTGCTGGAAATACACCCTTTACTCCACCACCATCTATGGAAAGTATTTTAAACTTTTTATTTTTCATCTCTTATAATGTTTGTATAATCTTCATTAGGGTATTCATTATGACCACCACCATACCATTGCCCTTCTGGTAGCCATAATTCGTAATAATAAAGCCATTCACTTGCCCAAGGAATTACCGTATCCACAATATAAGTAAATCCATTCCACTCTTTTTTACTGGGGGAAAACAAACACAACTGTTGTTGTTTACTATTATAGACGTGAGGTAGCTTGGTTCTGTTTGAAGCAATTTTTAAATCCTTCTCAATCACAAACACTCTAATAGACCTATTCTTTTCGTAGTTAACGAGAATTTGGTACTTTTCGCTAATAGCCGTAGGTTGAATCTCTATTATGATTTGAAAGCTGTCCCAAGAATTTTTGACCAATTGTGAATCTGGGAAATCTATTTTAATCTTTTTTAGCTGTTCTGAAGAAAGTATCCCTTTAAGCTTTCTCTTGCTATTGGTTTTAAAATATTGACTTCTCATCTTTAAATATTCCCTTCAAAATTATGATTAGGAATTGGCTTACCAACACTGCCTAAAAGACCAGTACCTATTGCCATTTTTCTATTTCCTTTCTCACGTAGAATCCTATTTTTTTCGCCATACTCAGCAAAAGTTCTCTTTACTACCTGATTTCCGTACTGCGCCGAAAATGATTCATTTAAAATATGTAGTCCCTTATTTTCACCATACTTAATCGCAGATAAATCCTCTTCCAATTTATCAAGCCAGGCATAAAAGTATTCTTCTTTTTGAGCAACTAATGCCCATTTATCAGCAAAATTTTCTGCTTCATTAACTGGGTTGCTTACCCATCTTTCTTGTTGACCTGTTTTAGGATTTAGTTTTGTTTCAATATAACTCCGCAATCTACTAACAATGTTTATGTAAGCATCGGCAATATTTTCACCTTTATCATAAGCTCTACTCGCAAGAGTAGTTATGATAATAGAAATAGGTTTGTTTTCACTGTCATACTCATCTGAGGAAAACATTATATCTCTGTGTCTTTTTAAAAGTTGAACTACACGCTGTAACGGCATTTTTTCCTTTTGAAACGGACGAACTGGGTCGACGGATTCGCTCAGGGCAAACATTCGTTTTGAACTGTATATTGCTCTTTGAAAAAACCATTTTGCATACCCAAAAGGATTGCTTTTTAGCCACCATTCAGTCTCGGTCATTATTGAGTAGAAAATGTTCTCTTTATCTGTTATTCGGATGGCCAATTTGTTTGTATCCAATTGTTGATGATTATTGAAAGCTTCGTTAAGTAAGACTGTAAAATTCTTATCGGCAATGGATGGAAGAATATCCATATGATAATTTGCTTGGTCTGAATATTCAAGTGTCCAGCACCTTTGGCCACCATCTTGACTTTCCAGCATATTTTTATACACAGAATGCTCTTTAAGCCTATCACCAACAGCTTCTTTTAAATGCTTTTGGGTCCAATGGGCAGGCTTTCCGTTTAGTTTACACACAAGGTCGATATCAATGTCGTCATCTTCACATATTGGCTTAATAATAGTTCCGAGCATAAAAGATCCTTGAGGGATTATTCTTGGCGAGTAAGGAAAAAGGAAGGAACCTTCCTTAGATAGCCAATCACCAACCGCTTCGTAGCTTTCTACTGCTGCATTGTATTGATTCTCTGTAATATCCAAGTTCTCACCCAGAATTTCGAGTATTTCATTAATTTCTTTTTTGTAGGATTCAGTCATGTTTTTATATTTTAAATGGTCTTCTTTGGGATGTTGTCAACGACAATTTGCTTTGTGGACTATGGCGATGCTATAATTATGGTGGCTGACTTTAATGAGAGCCACCATAATTACTTAGTTGGGCTGTTCAAGAACTTTAGCTATACTACCAATGACAATTAATGTAGCAAGTCCAAAGGTTATAGCTTTAGCTACATCGCCTCGAACATTAACACAATTGTTCTTATGGCAAACACTTAGCCTACCTTCTGCAAAATTTATAGAATTCATAAAAGAATTGTTTAATTGAACACTACCCCAACATCAAGCTCTGGGGAATAAGCTTACTTTTCTTTTCTTACTCCTTTAAAAGGTTTGTTGCTTGAGGTTTTTCCATCCATAAACCTACCCGTGTTTGAATCACGTTTTACCCAAGAATCAGTTTTTGGGTTGTAGGTCTGTGAACGGTCTCTCACAGCACCTTTTCTGGAATTGTCTTTTGGTGGATTAGTTGCCATAATTTTAATTTTATGTCCTTTGGAGTTTTCTATATATTTGATCTCCTAATGAACGTATTAATAATTTGATTTATATAGTTATATGAACAATGTGTGACACGTAAAATTTTGTCACACTCTTATCATATAATATTGAAGGTGTTTATGGACATAGAAACCCAATTATTAGAAATTGCTGTGAAGGAAGACTCTCCTTCTGAAGCCAAAAAATCAATATCAATATTATATGAGCATTTCAGAAAATTTGTTTACAATGTAACGTACCAGCATATTGGATTCACACTGCAAAGAGAAGAACTTGCATTAACAGTAACCTCAGAAGTATTTATTAAGATATGGGATTCTCCTTTAGATTGGGAGTATGACAAAAAGAAACACTCCACCCAAGAAGATGGTTTTAAAGCGTATTTAGCCACTATTGCTCATTATAAGTTGATGGAGGAATTAAAGAAAATTAAATCTGTTCGAGAGACTGAATCAACAATTATTGATGATGAAGACAGTGAGTGGAAATGGTTTGTAAGTGAAGAGGAATTCAATCAGTTGGATAAAGAGCTGGAAGAAAAACGTAACTTGATAGATGATTGTTTAGCCGAATTTTCTGGTAAAAAAGCAGATATTGTACGTATGTACTTTTTGCTTTATGATGATGAAAAAAGAATGACAAAGGAAAAAATAATCCTAATGGAAAAGACTTTTGAAACTACTTGGCAAAACATCAGACAAATCATATCAAGGTCAAAAAAGAAAATCGAGAGTATGTTGAAGGATAAACTCTAAACTTATAGAAAATGACATCTAATAAAAAAGACATTGGAAAGCTCTTGAGAAAGCACGGATATTCTACACCTAAAAATTCAGATGAAATTAAGGCATTTGAAAAAAAATTTAGTGATGGGTATGTAACTCCAAAAAGGTGGCCTGACATAGCAGATATTATTTCTGGAAATAAATCTTCTGCTAAGGTTATATCCATTGAGAAATCTGAAAACAAGGCTTCAAAAAACTTAGCTATGGCGGCAAGAGATGGTAAAAAAATATCTGAGAAAGATAGACAGCAAATGAATAAGGACAAGAGAAATGCCAAGAAAAAATGAATTCCTTTCACGTAGCGATGTTGAAGAACTTAATGAATTGGCTAGTGGTATTGCTGATTACTACTTTCCAAATGGGCAAGTCGATCCCATATTAATCGCTGAAAAGAATAATATATCTTACAGTTTTGGCAATTACTCAGACTCATTTGATGGTCTTCTTGAATGTGAGCATAATAATTTCCATATTTTCATAAACTTAGACAGGTTATCTCAAGCCTACTCGGAAAGAGCCCGGTTTACTTTTGGACACGAACTAGGTCACTATTTTATAGACGATCATAGAAATTCACTACTCAAAGGACTTTCACCTAGTCATTGTTCAATTACTGGATTTCAAAGTAGAAATAGGGCGGAAAGACAAGCAGATTATTTTTCTTCTTGTTTATTGATGCCTGAAGTTGGATTTAGAAAATATTGTTATCGGAAAAAATTTGAATTTAGAATAATAGAAGAGCTGTCAAAAAAATATGGAACCAGTAAAACAGCAACTGCACTTAGGTTTTGCGCTATTGGCAATCAGCCTATAATGGTTGTTTATGCTTATAAAGGCAAAATTAAGTGGTTCTGGTCATCATTTGATTTTAAATTTAGATGGTTAAAATATGGTAAGGATAGACTTCCTGAAGATACGGTCGCGGGAGAATATTTTTCGATGGGTAGGGTATCCTCACGCACTGAACCAGTATTTGCTATGGACTGGTTTGATATAAAATTTTCCGGTCAAGCAGAACTTCCTTTTAAAGAACATTGCCTAATGAAAGGGGCGCATACGCTCAGCATAATCTGGGAGGATTAGCTTAGCTTATTATTTCCTCTTATCCCTAGCATTTTGATCAAAAGCTACTAAATTAAACAATTCCCGCATCCGGCTGCGAACACGGTTACCGTAACGTTCTTCCAATTCTTCAGCATTTAAATTAGTGGTAGCATGTGTTTTTACTTTTCTATTGGTTTCCAGGAAAAGGTCATATCGGGAGAGTAGTACTTCTCCCATAACATTCAGGTCTTTACCGTAAAATCTACCGGGCGGTTCAACGCCCATATCATCAAAACAGAAAAACCTGGAACTTCCATATTCTTCTATAGTTTTATATCCCAAATGATTAAAACTAAAGGTTACATTTCGGCAAGGGATCATTTCGTAAGTGCGTTGTGCGGGCACCAGGTGCCTTAATAATTTCATCAAAGAAGTTTTACCGCAGCCTACTGGACCTGAAAGTAGTATCCCTTTTTCGATATCAATTTCATATTTATCGCAGGTAGCCTTGTCCCTGATGAAATAAGAACATAACTTTAATAGGATTTTTTTGTCTTTCTTATAAATTTTGAAATTTTTCCCGAAGAGCAATTTTCCTTTGGCATCAAGGTAGACCAGAATTTTTTCAAAGTCATAGTGCACACATTTTCCGTCAAACCTGCCTAAGGAATATTCAATGCCACCTTCAATTATTTTAGAGGGGTTGTCCATAATCTTTATTTTTTGTGGTTCGCAGGTTGTCCCTGAAATGGGATGCTTGCTTTTTATTTAACTTATTTTTTTCTTTCATAAGCGATTTTTGTTCGACCCAATATTTAGCCAGAGCGCGCCAATCTCTCACATCAGAACCATCACTTGTCTGCCACTGCCGGTCTTCATAGTACTCGTAGAACTCTTTTCCATAATTAAGATTAAAATTTTTATTACTAAAAAAATCCAGTACCACCTTCAAACTGTTTGGATGTTTATTATGTTTTATTGGTTTAGTATTGTTTATAGTAGATACCAAAGCTTGTCCACTGGTGGGACAGTGTTGGTCTATTACTTGTTCCCTTATGGGATGGTAGCGTTCCGCAAGTTGTTCTAATTTGGGATCGTAATGGTCTTCCTCAGGTTCATCACTTGTCCCTATAATAGACATCTTGATTTTACTGCCTTTATAAGGGTTATTGGAAGGAAAGTATTCCAGGTAACTCCAGGTATCAAGATTGGTTATACATCTGTGATAGGTAGATTTAGATCCTATCTTTGCAGCATTCATCAAATCCCTTCGGTTCACGAAAAAATCCGGCGCGAATCTGCTACTATTCCATTCCTGGAATAAAGCCATATACAAGCTGATATGCGTTGGATTTAGACGCTCATCAAAATAAAATTTTTCAAAAGCGGCGTTTAAAAGCTTTATATAATTCATCGCTTAGTATTCTAAATGATGCACACGATTCTCTTCCATTACTTTTTGGATTTCATCCATCTCGTAATAAATGAGCCCACCTATTTTGGTATAAGGCAACGTACCGTTTATTCTTAAGTTTTGAAGCGTTCCAGGACTTACCTTGAGAAGATCCATAACTTCAGCAGATTTCAGGTACTTTTTAATCCTTCCTGACTTTTGCTGGGCAAGCAGTTTTTTAATGTCATCCAGCAGTTCCATTTTAAATTCTCTTAAATCGTCGGTGGTAATAATTGATGTAGGCATAATACAATGGATTTTAAAAAGGGGACTATAGGTTATAATAATTTAAATAGCCCCCTTCAGGTTATTAAAAAAGTCTCCTGTCAAAATTGTAATTAACCTTTGAGAGTTTTTATATAGGGATGTGGTAACTACGTAAAACTTTAACGTTTCATAGTTTTTGATACGATTTGAGATAATTTGGTAAATTCAGTGCCTTGAAAAATGAATTTTGTGCTGGAAATAATAGACAAAACCGAAAACACGTAACTACGTGGTTACTTACGTGTTTTTAGAATAAAAAATAAAAGAAAATTGAAAGTGGTTGCACTCCTTTGCAAGAATTGAAAAGTATTGGATAATGAGATGGAGAAAGATAATTTACTAGCAGGGGCAGGGGTACATGGTTAATTGGTACTATTAATCATCATCCTTATTCATTTTGGTCTCAAGCAACATTATTAACAGGTTTAAGAATTTAGTGCGGTCGCCTTTTCGAGCTTTAATATTGGAGTAGGTTTTATAGGGATTAGCCAGCTTGATATTAAAAATATCCTCAAAAGCCTTGCAAATGGTAATAATGTCTGATGTTCCGTGGTTTAAATATCCGCTGGCAAACAAGGCATATATAAGCTCAATTAAATCAGTTTTTCCGCCTGACCAGACTAAAAGACTGGGTTGTCGTTCTCTAAATTCAGAACTACTGCCGGGCTCTAACCGCTCTAATTGTTCACGGATATAATGGATGTAACGATACAGTGCCTGTACTTTGGCCCAAAGCATATCATGACTGGTAGAAAACTCAGGATTTTCGTAATAATTAATGGAAGGGGTAAGGGAAAAGTCCACCTGACTCTGACGGCTAAAGAACTGGTGATCCAGATAACTATGGTTTTGTTCCATATAATGAACAAATCCGTTATTCGTTGAAAAGAACTTATTGATTTTCTTGATTTCTTTTTTCAGAAATCGCACTTTATGAGAGTTCCCTGCTTTGGGCAATAAGAGCTCGCAAGAACGTACCTCAGTGAAATAGATAAGGTAGCTCATCGGGTAGGGTTTGATGTTTTTGAAAAAATCAATTTCCGATTGGCTATCCTCAAAATCTTCCCGGTCCACCAGCTTTTGCAATCGGGATAAGGTTTTGATACAAAGATTTATACCGCATTCAGCCTTTTTCAAATCGGAATCCTCCGACTTGATAATGCCTTCAACCTTTTCGCTAAATGTCGACATAGTCTTTTCGAACATGCTGGTAGTAAATGAAAATATATAAAATCGTTGTTGGGCTCTTTTCAAGTTTGGTTTTGTTTAGATATATTATACCAGGGGACCCTAATTGGCAATAAATTAGCTCAAATTATATGATTCGAGATGTTAAAAGCAGAAAAACTGCTAAATATTAATTAAATTCACAAGTTTACTTCCAGATTGTATAAGTATTAATTGAATTTTATCTTTTATATTTGAGATATGTAAAACTGGTTCTTCCAGATACTCCCTTAAAAAACCCTACTTAACAAAAATAAACAGCCCCTTATGTTTAAAGGTAAGTATGGTACATATTGGATTGAAGATGGTATTCTATTCGTAGATTATAAGCCAGATCTTGTAGTCTCTCTAAAAGTTGCCAAAAGAATTGCTCGAGACCGGATGGAATTTCAGCAGAACAAGGAATATCCGGTTTTTTGTAATCTTGACGGTATTGTTGGAGCACATTCAGATGCCCGGCACTACCTTGTTCAAGAAGGGACATTGCTAATAAATGCCCTGGCACTTCATTCCACATCTCCGGTTGCTATTCGGCTTACCGAATTCTATCTCAAAATTCACAATCATAAAATACCGACTCAGATTTTTAAACATAAAAACCAGGCTATGCATTATTTAAAACCCTACACCCAATGAAATATTAATCTAAACCTACAATTATGGAACGTGAATTTAATAGGGCAAATTTACGTGGTATATACCGCATGCTTACCGAAATAGCTAAAGGCAATTTTGCCTTTCAAATCAAACGCACCCACCACAGGGATGAGCTCGAAGGGCTCAATGCTTATGCAAATCAAACTTCAGAAGAACTTTATAGAAAGCGGCATCAATTTTTATGGCTTAATAGAAATACCGAAGCTATGGTGATCCGAACAGCGAACTTTCTGTTGGACAAAAATTTAAGGGTGATGGATTATAGCTATAAGCATCCTGATAATATTGAAGTTGCCCAAAATAATATTTTAGGCAAAGCATTTTCTGAACTACTTGTTAGAAAATTTCAGGAAACTTGGGAGAAAAAAATCCTGAAGTTCATAGCAGGCAAAGAACAATCTTTTGATATCCGTTTGGAATATCATTTTGATGAACTGCTAAAAATAAATTTGCATACTGTTGTCTCTAGGTTAACAGGTGTAGTAGAGGAAAAATATATAGTGACTTCTTATCTTATGGATGGCTCTAAAGATTTTTTCTCAGAATTACCAGAAAATTCTGAAATCAAAACGTTTTCAAAATGGGACCAAAAATTATTTCACGAAATCCATATCTATATTATTCACCATTTGGATGAACCTCCTAAAACTTTAGATCAATTAGCTATGCTCTTCAATACCAATGAATATAAAATAAAGACTGGGTTCAAAGAGATTTTTGGTTGTACCCCAAACCAATATTATAATAAGCAGCGCATTCGGGAATGTAAAATACTCATTGAAAATACGAGTCTCTCCCTAACGGAAATTTCAATTAAGATGGGCTTTAGTTCTTACCCCCATTTTTCGAAGAGTTTTAAAAAGGAAACTCATGTAACTCCTAGATTTTACAAAAAAATCACCCGAAATTCATAAAATTTGGATGAATTTATACTGATCTGACAAGTTTACCTCCACTTTGACTAAGTATTTTTACTGATATTTACACTGTTGATGATCAATGAATTAAAAGCTTTTAAATGGAGTTTTTGAAGAATGAAGTTAAGAAGCAAAAACTATAAGCCCTACTTCGTTTTCAGTAACACTCCTAAAGATTTTATTGCGCGATGATGCAGGTGGAAGCCGATTACCTGTTTTACAACGGCATTATTTATTAATCTATAAATTTAATACGATGAAAAATTTAAAATTTTTATTACCGATGTTGGCAATGATATTTGCCATAGGATTGACCTTTGCTACGGTAGATCCGGAGCCGAAGCCGGAACCAGTGGAGCAAGCACAGGACTATATTTTACTCAATGGAACTACTTGGGTGAGTATTGATGAGCAACCATGTGAAACCGGGGAATTTACCTGCCGCGTACAAGACGGGGAAAACGGACCAATATATGAAGTCTACGATGAAAGGAACGATGAAGAGCCAAAAGGAAGCTCTTCTGAGGATCCAATGGTTATTGAACTTTAATTGCTCAATTGAATGTTAGGCACATCGCGTAAAGTGATGTGCCTTTTAACTTAGTTTACCTGCTTCCTACTTTCAGGAAGAGAAAGAAATTTTTGCATGTTTTCTTCGGTTAGATATCGTTTGGCTGCCCTATTGATTTCTTCTAAGGATATAAAATATTCCAATAAAGTGCCATACTGTAAAATATCCTGAACATAATTTTCTCCAACCACCAATTTAGACTGAAGGTATTCAGGCCAGAAATTTCCATAACCAAAATTATTAAAACGTCCTTCAAACCCCTTTACTTCCTTAGCAATGTTTTTTTCCAGCCATTCCCTTTCTACACCTTTTTCTTTTAATGCCAAAAATTCTTCCCTGGCATATCGAATCATTTTCTCTTCATTACCAAGTTCACTGTTAAATTGGATGAAAAATGTAAAAATTCCATTTTTAGTATCAAGCCATTCTCCATTTCCAATAGGTGCATAGCAACCATCACGTAATCTTTTTCTGATGCGATCTCCCAATGCTCTAGACAACAGCCTTAATATAGCTTGAGTTTTTAAATCTCTTGTTACCTTAACCGGGTAATAAAGATTAACAAAAGCTTGGTTTATATTTTTAAAATAAAGGGTGTCATCTATTTTTTTCAAAGGAAAATCAAAACCGGTCGTTTTTCCTGAAAACACTTCCCTACGTGCCGGAAAATTTGAAAGTTTTTGAACTATTTGAGGTATTAAACGACTTTTATTAAAACCCCCAGTAATTATAAATGTATAGTCTTGGAAATTATTAAACCATTTTTTGGAGGCATTTATTACTTCTTCCTCTGTTAAGTTTTCTAGGTCCTTCATTCTCATTTTTGGAAGCTGTGGATACCATTTAGTTAGAATTTCATTTTTTATAAAACTGGTTGAACCCCTCAGTCCAAACCCGCTCAATTGTTCTTTCTTTTGAGCCTTCCATCCAGCAAAGCCAACCGAATCTTTCCTTGGATTGTTCATATATAAATACAAGAGGTTAAATAGTTCATTCCAGGACTCTTGAGTACTACTCCCAGTTATCAATTGAAAATCCTTAGTTTGCCTAAAATTAATATTTAAGTGCTTTTCATTTTTAAAGCGCTCCAATTCAAATTTGTTATAGGGTCCGGCACCGGTATATCTTATTACCTCAGGATAAACCTTTGTCGCCAGATATTTTTTGCGATTTTTTAAGGGGTTTCGATTTGATCGAAAAGCTTGAAATGAAATTTTATTTTTGAAATTATCAGAACGTGGCTTGGTTGGTTTTAGGACTAATTTAATTCCGTTTTTAAGCTTTATTGTAGTTACACCAATAATATTTTCTTTTTGTCCAAAATCATTCTTGTTTACTTTATTCGGGATATTGGCTGCTTTTGCTAAAGAATGTATGGGAGGAGGTAGTGGCTTTAAAGGAGTTACTTCTTTGGCACTAATTTCCCTGATCCATTTCCTTAATTTTTCATCTGAGGGTATGCTTTCAATCTTTTCGCTAAAAAATATAAAATCTGTATTTTTATTCAGTGCTGCTTGTTCACCTATAAAAGCTGTCATTTCCCTAAGGCTAATCTGTTCAAGAATTTCAGAAACCAATTTTGATTCTACGCTTGGATGAGGGGCTGCGCTACCTTTTACAAAATGATCTTTTAACCTACTAATCCACTCCGAGGAAGGATAAGAGTTTCTTTCTGTATATTTTTGCATTAGCGATTTCTTGCCTTTTTCTAAATCAGAACTAGTTATTCCCAAATGCATTTGTCTCCAGGCTAGCATTGTTTTTTCCAGACGCTTTTTCATATGTGTGGTATCATTTGTTTCAAAATCAATTTCCATTTTTGAAGCCAAAATTTGTCCTCCTCCTAACAGATTTCGCCTATAATTAAGATTCAAATTGGAATATGGGGGGTGACGTTGCTGTTCAAATTGGTTTTGTTTTTCTTCAATTAATAGCCAATAAAGTTCCTGAATTAAGAAAGACCTATAATCAGATTTAGAACTTGGATTGTAAGAATAATTAGGTTGCTTTCGCAATATTGTTGATCGAAGATTGGAACGTACACTATCAAGCACACTTGTAAACCAAATTTCCCCATCCAATTCAAACTTCTGAGCATTTACATAGGCTTCAGCATTTTTTGGGTTTTCTGGTACTTTCAAATCCGAAAATAAGCGCTTTATTTCTAATTCCGTATTATCCAGATTAATATCTCCAACGATGATTGCAGCTTGTAAATCCGGTCGATACCAGTCTTGGTAAAACCGAAGAAAAGAATCCGGGTTAAAATTTTGGATACTTGTTTTTTCCTTTTTGAAATTGAAAGTTTTAAAATCAGTAGGTTCTAAAATTTTTTTATGAATGACCCTGCTTTTCCAGTCCCTATAAGGATTAATCGTTCTCATCTCACCTAATACCGCAGCCTGTTCAACAGCTATAGACTTTTGGTTTATACGTATGCCACGTGCCCAATCCCTAAGCACTTGTAGCCCATCTTGATATAATGGCTTATTTTGAGATGGAATAGTAGCATAGTACCAGGTAAATGTATATCCCGTTTTGGCACTTTTATTTTGTGCGGGTCCACTAAATTTGGCATCCAGGCTTGGAAAATTCTTTGTCCCTTTTGCTAAAACGTGCTCTAAAAGGTGGGCATATCCCAATTGATCTTTATCCTCATGATACATTCCTGCTTTTACAACCATATTTAGCTCGATACGATTGGATGGAACATCATTCTTTCGAAGATAATAGGTGAAACCATTGTCAAGGCTCCCATACCTTACCAAACTATCCAATTGTAAACTTTCTTCTTTGAGTCCCTTCCTATTTTCCTGCGTTCGGCCACTTCCAATGCACAGGAATAGAAATGCTGCTAAGAAAAAGTATGATTTGTAAGTTTTATTTATAGTTCGGAAATTAATAGCCGTCATTTTGATCTAGGTTTGGGTTTTTTCTTCGCTCTTCTGCAGGAATAGGATAATAAACATCCGTTTCTTCCCACATTGGTTTAGATTGTCCTAAGACTTCTCCTGCTTTATTTATACGTTTTAAGTCCAACCACCTATGACCCCATTCAGCAAATAATTCTTTTCTTCGCTCTTCTATGATTACATCAAGTAACTCTTCCTGAGAGATATCAGGTCTGGTATCCGCTATTAAGGACAGTCCGGCCCTACTTCTTATAATATCTAGATCCTCAACAGCACCTGAAATGTTTCCCTGTCTTGCCCGCGCTTCAGCCCGAATTAAATATTGTTCTGCTAGGCGTAATACCATAGAATATTCCTCAATAGGGAATTCACTCGTATTCCAAACTTTGTATTTATAGGCGAAAAAGGCCTCTTCCTCATTGTGATAGCTTATCCAATTATTAAATCTTAAATCATCTTCTTCAAAAATCTCCACAAAAGTTTCTCGAAGTTGTATACTGGCCACAAATGAAAACACAGGATGGATAAGAAACATACTTGCTTCGTTGGTATTACTAATAAAGCCTCCATCTCCTATTGGGGAAATTTGCCAAATAGCTTCTTTGCTATTAACCAAAAACACATCGTTGAGATTATCCAAAAGTTGATAGGTGCCAGTTTCCGCTATAACCTGGCTACTTAGACTCTCAGCATCTTCCCAATTCTGCAGGTGTAAGTTTACGCGACTTAACAATGCTGTAGCTGCATATTTGTTAACATTGGTACGTTCTCCATTTAAATAATCCGTACCTAATACATCAGCAGCAATTTCCAGATCATTTATTATTTGATCATATACCTCCTCAATAAGAGATCTCGAAGCTAATTGATTATTGTTATATTCAGTGGTTGTTAAAAGGGGTATTTCACCATAGAGATTTACAAGATAAAAATAGCTAAAGGCTCTAATAAATCTGGCTTCACCTTCTAATTGTAATTTGACACCTTCGCTTAAATTTTCGGAGTTGTATACTCCCTCCAATAAGGAATTGGCCATATAAATAATATTATAGGCACTGGACCACAAATAAAGGTTATTTGGGTTATCGGGGATCAATTCATTTTCCTCAAATTCCATCCGGGTATAATTACTCGGATTAATATTCCGAATATTATCGGCTGATAATCCGGACAGGACAGTTACACTGCTTCTGGAGCCATTTGAAAATGCTGCCTTGAATAATTGATTGTAAATTCCATTCATTGCACTTCTCGCTGTTGCATCAGTGCTGAAAACATCCTGTTGTATTAGCTTATTATTTGGAGAGCTTACTTCCACGAAATCTTCGCACGAGAGGAATAGAAGCGCTATAGCAATTACAAATGTGTTATTTATAGAAAGTCGTGATTTCATAATTAAAAAGTTTTAAAAGTTTATTTCAAGACCCGCAGTTATCGTTCTCAGATTTCCAATCCCTGAAGAAGTGCGTTCGGGATCCATTCCGGAATATTCCGAGAAGGTCAATAGATTCTGGCCATGAAGAAAAAGTCTCCAATTTTCCATTCCAAATTTCCGCGTGAATGCTTTTGGCAGGTTATAGTTAAGTGTTATAGTTTTCAGGCGTACAAAAGATGCATCTTCAACAGGAATTGAAGTATTGATAGCATAGCCATAAGCAGTTCTTGCCTGTGCAGATTGTGAAATTTTTTGATAAACGGATTCTCCTGCAAGTGTAGCCAGTGCAACCGATCTTGAATTACCTACTGTCCCACCATCAAAGCTAGTTTGTAAACCTTCTTGCATTACAAACTCCCATAAAAATTGTAGGTTAAAATTTTTAAATGAAAAGCTGTTGTTTATGCCACCAAACAGTTCACGGTTTAAATCCTGGATAATTATACGGTCTTGGTAATCAAAGCTTCCATCTTCATTTACATCTCTTACCGTATAAAAACCCGTTTCAGGATCTAAGCCGGTATAATCAAACAAAAGGGAAATATTTAACGGGTAACCTACCCGATAGGTATTGGCATATGAAGACTGGTCAATATCGGGATAGTTAACCAATTCATTCTTTGGGAGACTAACATTTAAAGAAGTTTGCCATCTAAATTCTTTGCTGTCTATATTGAGGCTTGAAAATTCAAATTCCCAACCGGAGTTTTCAACTGTTGCAGGTAAATTGGCTTGTACTGAGGTGAAACCGGTAATCTCTGGAAGTGGATAACCTACCAATTGATTGGAAGAACGGTTTCGGTAACGACTAAATCCTGCACGAATACGTTCTTCAAAAAGACCTATTTCAAGACCTACTTCAAGTTTTTTATTAACTTCCCAGGAATAATTAGGGTTGGCCAGGCCAGTGGGGTATAATCCCCCGGGGCCATCGGTTGCTTCATAGGCATTTAAATAACCATAATCTCCTATTTGATCATTGCCTGTGGTACCGTAACTTCCTCTTAACTTCCCGAAGCTTAAAAATGGGAGTTTTTCTTTAAAGAAATTTTCTTCGGTAAAAATCCAGGCAGTTCCTACAGCACCAAAATTGGCAAACCTATTATTAGGGCCAAACCGAGACGAGCCATCCCGTCTTCCGGTAAGATTAATATAATATTTTCTATCCCAGTTAATGCCAATTCTTGAAAATAGGGCTGCATATTTATATTCTGCACTTTCTCTTCTGGCATTTATAATTGATTCAGCTGCGGCGATATTGCCGATTAATGCTTCCGAAGCATATCCGGTTGCCCGGAAACCTTCCTGGTTTTGGATGTTTTCTTGAAAAGTAGCTCCTACTATTGCATCAATTTTTAAATTATTGAAAGACTTTTCAAATAAAATTTGTGGTTCCAAAATCCAGGATTTTCGGCCAGCGCTTAAGTGTGAAGAGTTATTCGGTGTTTCATCAGCAGGGTTATACGATTGGGAAGGTTGTTTTCTCATTTCCTTTGAATCATAATAGGAATATCCCATACTGGTTTTAAACCTTAATGCAGGAAAGATTTCGTAGGATAAAGTAAGGTTTGAAATGAAATTGTTGGTTTGCGTATTGCTGGTATTAAAATAGCCCTCCAGCGGATTATCAAGTCCGGCCACCCCCCATTCTTCCCAGGCCAGGGATCCATCATTGTTGAAAATTTCAGGTGCATTGGGTGGCAAAAATGCTGTGGTGGCATTGAATCCTACATTTCCCACTAAATTGTTGGTGTCAACTCCGTAATTTAGGGAAAGACTTAGGTTGAATTTATTGTCTCCAGAGCGATGATTAAGATTTAGATTCCCGGTTACTTTTCGGTAATCATAATCCCCGGGATAAACTGTGCCCTGGGTATAATAGGAGCTACCAAATCTAAATGAAGTAGTTTCATTTCCACCTGAAAAAGTAATATTTGCATTAGTTGTTTCAGAAGTCCCTCCATAAAGAAATTCCTGCCAGTCGGTATAACGATCCTGATCCCACAATAAAAGATCATAAGCATTTCTTTCTGTGGGCTCAACTCCGTCGTTTTCAAAAGCTGCTCTTCGAATCTCAAGGTATTCTTCGGTATTTAATAAATCCCATCGATTAGGAACTGTTGCCATGCCAGTATAAAATCTTGCTTTCACGCTGGTCCCAATCTCACGTCCTTTTTTTGTGGTAATTAGAATAACTCCGTTGGCTCCCCTGGAGCCATAAATAGCGGTAGCATCGGCATCTTTTAAAACTTCTATACTTTCAATATTAGAGACATCCAGGTTATTTAACGGATCTATCCCCGCACTTGACATAAGGGAATTACTTTCTACCGGGGTTGAATTGATAGGAACACCATCTATAATATATAAAGGATAGTTTCCTTCTTCCCGTAAACTATTGGTTCCCCTAATTTTTATAGTAGGAGCCATTCCAGGATGGCTGCCACCGGAAGTAACTTCTACCCCCGCCATTCTACCGGCCAGGGCCTGTATAGGACTTACCACCGGTTGTAGTTCTATTTCCTCTGCGGTAACTCTTGAAATATTCCCAGTTCGTTCTCGTTCAGTAGTATTGTAATAGCCAGCATTAATTTTTACTTCGCCAAGGGCAGAAACATCTTCCTCTAATTGAATGCTAATTTCTTCGTTGTTATCTACCGGGATTTCTACTGTTTTAAAACCTATATAGGAAAAAACCAAAGTCCCATTGGCAGGAGCAATGATGTTATATGCTCCATCCAAATTAGTTACTGTTCCTCTATTGGTATTTTTTACTGTAACGGTAACACCTGGAATAGGAAGGCCGTTTTGATCTTCTACTACACCTGAAACTTCTTGCTGCTGCAAGGGCAGGGGAGTAGTGGTTGCTGCATTAGCAGCCTTGGACAGGAAGAAGAGTACCCCGCCTATAATAATTAGCGCCACCCATTTAAGGCGCGAGTAATTATTTTTCATAATTTTACGTGTGTTTTGAATGAAACATTGTTTTATTTAAGCTTAGGCCTTCCCCACACAGACGCCAATCTTTAGGAGGAAGGTCTTTTTGCTTATAGGCTAATTCAAACTTTTCTTCAATAGCAATTTCTTTTTTTTCTAAACCGGTGCCCAAATACCGGTTTCACTTAAACCTATTCACCAATAATTTTACCCAAGGCTCCAGCGGAGCCCCACCCAAAAGCCGCTGAAAATTATAGGGCTCACAACGGCGACCCACGGGATTGTTTAAGTGATTTTTCCTGCTCCCGCAAGCTAGGAATTAGTGAATACAGCTGCGATTTTGCAACCGGTGACCGCTTTGGCCTGAAATAAATTATAGTGTAGGTTAATTTATTAAATACCAAAACCGGCCCTGCTCACCTAAGAACGCAAATTTTGGATTTGCACGAATAAGGAAAACCTATTACATTTATAGCATTGCGAATAACCATATAATGTAGTGTCTTAACCCTTCTGGCAATGCCTGTTTATTTTGCACAGGTAGCGGACCGGTTACGCCCTCATTATTCTGGGGCGCATTTGATGTTTTTTGATATAGGTTGTAACGATCGGGGTTGTACCTTAAGGCTATGGTACGAGACAAAACCTTTTGCCGGTTTACTACCGTAGAAGTGCTTTAATGGGTCTGTTCTTCTCGTTTTCATAGTTTTCAAAATTATGTAAACGATTTGCTGATAGATGAGATACAAAAAAACGCCCCTCACACTTCTGTCCGAAAGGGTAAAACGACCAAGCTTTAACCCCGCCTTAGCTTCGAAAAGCTTTGACGTCCATACAGAAGTTTAACGCGAGAGGCGTCCGCCAGAAAGGCTCTGTAAAGATACCTATTTCTGGCAATTTTGGACGAACTCACGGTCAACTCGTATGGAAATGCTTGGTCTTTTTTTCGAACGAGCAACATCGTTAGTTCTCTCCCAATATGGGAGTGACAGTATTTTATGGATTAATTAAATCCGTACAAGTCTCATTAATAATGATTTGAATTGTTATCGAAACAAATATAAGAAACATTTTTTAATAAACCAATATGTTGGTTTAAAAAACTTATGATTTATGTCTAATAAAAAGGTTTTAATTACAACTGTCTACAGTGAAATATCTCACTTAGATTATCTTTTTATCCTATACATAAAACAACTTCGAGAAAGGAATAATTGGACTCAACAAGACTTAAGCAAAAAGATGGGAGTCTCAAAAAGTTTTGTAGGTAATGTTGAATCATTTATCCAACGCCATAAATATAGTATTAGACATCTAGGTCTTTTAGCAAAAGCATTTCGCTATAAATCGGTAGCAAATCTATTTGACTTTCCAGCTCCAGATTATGATATGATAAAATTGACATTAAAAGTTACCCGCGTTATTCAAGATAGCGGAAAGGTTAGGAATAAGTCGGTAGAGGTTGTGAAGGTGGAGCCGATTGAATAGTGATGTGCGAGATTTTGTATTTTTGTCTTAACTCTCACAACCGTGCGAGTATTAAAAACGAGCAGATTATCCTTCAATAAAAAATTTTATATTTAAATTTCCATAAAGAATTCATTTTAGATGAAAGAAGAAAAATCTTATTCCCGGAAGGAAATAAATGAGATATTTAGCCAAAATGGACTTGATTTTAATTTCGAAGAATTATTGAATCTAGATTCAGACATAATATGGTGGAAAAAACTAAGCTACGATTGGAAAATTATTATGCTTTATAATCACAATTATGAATATAGGTTTTTTACCAGTGGGAGAATAAAAGACTTCAATTCAGTACTAGATGAAATTAAACAATACAACAAATTTGAACTAAAAAAGTTCATTGATGAACTAAAAGAAATCAAAGATTGTTTTTTTAATTTTGATACGAGCCTTTTGATAACTGATTTTAAACCATTGGAAAACTTTTTGAGAATTGAAAGGTTATTTTTAAATGGTATGAGGTGCTGTAATTTAGAAACTATGCCAACTTTAGAAAGTGTAAAGTTTTTAGATGCTAAAAACTCAGCGTTAAATTCTCTTTTAAATATTTCAAAATTCAAAAATTTGGAACATCTGGATATTCATAATACACATATATCTAATTTAAACGGAATTGAAGAACTTAAAAAATTGAATTTTTTAAATGCAAGTAATACTGATATTGATTCACTAAATGGATTAGAAAATCTTAAAAATCTAAAATATCTATCAATATTTCGGACTGAAATTAAAAATTTAGATGCAATAAGAAAACTTGAAAATCTTCGTACTATTTACGCGTATTCAACTAATATTAGGGATTTAAATAAGTTAGCCGAATTAAAGAGCCTTGTAAAAATTAATATTAATAATACTTCGATTAACGATCTATTACCATTAAAAGAAAACCATAATTTACAAGAGGTTGCTGCTAAGGGAACAAATGTAACTCTAGAAAATGCAGAAAAATTAAATGCTTTGATGCCCGGAACAATTATTTTACTACAATAAATACTTACAACAGAGCGGTTCATCGCAAATATCCGGTACCGTTAGAAAGAAAATAATTAACTTGACAAACAAACCTATACTAAGCCGACAAATCAGTTACTCCGCCAACATGCGATAACCGAGACCATTGGCGGTAATTTTTGTCATTCTTTATTATTAAATAGTTGAATTTTAAAATCAAATAATTAATGGGAAAAATTGGCAGACCTCAGAATGAAGTTAATGCTATGAAATACGAAAATTTTCTCAAGAGAGGTTTTCGATTCAATAGAAGAGTAAGTAGAGCAAGTAAGAGTGAATTGATTAATTTGATAAATTGTGAAAATGGAATCAAACATACATTCCTACCAAATAGAGAGAAACAATTATCTGAGATAAAAGGTAGATTAATAAAAGCTATTGAATTAATTATAAAAAATAATCATTTGGATAAGATTAACGAGAAAGCGTTAAGTGATTTATCCATAGAAGTAAATAATGCTAATTCATCATCAGATATTAATAAAATTGTAGAATCTGGATTATATTTTTCACAAGAAAATAAATAGCAAAAAATATATGGAATTTGACATAACAGATATTGATAAAAAACTACTTATAAGGACATTATTAGCACACTCTGAACCAATTGGATTGGGGAAGGCAGAATATAATACTCGAAAATCTCATCGAGAAATCGTTGATGGAATATCGGATCAAGAATGTGATTATTTATTAAGCGAATTTAATCATTCTTCAGAAAAACCTTCAACATTTGGAATTCTAGATTATCATATGGGAAACCGATGAAACTTAACTTTTTTCGAAAACAGAATGGACAAGTAATAGTAAGTTCAGATGACTATGATACTCGAAATGGAAGATATAGATTCTTATAAGCTATGCTAAATACATTTCATTTAGATGAAATAAAAATCACTAAAAAGGGATATCAACAATTCGTAATGACGGATTTACCAAGTGAATTAGAAAGAAATAAAGAAGAAAAAAAGTTATTTAGAGATTTACTAAGAAATTTGACCGAAAAAAAAGAAAATTTTGGAAAATACTGGGAATTTGACCTTGAAAAGGTTGATTACACACCATCAATTATGAGATAAAAAACTACTGCCAACTTAAGTCGGTTCATCGGAAAAAACGGGTATTGTGTAAAAAGTGTAATTTTTAGAAACCAGAGAAAAAGTGCTTAAGCTAGTAAATCCCTTCTAATCTAAATCACTAGAATTTTTAGCTTACAAAAGTAGTTTGTTTGCATAAATCCCCGAAAAATAGTAAGTTTATAACTTAGTTTCTTAGTGCAAATGGAAAATAATAGAAAATACAAATTAAGAAAGGCAGCTTTAAAACCTGGCGTAAAAAATAGGAGATTTAAAGTGTTGGAAGATGATAGAGATCTTTCCTTTATAGGAGCGATTGCTGCTAGTGCTACAAATGAGGCTTATCATAAGGCTGTAGCGATTTCAGAGAGTATTATCGAAGTAGAAGATGGTAAAGTGATTCGCAAACAAAAGGATGGAAGTTTTGAAGTTATTCAAACCTTAGCACCTCGAAAGTCAGTACAAAAAGGAAAGACAATTACCATACCTTAATTTATTATGGCCAGCAAAAGATTGCGAATGTTTGCAGGCCCTAATGGCTCCGGAAAAAGTACCATTTTTAATAAAATACGTTCGCAATTTAGTCTGGGTATTTATCTTAATGCCGATGAGATTGAGTATCTCTTGCGCAACCGGAACCAGTTGTCCTTAAAGGCATTTAATCTTAGTGAATCCCACGGACTAAAATTTAATAAATTTCTTCAAAATCATTCTCTTTTCCAGAAAGCTTCTTCCCAGGGTTATAACATAGACCTTAATTGCCAAAATGGTATAATATCTAACCCTAATAATGCCACACATTCTTATGAGGCTTCAATTCTTACGGATTTTTTAAGAACCGAATTAATTCAGGCTGGTCAAAAAATTACATTTGAAACGGTAATGTCACATCCTTCTAAAATAGAAACACTTAAGAAAGCCAAGGAATTAGGTTATAAGAACTACTTATATTTTATATGTACAGAGAATGTAGAAATTAATAAAGCGAGGGTTGAAGAGCGTGTGAAGAGCGGTGGTCATAATGTGCCTCCCGAGAAAACAGAACAACGATATTACAGAAGTCTTGAGCTACTGCCGGAAGCAATAGAAAATTCTTACCGGTCATTTATTTTTGATAATAGTGAAAATACCTCGAAATTAATACTCGATGTTTATCAGGGCAAGAAAGTTACTTTTCAAACTGAAGAAGTGCCGCTTTGGGTAGATAAGTATTTTTTGAATTTATAAATATAGGTTGCTAAAAAATTTATTCAGGAGTATGTATACCCCTCGAATATTTAATAGTTAGTTAAGTTTGAATTTGCCGTGTTTTAATGTTTTTGCAGGTAACCAAGACAGTAACTATGATGGTAACCAAGATGTAGATTATAATAAATTGGTGGAATTAATTAACAAACATAATTTGGAGGGCTTTTTTCCGGAAAATGTAAACCCAACTGAAGAAATTTTGGAGGATAATTTGAATATTTCAAACCAAACAAAAAATTTTAAAACCCATATTGAATCATTGTTTGAAAATAAACTTCTAGGAAGAACAATTAAGGACAAGCCAACAAGCAAGCTACAAAAATATTATACCACCCCTTTAGGAAAAGTAGTCCTTGCCGTTTATAAGAAAAATAAATAAGTTCTAAGAATAAAAGTACTACTTGTATAAATACAGCATAAAATATCCCGTTGCATTTAACCAAGCCAACAAAAAAAATGTTCCAATAGAGAAGGTTACGAAGGATAATAGGTTGAAATTAATTTGTCCTGTGTGTAAGGATAATTTTATAGCTATTATTAATCACCGAAATCCACATTTCAGACATAAACCCAATACTGAGTGCTCCGGCAATTTAGAGTCTTATATACACTGGTTAACAAAAGAGGTTTTTAAACAAATTGGAGAATTGGATATACCTGAACTCTTAATTGATGACCTTCCCGAAAAACATAGGCAAAAATTTCAACTCGATTTTAATGCGATACTAGATACAAATATACCTTACTCATTTCAGGGAGAATTTAAAAAAGGATTAAAAGCAAATCGTATGCGTCCGTCTAAGTGCATCTTTTCTGAGAACCGTGTAGGTTATAATTTAGCAGTCTAAATATACTTAAAAATGACTCGATCTTCTACCTCAGAAATGCGTAAGCTGGTCACCAGCTTTTATGAATCAGATCAAAATCAATCCGCTTTTGCCCGTGCCCATGGAATCAGCAAAGGCAAGCTATCCTATTGGATCCAGAAATTTCCCAGGGAGCAAGTTACAAAACCCGCTAAAAGCAATTTTGTTTCCTTATCGGCCGACCCTTCTACCACACCGACATCCTCCAGGAGTATGCACATCCGTTTAGGTAATGGCGTAGAAATTGAAATTCCCCTGTAATGTTTGCCTTAAGCAGTTCCCTGAATTACCAGTTATATCTTCCTGGTACCGATATGCGTAAGAGTTTTGACGGGCTATGTGGTTTGGTGCTTGGAGAATTAGGTCATAGTCCCCAGGATGGTTCGGTCTATATCTTTATCAATAAAGCGCGCAATAAAGTCAAGTTGCTGCACTGGCAGTCCGGGGGCTTTGTGTTATATTATAAACGCCTGGAGCGTGGTACTTTTGAGTTGCCCGATTACGATGCATCCGTGGGAGGACTCCAGCTGGATTACACCCAACTGGTAATGCTCATAGACGGGGTAGCCATCACTAATATTACCCGGAGAAAACGCTATAAAAAAGCCCAATAAATGCTGGTATATTTTTAACAAGGGTTGTATTTTAGCTACCCGATGACCTACCAGGAGCTACAAAAAGAAAACGAGCAACTTCGAGAGTCCAATGAATTCTTTAAGGAGAAAATTTCCGCTTTGGAAGTGCAACTCGGGCAGCTCTATAAACTGATCCAGGGTTTTAAATCGGAACGTTTTATCCCAGAAATCCTGGAACAGCAACTATCGCTTTTTTCTGAAAAACAAGATGAACCGGGGCAAATAGCTGCACCTAAAGAAACGATCACCTATACCCGGGAAAAACAAAAACACCCGGGACGTGGTAGTTTGCCGGAACACCTTCCGGTGCGGGAAGTCATTCTTGAACCAGAAGAAGATGTAAGCACGCTGAAAAAAATTGGCGAGGAAGTTAGTGAAACCCTGGAATATACCCCGGCCAGCCTGGTTAAAAGACGTACCATTCGTCCTAAATATGCCAGGAAAGACCAGCAAGGGGTACTAATCGCACCACTACCCACGCGTCCTATCGAAAAATCTATTGCCGAGGCCTGCTTACTGGCCTATATCCTGGTGAGTAAATATATTGATCACCTGCCATTCTATCGTCAGATCCAGCGCTTTAAACGAGAGTTTGGGTGGGAACCGGCCTCCAGTACTTTAAGTGACTGGATGGCGAGTTGTTGCCAGCTGTTGGAACCTCTTTATAATACCTTGAAGCAAAAAATCCTTGAAGACGGGTACATCCAGGCGGATGAAAGTGTGTGCCTTGAAGCGGCCTAAAGTAATGCCGCAGGCTGTTAGATTGATGGTGGTAGACCCACCGTAGGGGTTGACAGACAGACCCTACAAACCACCTTGTGGTGCTTTATTTCGAAAGAATGAGGTGCTGAGCGACAAGGAAAAGGCGAGAGAATACTCGTCAGGTGAATTTCAGTGAGCTGAACGAAAGTGAATCACTGGTTAAGTTAAAGTACCGATATCGCCAGATTCTGTCGAAATCGGAGAATTGTGTTTCTTCTCCGAGAATAAAACTTAGTGGCAGTAACCTGAAGTTGACTAAGTGACAGGCGGTACAGAGGTGGCAGGACACTGAAATAGGCGATCTAACGGAACAAGGGAATTTGTACAGGGATGGTAAGGGAAATGCACAAGCGGAAACCCCGTGAGGCAGAAAACCAATGAACTGTACAGAGGCGGACTAAGCCGTAGTACTGCAGAAGTCTCTGTAATGGAGATGGAGGGAAGGGCTTAGCCAGATTAGTTTTATGTAAGACACAACTTTGAAAGAAGGATGATTGATTATTATGAAACAAAACAACATCCAATAACCAAGAAAATGGTATTGGATGCGTACAAGAAAGTAAAGTCCAAAAAGGGCAGTGCCGGAGTCGATGGACAGAGTTTACAGAATTTTAGGGAGAACCTCTCTGGAAATTTGTATAAAATCTGGAACCGTATGACCTCAGGCAGTTATTTTCCGCCTGTTGTAAAGGAAGTTCGTATAACCAAGAAAACAGGAGGCTTTCGCAGTCTCGGAATTCCTACGGTATCGGATCGCATTGCGCAACAGGTGATTAAAAGTTACTTAGAACCCAAGGTGGAAAGCAGTTTTCATCAGAATAGTTATGGATACAGACCCAGGAAAAGTGCGCATCAGGCACTGGAGAAAACAGTGTCCAGATGTGGTTATTACAGTTGGGTGGTAGACCTTGATATTCGTGGATTCTTTGATAACATTGACCATACCCTACTGATGAAGGCAGTAGAAAGGTATACAAAAGAGAAATGGGTGTTGATGTATATTGGAAGGTGGTTGAAAACAGGAGTATCCAGAGAAGGTGAAATCACCGATAGAATAAAAGGTACTCCTCAAGGCGGCGTCATTAGTCCGCTACTTGCCAATATATTTCTTCACTTTGCATTCGATAAATGGATGCAAATCCATCACTCCAATATGCCTTTCGAACGATATTGCGACGATGCCATCATACATTGCACATCAGAGAAACAAGCATATTTCATTAGAGAGGCTGTTTCTAAACGGATGAAAGCTTGTAAGTTGGAACTCAATAGTGAGAAAACTCACATTGTGTATTGCAAGAATCACGTGCACAGCGAAAGTCACAAGAATACAAGTTTTGATTTTCTCGGTTACACGTTCCGCCCCCTCAGACGACCAACCAAAAATGGTTGGAAACTGACTTACTTTCCAGTAATGAGCCACGCCTCAAAGAAAGAAGCAAGGCGAAGACTTAAGAAGGTTGTCAATAGAAAGTTTCGGGGATCCATCCAAGAACTGGCACAGATAATCAACCCTATGATAAGGGGCTGGTATCAATATTTTTGCAAGTATTCGAAATGGACAACCCGTGGACTATGGTATTGGTTAAACAGGAAAATAGTTAGATGGATTAGGAGGTACAGAAAGCGCAGTAGAGTGCAAGCTCGAAAATGGCTAAAAAATGTGTACAAGACTAACCCACAATTGTTTGAGCATTGGAAACCTGTCTTAGATATAAAACCTTACTAATTGTACCGTTAATCTGGAAGCGCCGTATGATGGGAGACTATCACGTACGGTGCTGTGAGAGACTTGGGGTGAAATTCCCCTTGTCTACTCGACCCGATAAAGGTGCTGGATAGTGATAAAAAAGGCAGCACACATCAAGGCTATCAATGGGTCTATCACGACCCCTTGCAAAAACTGGTGCTCTTTAATTACCGCAAAGGACGCGGGCAACATGGTCCCAAGGAACTCCTTGATGGGTATAAAGGGTACGTTCAATGCGATGGTTACACGGTATATGATAAAATCGGGTTAGATCCGGATATTACTATGGCCGGTTGCCTGGTGCATGCCAGGCGAAAATTTGTGGATGCCCGGGACCAGGATCAAGCAAGGGCAGAAAAAGCACTAGCGATATTTAGTGAAATTTATAGGGAGGAACGAGCGATCAAAGAAGCAGCAGCCGGGGATGCAGAGATGCGAAAGGAACTAAGATTACAAAAGGTGCTGCCGCTACTGCAACAGATCAAAACCTGGATCCAGGAAGAACAGTTTAAGGTGTTACCTAAAAGTGCGATGGGGAAAGCCATGACGTATTTTATAAATCAATATCCTAAGTTCGAGGTGATCTTTGAAGATGGCAGGATCGAATTGGATAACAACCTTATTGAGAATGCTATTCGTCCATTGGCTCTCGGCCGAAAAAATTTCTTGTTTGCAGGCTCTCACAAGGCTGCGCAAAATGCGGCTATGTTATATTCCTTCTTTGGGAGTTGTAAAATGCAGGGTGTGAATCCCCAACAGTGGTTAGAGGATACTCTGCAAAGAATACCTAATCATAGCATCCAAAAACTGGAGGAGTTATTGCCCGGCTATCAAAAAGCTTAGCAAGCTTCCCTTGAGAGATACCACAAGAATCCTATACTAAAATATAATTATGAAGAAAGTGACTTATAATGAAAAGGACAATAGTGAAACTTCTGAATTAGCCGGTCTGATCAGAAAAATAGACACTTTAGATGCGCAGTATGTAAATAGGATTTGTGAGGAAATATTTAAACATCAACCTTTCTTCCTAACCGTTCTTCTAGGTTACAGAGCAGATGTTTCCCCGCAGGAGTTGGAAGAAATAATGAAAATTTATTTTTTAATATGGGAGTATTTTGGATCAAACGAAAATCTTCCCAAAAGGAAAGTGACCCAGGCCCAGTTCGAAAAGCTTCAAAGGGGTAATAAGCATATGCTTGATTATAGTGAAGGAGAACCCGAAGAATCCAGAGAAAAGATTTATACAGATACATTGCAGAATCTCCAATCTAAATCCTTGTGGACAGCTGTGCTCTTCAGATATAATAACAGACCAGTACTAATCAATATGGATCGGGAGAACAAAGGAATAATCCTTTTAGGTATTCTTAGCTTTATTCAGAGCTTTGAAACCCAGTAGAGTTTTATAGATGGCAGGGATAGATAAGGAAGGGAATGATGGGGAATATATCTCTACTAGAAATGACCAGAATCCATAACTTCTAAAAACACTGGCTCGGACGGATACAGCAAATCTAACTGATAGTAAAAATTTAGCAATAGAAGGAATAGAAACCGAAAAGGAGTATAATACCGAGCTGGGGAAGGTTAGAATTGACATTGTAGCGACCGTTGGTGATAAAGAGTATTTTATTGAACCATTCTTTTCGAACTCTATAGATGATGATAAGAAGAAAAAATTATCACGAATCAAAAAGCCTACTTTGTCTATAGACCTCGTAGATTTCCTTGATAATTTTTATTTCAATTTTTCATTTGAGACATTGAAGAAATATCTTATTTCAAAAAAAAGTAAAAAGTGGGAATATTTGTCCGAGGATGAATATGGTAGCTATGTAGAGGGTTATCAGCAATATTTATTTGAGGAAATTGAGAGGAATAAATTTTTAATTGATAATCACAATTCTAAACTTGAAAAAATTGCAACCTTAGAAGAAGAATGCGATAAACGTAAGGAAAATATCAATATTCTTAGAAAAGAAATTCGAGAAATAGAAGATGAAATTCTTTCTCTAAAAGATGAACTTAATGTCCCATATTATTAGGAATTATAATAACGGTAAACGGAGCATATTTGGTATTCGCATTCAATCCAACCAACTTGAGTCAGTAAATGACAGGATGTTAAGTTTATTAACGCACTAATATTAATTACTCCTAACCAATTTAATATTCAATGAATAATCGATTAAATAATATAATTAAAGGTGATTTTAAGAATTTCGACCGCTGGATTGAAGTTTTGAACCGGCAAAGGAACTCTTTATTTGATATGGAGAACCAAAGTGAGGAAGAGTTAACAAATTTGACTTACGAAACTTCTGGCATACTTGGGGAAATTGCTGATTTGGCTATAGAATATGGAAATTTTAAAGATGACTTTGATACAAGTAAAATGTACGTGAATTTATATGGACCATCATTAATAATTGAATCAAAAAAGACTGGCGGCACTTATTATTTAGCAACTGATTTAGAAGGGATTTACTTAACAACATCATTTCTTCATGCTGATAACCTGAAAAATATGAGCGATTCTTTTTGGCTAGAACTTTTTAAGCTAAAAAAATTCAGTGGATTTGAGTATGAGGAAAATTCATTTTTCTCAATCGATGTGCAAAGAAAATATCCTGAATTATTTCATACTTACAAAGATACATTGTTCTTAATGTTTAGAAAATTCTTTTTATCGCATACAGAAAAACATAATGACATAGATATTGGAAACTTCAAAGTTAAATGGAAGCCTGACGAGGATTTCAGTAAAATGATTTCGGAAATATGTTTAGCATTTAAATCTATGTATAAAATGGACTATCAATTGTGGAAAATAACTGACTTGCGAATGAAAAAGAATGATACTAGGAAGTAAGCCTTCCTGTTGGTGGTACGGACGAATGTATATGCAAATTTTTAGTATCAATTATTTATAGCAGCTCAGAGGTCACAAACATACCAAAAATTATGAAGGGAGATATACATTATAGTCTTCACTAAAAAGGCCGAGAGAACCAGAGCAATAAAATCTTGCCTAACACTTGAAAAACCATAAAGAATCGTGTAAAGTTTTAATTACTGAATTTCCTTTTCCGGGTGGTTCACTTATGTACCTTGGTAAGATATATAATATGCTAGAAACTCTCGCCTCAGCGCTGGATAAAATAAGCCCCGCCTCATACGGGACTTATTTGCAGATTAATATTAGATAACGCCGTCTTTATCAGCCGCAAGTCGCCCCCATCATCTGCAAGGTGTTGGCCACTCCTTAACCGCTATCTTCAACTTGAATTCAAATATAAAGGACTTTTAAATAACTGTATATTACAAGCTGGGAAACTTAATTTTTTCTAAATTGGTTTTTAACCAGTGAGAATATAGAAATCTAAGGGAGATATAATAAATAAAAATGGGAGTTATGAAGTCATTAAAAATCCAGCTTGCTTTCTTAACAATCATACTATGTTTTTCATCTTGCAAAGAAAATAATGTAAGTAAAGATGCCTTCAGCTCTAAGGAAATGCTCATCAGAATAGCAGAATTAGAAATTTATCCTGAGTACATAGAGGAATATAAGGAAATTTTGAAAGAAGAAGCTGAGGCCTCTGTTAGGGTGGAGCCCGGGGTCGTTTCAATTTTCCCCATGTATCAAACGGAAAACCCTAACCAAATAAGGATTTTAGAAATTTATGCTGATAAAAAAGCATACGAGTCTCATTTGGAAGCACCGCATTTTCAATATTATAAAACCAATACCCAGAGAATGGTAAAATCTCTGAAATTAATAGATATGAAAGCAATTGATGAAGAGTCAATGCCAGAAATATTTAAAAAAATTGACGGACATAATTAGCAGATTTTCTGTTAATCCATTACTGAATATATCTTTAATAACCCTGAAATTAATCTCTCCCGCATCTGTATTTGCAGAAGATATTCTTGGAAATGGAAAGATACTACTGAGGTCACCGGCACCTTTCAAAAAATTTAGGTAATTGCCATCACCTAAATTTAAAAATTGATTACACTATCCAATGCATCATCAGCTTCCTTATGAATAAAATTCGCTTGATAATTTATGGTGGTAGTCACCGATGAATGACGGTAAAGCTTTTGCAGCATTTGAATTGGGATTTTATCCCCAGAAATATTCCCAAAGCTGTGCCGCGCAATGTGCATGCTCATTTTTTTCTTGATCTTTAGTTTTGATGCCACCCTTTTTAGGAGCCGGTTTAGGTTTCTGTTTACACTTTGGGTTCTAATAGAAACTCTATGGGTATCTGATAGGTCTGTGTCTTTGAGATAATCAAAAATTAAATCCTGTAGGGAATCTTTCTTTCGATACTGTTTGAATATAGCCTCAGCCTTTTCTGGTGTTTTAAGGGTTACCAATTTACTGTTTTTGTTCATTCGGTACATTAACCTTCCATCATTAAAATCTGACCATTTTAATTTTAATACATCACCTACCCTGATCCCGGCAAAATAAAAACTGATAAGCCATACATGCACGGCTTTTTGCTGAGGTTCTGTCAGATCGGCGGCATTTTCCAGGCGTTGTATCTCTTTAAGGTTTAAACCAATTTTCTGGGTTTCTGGAATTTTGATCTGAATTTTTCCTTTTCCGAAGGGATACATACCTCTGTCAACTAAAGATTCAGATATGGCAAGATTGTAAATAGTTCGTATTAAAATCAGATAGTTCACTACCGTACGCGGTGAACGCTTTTTATTATGAAGTAAATAGGCTTCAAATTTTTTAAGAAGTGAAACAGTTATCTCATTAAAACCTAATTCGTTTTTCTCTATAAATTTTTTTAGCTTTTTTAAGCGACCTACCTCAGTATCATATTGATGATGTCGATTCCTGTTTTTTAAATTTTCCAGATGCTTATCTGCAATTTCAAAAAAATCGACTTTTTTATTCTGTGTGATTTTCCTTTTTATGGATCTAACGTTTTGGTATTCTTCACTGCTTTCAGCTTCGAGAACTTTCTTATTTGCTTCGGCAATTTTCGATATAATAAAATTGTTGATGTAATTGGCATTAGGATGTTTTTTCCTCACACACCTATTTGTTTTATCCCAGTATTTTTCTTCAATATATTGACCGGTACCCAGAAACGTACTTTTTCTGTCTTTTGTGATCCTAATTGCTATCGGAAATTTATTTTCTGAGTTCTTTTTTTTACGTAAAACTGCTCTAATGGTTGCCATAATAAATACATTGAATTATAAATATAGTAAATTATGGGTACAACATAGGTACAACATTTATTAGTTTCAAGCCTTATTTTTTAATATTAAAAAAAATTACACCAATCATAAATCATTGAAAAACAGGTGTTTTAGGCGCTTTTGAAGGGTGAGGGTTGAAAACTCATAACCCGAAGGTCACTGGTTCGAGTCCAGTTCCCGCTACTAGAAAAGACAAGGCTTCACAGAAATGTGAGGCCTTTCTTTTTTCAATGGGTACAGAATAGGTACAGAATTGTAATGGATCAAGCCTAATGATTGGGAACAAGGCAAAAATTGTAGTTAATCTATATAAGAAGAACTACTCCAAAAAATGGACTAGTAGGAAACAGGTAGGAGACAAGTTATACCTTAGCCTTGAACAAGCTTTGGTGCATTTTTGTACCAAAAATAGTTAAACGGCCAATCGGACTAAACATACCAAACTTTGGCCAAAAAGTTTATTTTGCTCTACCAAAAGTCTTTAATGTCCAAATTAATATAGGACTACAAAAAGGTTAAGAAATTTCTTCTAAAATTTCTTTAGCATAGCTTTTTGATAGTGGAATCCTGCTGTTATTAATGATGATTTCTTTATTATTAAATGCAGTGACACAATCTTTATTAATTACATAAGAACGATGTACCTGTAAAAATGATGGAGAATTCATCTGATCCAAAAAATCTTTAATACTGGACCTTACTAATTTTTCAGAATCCTTTAAATGTAATATTAGATATTGATCCTCTTTTTTGGCAAATAAAATCTGCTCTTCAGAAAGGATAATTTTTTTGTCTTTATCCTTTACAATGATTTGCGACTTATTTTTTATTTTACTTACAGCCAATTCAACCGCAATATATAGATCCTTATTATTAAGAGGTTTCACCAAATAACTGGTCGGTGTTGTAGCAATTGCTTTCTTTATGGTGTCAACATCATTAAAAGCCGTTAAATAGATGAGGGGAATATCTAACTGATTTCCCAGCCATATCCCGGACTGGGGACCTTCTACTCTAATATCTAAAATAGCAATGTCTGGTTTTAAAAAGGCAATCTCGCCAAGCGCAGTTTCTGCATTTGTTGCCATTCCGCAAATTGTAAAACCTAGATCCTCCAACGTCTGTTTTAGAAGCTCCTGGGTTATTATTTCGTCTTCTAAAATATATATTTTTATGCTATTCATTTGTGGGAAAAAGTAAAGTTAATTTAAAATTAGTAGCGTTTTCGATCTTTAAATCTCCTTTTAATTGCTTGTTCATCATTTCTATTATTTTCATACCCATAGACTCTTTCTGGCTCTCTTGTTTTTTAAAACTACCATTGTCAAAATATACAAATACATACTTGTTATCCCGCTTTTCAAATTTTATAAAAATTTCCGGATGCTCTGTTTCCTGGAAAGCATGTTTATTTGAGTTATTTATTAATTCATTCAGTAAAAGAGCAAAAGGGGTGGCTTGTTTGATGCTTAATATGGAACCGTCTATGTCTAAACGGTACCTTGCATTAATAGGAAAAAGCTTTTTGTAGTAAGCAACACTTTTTTCTATATTCTCTCTAACAGAAATAAGATCCTGATTGTTTGAATTATATAACAGGTTATGAATACCGGCTATGGATTCGATCCTACTTTGGCTATCCTGCAATTTTGCTTTTAATTCCTTATTAGTGCTTTTTGCCATCTGCAGGCCAAGTAGTCCGGAAACAATTTGAAGATTATTTTTAATCCTATGATGGATTTCTAACATCATAGTATTTTTAGTTTTGGCATCATTTAAGGCAATTTCATTTTTAGCAAATAGCTCCTGTTTTATTTTATACTGATAAAACAAATACAGAATAGTGAAGGAAGCAGAAAGAAAGAGTAATAAAGCAAACCACCAGGTTCTATAAAAAACTTCTTCCGAAATTATTTTAAGAGCAATCCTTTCTCCTAATTTTTGTTTAGAAATATTATAAGCTTCAACTTGTAATACATACGTTCCTGCTGCCAGATTTGCATATAGTAGTTCTTTTCCAGGAAAGGTGGTAAACCATTGTTTATCACTTTCGTAATTCAATAAACGAAATCGGTACTTAATATCTTGAGGGTTTGTCTGCCCTAAAACAGATATTGTTGCTGAAAATCTTCTGTATTCTGAAGGCAATACAATCTCGCTGGTCTTCTTTAAAAAGTCGGGGGAGGTATTAATCATCCATTGACCCTTATCTGAATTGAAAAATGAAATTGACGTAAATTGAGGTTGAATATTGAGATTTTTTTCAACCAATTCTTCGGGCTTAAAATAGCTAAGACCTTTATAACTCCCCATTAAAATACTGCCATCCTGCTCATCTTTAAAGGTGCTGAAACTATTACCTTTAAGCTCATAAACTCCATCTTTGGTAGTATATCTAATAATTTGTTCAGAAGATGGATCGAAAGAAACAATTCCTGCATACGTATTTAACCATAAAGTACCTGTATCATCTGCAACCATACCAAATATGGAAGCGTTTAATTCATCTTCGTAAAGCAGGTTTAATTTTTTAGTTGCTGTATCAAATGTATAAATTTCACCAAATTTTGTAGAAAGCAGAATGCCGTAATCATTCAGGTAGTTTATAGACAACAAATCATGTGTTTCTACATTTTCAAATTCATAGATATTAAAGCTGCCATTCTCGTATTCAAAAATTCCCTGTATGGTGTTTGCATAGAGTCTTGAACCATCTGTAGCAAATTCCTTTACTTGTACAGTGTCTGTTTTTGCAATTTTAATATAACTATGTTCTTTAAGGTTGTATTTATAAATGCCACCGCTTGGATCTGCCGTAAACAGAGTGTCTTTTAGTTTTACAATTTCTCCACTATGTATTTTTATCGTTTTATCCTGAACTATCTCATAATTTGAATTCAGGGTGTATAGATTATTAGATTCCGCAATTATAAGATTGTTGTCTTTTCCATTGAAAATATCCCTGGAATAATTAATGTTTAGCTCGGTAGTATCTGATAGAATTTTTATTCGTTCTTCTGTGTTTTCCTTTACGTCTATCTTATAAAATCCCTCTGTATCTGTTGCTATGACATACTTGTTTTCCTTCAGTTTTTTAATTGATCGGACGCTTTTATTTTTTAAAAAAGTTTTGATTTTACCTTTTATAAAAGAATAGGATTCTAAGGTGTTTTCGTTGAGAACTACCAGGTCTTTTGTAAACTCATTGTAAGCGAATTCTGAAAAATTCTTTACTTTAATTTTAGTAAGTAACTCCTTTTGAAAATCTTTAAGGCGATACAACTCCATTGCTGTATAGTCACCCATAATCTCTGTTGAAAAAGCATAATTAAAATCTGACGTAAACTGCAATTCTTCATTTTTGCGAAGAATGCCATCAGTATTAGGTACTTCTACGAATTTGTTAAATTCTTTATTGAATTTAAACGCGTTCTTATAGTTATCCACATAGGTGTAAAAAGCATCACTGACTTTAAAAGGGGTGCGTATGACCGTCGGATAAAAATTAATTCCATTTGTGGTTTCAAAATCACTTTCCGCTATTTTTTTTATGAACTTTCCCTCTGTATTTAAAAGAACTCCCTCTTTTTCAGTTTGTAATTTAATCAGTGTAAAGTCATCCATTGTTATTGGATCAGCTAAAACCGGTTGAGCAACTGGTCTTGTAAAGGGTGTAGAATCAATAAACCTTAAACTCAAATTATCAAGGATGGCACTATAAAATTTTTCGTTTGACGTAAGCACAATATGGTTTGTATCTGCTCCAGTAAAAGCTTTAGAATTTAAATAGTTTTTGTTTAAGTCGTTATATTCTTTGACAGCTTTGATCTCTAAGGTCTCTGTGTTGAGAAAAAATATATCAGCCCGTTCTGCCTGGTAATATAGTTTTAAATAAAGGCCGTTGGCCGTCTTTTTAATAAAGTGGCCTTCTCTAATTTTTTTATTAGAGGTATCCGGTAATTTTAGCGTGAAGAAATGAGCCCCATCAAAACGTTGGATAATTATTTCTTGCTCTCCTAAAATATATTCGTTCGAAAGCTTGTTCTGCCCCACAATCCACAGCCAGCCTGTTGTATCGTAGATAGAGTGGAAGGGACGGGAGATTAAATAACCGTCTCTAAATGAAAAGGTGTTTTTATTAACCAGTAGAGAATTATCTTCCTGACACCAAAGTGTAACTGAGAAAAGTAAAAGGAATAATGAAAATAATTTTTTCAAATTTTGATTTAAAGAATATTAGATCAAATGTAAAGAAGCAGTATAGTTTTTTTAAGAAAAATATAAAATTATTTGATAAAACAGTTTTTCTGAAGCATTTATAAATAAACTGGGTTCACTTGAACTGAAAAATGTTTTATTATAACGATTAATCGCTAATTTAAAAAGCCATAAATACCGCAAAAAAATTCTGTGTATTCTTTTCTTATTCTAAAGCTAAGCCCAACTTAAATTTTAAAAAATATAGCGAAATACTTGGGAGTTTAACAGGTAAGTGAGTAGATGATTAACGCTGTTGAATTTAGTTATTATTAATTTTTCAGGTTTAAAGAATGTAGGAAATGCCTTTATTTTCTATAAAAATAACCGTTCACGACAAAAACGGGGCTGTTCACGACATTTTTTTTAGGGCCTCCTTCTTCTTTTCTACTTTTGACCGTAAATCGGGGATATTCAACCATCATACGTTTTGATAAGATAAGTACTTAGGATATTCGAAAGTTACTGTTAAGCACACTGCTCGAAGTCAAGTTGGAAGATGTAGCGAAGCACTTCGCATCTATTGAGTGAGTAGAGAATATGATCTCTGATTATGAATGAATCTTGATAAAATGGGGCAAGCTAATGAATTACCGAACTCTCTCAGCTGGAGAGAGAAGGCTCTTTTAGAGGAGCAAGTAAGTTTAATTAATTATAACAACCACGAAAAATCACTAAAAGATAAGTTTAGTAGCATAGTTCATAAAATAGAGCTATAAACTTCTTAATGATATGATTTGGGGATTAATTCGATTATGCATGTTGGTGATGTATTTTCATTTGGGGATAGAAATACATAGGTGTTAAGCATAATATGCTTTCGGATTAATTTTAAAACCTTTCAGTTCGCTGAAAGGTTTTTATTTTTTATAGCGTTTATGAATTGAATGCCAACAGTAGATTTGTGATCAAAAACACAATTGTCTTATGTTCGGAAAATGTAAGAATTCTCTTTCATTTTTATTAAAAATTTCCATTCACGACAAAAAAGTAACCGTTCACGACATTTATTCTTAGCGCATCTGCTTCTTTCCTACTTTCGTCGTTACGTAATCAAAATAACTCTAGAGCAACTGAAATTTAGCGTCTGTATGATTATAGGATTACTAAAATATAAACGCAATATCTTAATACAGAAATTATTTTTTTATTACTCAAGTGCCAATTCAACGTGTTAATTTTATTTGTCAGATAATGAGCGAGTAAACTTTTACGACGATGTAATTTAACGAAAAAATGCTGCATTTTGTCGAAAAATTAACGTCTCTAATTAATACCGTGTAGTGCTAAAGAATTGTTAAAGAGATTGTTGCCTCATATTTGAGATTTGAAAGGGGTAAAACCCCCTAAATTTCAGTGTTTTATATCTTTTTGGAATAGTTATATTTGATGCGTTTTAAGGAAAAATTAAGAGTTTCTATTGCATTTATATTCCAATTCTACTTATCCAGAGATTTTATCTCTTAAAAATTTCTATGAAATAGAAAGGTCAGAATTTGGAAGCTTTTGCTTTGGTTGCCCAATTTTAAATCTAAAATCTATCTACTAACCAAACCATTCTAAATGAAACACAATTACTTTAGCAACTTATTCCAAAGAAGAAAATACCCGTTATTACGGTTCGTGCTCTTTTCGCTTTTAATGAGTATTACCTTCGCTGGTTTTGCCCAGAGCGAAGGCACTGATTTTCCTAATTCACCAACTACGAATTCAGCATTTACTTATGTACTTGCAGAAGGAGCAAATACTTTTTCAGGTTCTGTAAATACGCCAGGTGATGGCCAGGATAATTGGCAAATTCAACTTCCTTCTGGAATGGAGATCACATCTATTGAATATTCTATTCAAAATAATGCTAATATAAGCGCTGGTTTCTTTGCATTTGGTCCTAATCAAGAAGCTTTTGCTCAATTTGGTCCAAATTTTTCAGGAACTATTAATTCAGCCAATTTCTTTAATCAGCCAGGAACTTATGCGGCAGCTAGTGTAGTCAATATAGCCGCAAATGCAGGTTGGAGTGTGACATTTAATGTTATTGGACCCCCTCCTTGCTCATCTCCCGATACGCCAAGTCTAAGCCTTTCCGAAAATAATATATGCCCAGGAACTTCTACCACAATCAATATAAGTGGTAATCTGAACGATGCTACAGAGTGGGTTATTTATACAGGCTCTTGCGGAGGTATCGAGGTGGGTAGTACGGCTGGTACTTCTTTTGAAGTAACTCCGCCAAACGGGGATACTACCTATTATGTTCGTGGAGAAGATGGTACAGGCTGCGTAGATGAAACTTCAGGAACCTGCGCTACAATAACAGTAAATGCGGGAGATAATACTCCGCCTTCAATTACTTGTCCTACTGATATTGAGATTGACAATGATGCGGGAACTACTGTTACTTTTAGTACCCCTGTAGCAACAGATAATTGTGATATACCGCAACCGGCAAAAGCAAATTTCACCTCCTTAGGGGTTTTTAATGGTAAATACTATTATATTTCCGATAATTCATTCACCCCGGAAGCAGCATTCTCCGATGCTGAGTCTAATGGCGGAAATGTGGTGACTATAAATGATGCATCCGAAAACAGTTTTATAAACTCGGTTATAAGTGTACCATCTGTAATTATTGGTCTTACTGATAAAGAAGTAGAAGGACAGTTTGCTTGGGTTAATGGAGAAGCTGTAACCTATACTAATTGGGCGCCTGGCGAACCGAATAATAGTAATAATGAAGATTATACAGAATTATATTCCGGTGGAAATTGGAATGATTTGCCCGCTTCTATATCAAGGCCATATATTCTTGAAGTTAGTTCAGGAGTAATTCAAACAGCTGGTCTTCCTACTGGGAGCGAATTTCCAATAGGAACTACCACTAACACTTTTAAAGTAACTGATGCAAGCGGAAATACATCTACCTGTAGTTTTGATGTTACCGTTAATGATGTGGAGGCCCCTACAGGTTATTCGGTAAGTATAGATCAGTCTGAAATTGATGAAAATAACCAAACAGGTGTTAGTTTTACTTTTGTAGGTGCAGAAGTAGGATCTACCTATAATTATACCTTTAGCAGTGATAACGGCGGAACTAACGTGACTGGTTCAGGTACTATTACTGCGGCAACAGATCAAGTTACAGGGATAGACCTTAGTGGTCTTGAAGATGGAACAATCACTTTATCTGTAACACTAACCGATGCAGCTTTAAATGAGGGAGCTGCGGTGACAGATACTAAGCTTAAAGCTACTAATCAAGCCCCGGTTGCAGTATGTAAAGCATTTACTGCGCAATTGGATACTTCTGGCAATGTTACTATTTCTCCAAATGATGTAGATGGTGGATCAAGTGATGATAAAGCAGGATTTATTTTATCAATAGATAAAGAAACTTTTGATTGTTCTAATATAGGAGAGAATACGGTAGAATTAACAATAACCGATTCAGATGGTGTTAAAGATACTTGTACCGCTACTGTAACGGTAGAAGACAATACTGCTCCCACGGCAATTGCTAAAGACATAACTGTTCAATTAGATGAAAATGGGAAAATTGTAGTTGAACCAGGAGATGTTAACAATGGGTCTAAGGATAATTGTGAAATTGCAAGCTTAGCATTTAAGGAAAATACTACGGTATATGCACAAGTTGATGAAGGCCAGAATCTAACAATTACGCTTCCTGAAGGGAAAGTAGTGACATCTGTAGATTTTGCAAGTTATGGAACTCCCAGTGGTAGTAATGGAGATTATACTATTGGTTCTTGTCATGCCACAAATTCAAAATCAATAGTGGAAGATTACGCTTTAGGCGAGAATACTTTTACTATTCCTGCTACTAACACTGTATTTGGAGATCCATGTGGAGGTACTTATAAAAGACTTTATGTGGTAGTAAGTTATGAAAACCCAAACACAGGGATGACTTTCACCTGTAATGAGTTAGGCGATAATACAGTTAATCTGGTCGTAACCGATGTTAATGGAAATAAATCTGCTGCTACAGCAACAGTAACAGTTGAAGATAAAACGGCACCAAATGCCATAGCCCAAGATATCGCCGTTCAGCTTGATGAGAATGGCGCGGCTTCAATTACTGCTGCTCAAATCAATAATGGTTCTTCTGATGCCTGCGGAATTGACAGCATGGCCCTTGATGTCTACGACTTCGATTGTTCAAATGTTGGCGCTAACGCCATTACTTTAACAGTTACTGATAAGAATGGAAATATTTCTGAGGCCCAGGCAACCGTTACTGTAGAAGATAAGATAGTTCCTATAGCCAAAACTCAGGATATCACCGTTCAGCTTGATGGGAATGGCATAGCTTCGATCACTGCAGATATGATAGACAATGGCTCGAATGATATTTGTGGGATTGCTGAACTTAGGCTTGACGTGGTAGATTTTAACTGTGATAATATTGGAGAAAACAATGTAACTCTTACAGTAGAAGATAATAATGGTAATATCTCTAAGGCTACTGCTACGGTAACCGTCGAAGATTTGATGCCACCTACCGTTAATACTCAGGATGTGACCGTATATTTAGATGAGAATGGACAGGCTTCAATCACCGGTGATTATACTGTAGGACCTGTTGCCGGTCAGCTTGAGCCTCAAAATAGCGCTAGTACAACTGCTGCTGTAGATTGTGATTGTCCAGAAGGTTATGTGGCCGTTGGTTATGAAGGCTCTTCAGGTTGGATTTTAGATGATTTCAGATTGATGTGTAAAGAAGTATTGGCAGATGGTAGCCTGGGAACAGAAATAATTGAAACCTGTTTCAGTGGCTCTCAAACCAGTTTAGGAAACACTAAAGTTTTAAATGATAATGAAGTCCTGGTTGGATTCCAGGTTATAGATGGAGATTATCAACATCAGCAATCCTCCAGAACTCACGTGAGTGTTCAGGGATATGGAAAGTCTTTAAAAGAAGTAGCCAGAGGAAGACTCAATAGTACTGAAAATACTGTTTTAGGGGCTATAAGTGGTTCTGGAACAGGAACATCAAACTTCGTGACCACTACTAAATTTGCTCCTGCTGGTCAGGCCATTGTTGGAATGTCTGTAAATCAAACTTCTGGATATTCATCATCCGTAAGTTTTAAGTACGCACCAATTAATACCTTATTAAGTATAAATAATGCATCATTTGATAATTGTGAAATCGCTTCTATTTCCGCAGATGCTTACGATTTTACCTGCGAAGATGTTGGTGAAAATACCGTAACGCTAACGGTGACCGATGTGAACGGTAATGAATCTTCTACTGCTGCAACAGTAACTGTAGAAGACAATACTGCTCCCACGGCAATTGCTAAAGACATAACTGTTCAATTAGATGAAAATGGGATGGCTTTTATTACTCCGGAAATGATCAACAATGGAAGTAGTGACAACTGTACTAACCCTGATGCTCTTAGCTTTAGTTTAGATAAGACTGAATTTAATTGTGAAAATATTGAATCGAATAATCCTTCGGCTATCGATTTTATCAGTGAAAATAACTCCTATTTTTCTACAGATGCAACAGCTAATATTCCTGTAGGTACTCAGGAAAGAACCATTAGTTTATGGGTCAACCCCGATGTTTCTGATTTTTGTTGGGGATGTTTAGTACAGCAAGGAAATGGTGATTGTACCAGTAAAATGTTTGGACTGGGAATGAATGAAAATAATAAACTTGTTTTCTGGGGAGGTTGTGATGATTACATTTCGAACCTGGATATTCCTAATGACACATGGACTTACATTGCGATTACCTTTAAAAACGGATTGGTTACGCTATACGCAAATGGAGAGTCTGAATCATTCCCTAAGCCCAATATAAATACCACAAGTAGCAAATTATTCGTGGGGAGGGAAACGGTAAATAACGGAGCTAGTTTCAGAGAAAATTTTGATGGGCAAATAGATGAGGTTAGAATTTATGATAGAGCATTAAACGAGTTAGAAGTTGAAGAGGATAAGGCAAGTCTGGCCCCTTTAAATGGAGTGGTAAGCAGTTATACTTTTGATGATAAAAATGGTACAGATATAAACGATGAAGAAGGAAATAACAATGGAACTCTCGTTGGTTCTAATGAAGAGAATTTTGTTGAAGGTATTTTAAAGCAAAATCAGGTAACACTTACAGTTACCGATCAAAACGGGAATTCCGCTACTGCTACTGCAATAGTAACAGTAGAAGACAATATCGCTGCCGAAGTATTGACTCAAGATATTACAGTTCAATTGGATGAATTGGGAATGGCTACCATTACTCCAGAAATGATCGATAATGGATCTAACGACGCTTGTGGTATTGAAAGTCTTGGTTTGGATATTACTGATTTTACCTGTGAAAATATAGGTGAGAATACAGTAACTCTAAGCGCTACCGATGTTAATGGCAATGAATCTTCAGCCACTGCAGTTGTTACTGTAGAAGATAATATCGCTGCTGAAGTATTGACTCAAAATATTACGGTTCAACTGGATGAGCTTGGAATGGCTTCTATTACCCCAGATATGATCGATAATGGGTCAAACGATACCTGTGGTATTGAAAGTCTTGGTTTGGATATTACTGATTTTACTTGTGAAAATATAGGTGAAAATATAGTAACGCTAACAGCTACCGATGTTAATGGGAATGAATCTTCAGCAACTGCTTTGGTAACCGTAGAAGATAATGTAGCTCCTATAGTGGAAACTCAATCTATCACGGTTCAGCTTGATGCTAATGGAGTGGCTTCAATTACCCCAGAAGATATCGATAACGGTTCTTCCGATAATTGTGAGATTGATACGATAAGTTTGGATATCACAGAATTTAGCTGTGCTGATGTAGATAATCCCGTAGCTGTTACCTTAACGGTAATTGATGTAAATGGAAACGAATCTTCAGCTAGCGCTACGGTAACAGTAGAAGACAATGTAGCCCCTGTAGTGGAAACTCAATCTATCACGGTTCAGCTTGATGCAAACGGAGTAGCTTCAATTACTCCTGAAGATATTGATAACGGCTCTTTAGATAACTGTGAGATCGACACGATGAGTTTGGATATCACAGAATTTAGCTGTGCTGATGTAGATAATCCTGTAACTGTTACCTTAACGGTAATTGACGTAAATGGCAATGAATCTTCAGCAACTGCTACGGTAATGGTAGAAGACAATGTAGCTCCTGTAGTGGAAACTCAACCTATCACGGTTCAGCTTGATGCAAACGGAGTAGCTTCAATTACTCCTGAAGATATCGATAAGGGTTCTTCCGATAATTGTGAGATCGATACGATGAGTTTGGATATTACCAGCTTTGACTGTGCTGATGTCGATAATCCTGTAACGGTTACTTTAACGGTAATTGATGTAAATGGGAATGAATCTTCATCAACCGCTACGGTAATAGTAGAAGACAACGTAGCTCCTATAGTAGAAACTCAACCTATCACGGTTCAGCTTGATGCTAATGGAGTGGCTTCAATTACACCGGAAGATATCGATAACGGTTCTTCCGATAATTGTGAGATCGATACGATGAGTTTGGATGTCACTGAATTTAGTTGTGTAGATGTCGATAATCCTGTAACAGTTACCCTAGCGGTAATTGACGTAAATGGGAATGAATCCTCAGCAACCGCTACGGTAATAGTAGAAGACAATGTAGCTCCTGTTCCTGATGTTGCTGAACTTCAAGATGTAATAGTAAAATGTGAAGTTCTAACCGGAAGGATTACTGCCCCAACAGCTACAGATAATTGCGGAGTATTGACTGCGACAACTTTAGATCCGCTGACTTATAACGAACCAGGATCTTATACTATTACCTGGAATTTTGATGATGGAAACGGAAATACCGCTATGCAAACGCAAAACGTGATTGTAGAACCGTCACCGTTAAATGAGGTAACTTTTGATGACGCAAATTTTGTGTATAATGAAAGTGAACATAGACTGGAAGTAAAAAACCTTCCTGAAGGTGCTTCTGTTGATTATACTATTTCTTCTGAAACTGGAACACAAAACGGGGCTATAAATGCAGGGGTTTATACAGTAACGGCAAATCTTTCTTCAGGAATTGAAACTTGTCCAGATACTGAATTGACTGCTACCCTTACTATTTTAAAAGCAGAGGCAATGATCACTGCAGACGCTACACAAACGTTCACTTATGACGGAACGGTTAAGAATGTTGTAGCAGCGCTAAATCATTCAGAAAGTGATTTGACCTATACTCCTGAAGAAGGTTTTATCGAAGTAGGAATATATCCTATAACTATTTCTTCAGCAGAAACAGAGAATTACCTTGCCTCTACAAAAGAAGTGTCTTTGGTAATTGAAAAGGCTGAAATTACGGGAGTAACTTTTGAAGGGAATACTGAACCTTTTGTTTATAATGGAAATGAACAGAGTATTTTTGTAACCGGTCTTCCCGAAGCTGCTACGGTAACGTATACCAATAACGGGAAAACTAATGCAGGTACTTACACGGTTACCGCCACAGTGAGCCAGCCTGGATATGAAGATCTGGTGCTAACTGCGAATATGTTAATTGAAAAAGCATCGCAAAGCATCACTTTCAATGAACTTGAAGATTTAGATCAACTAACAGATGAATATTTACAATTAGATGCAACTTCAACTTCGGGCTTACCTGTAATGTATTCTTATACCTATGAGACAGAAGATCCTGCTGCTACAGTTGGTCCTCGAGGATTTGTAAGAGTTTTAGGTGGAGGGCAAATCACTATTACAGCTACTCAGGCAGGAAACCAGAATTATGAAGCTGCTGCTTCCGTGGTAAGAACGCTTACGATAAGTGGCAGTGAAGCTCGATTAGTTAATGCGGTTATCAACGGAACTCCTTATTCCAATCCTAGTGAAGATATTTACTATCTCATTGGTTGTGGAAACTCCGAAGATGAGGTTCAAATTGAACTGGAACATAATCTAGGGGCAACAATAGATCGCGATAATATCTTCACGATGAGTACACCGGTTCCTGGTATTTACAGAGAAACGGTAATAGTAACTTCAGAAGATGGAAATTTAAGCAGAACCTATAACATTACAGTAGAGAAGAATTTCAATTTCGAGGATATCGTAGTTCAGAAATTTAACAATGTATTACTGGTTAATAATAATCCTGAGACCAACGGCGGGTACAAATTTGTGAGTTACCGCTGGTATAAAGATGGTTCCGTAATCGGAAATGGTCAATACTATTCCGCAGGGAATAATGCTGATGATCAACTGAACGCTGATAGTTCTTACTACGTGGTAATGGAAACTGAGGATGGAGAATTTTTAAGAACCTGTACTTCTGCGATTCAGTTAAGGAGTTCTTTAAATGTTGCTTTAGCACCAAACCCGGTTAATTCTGGAGGAACTATGGAACTTTTAGCAGATTTCCCTAAAGACGAACTTGAGACTATGAATCTTTCAATACATAATCTTAACGGAATGCTTATTAAGCAAATGAAATCGAATAATAAGAGTACAAGCATAGCTTTACCATACAATCTTGAAATGGGAGTCTATATTCTTAAAATTGAAACTAAGAATATTCGTAGATCTCTCAAATTCATCATAAAATAAGGCGCTTTGTACTTTTTGAAATTTACTTTAAAAGATTAAACATATATATGAAAACTAATAATATAAAAGCAGATATTAAGAGTGCTATCTCAGGATTGGCAATAGTTCTCGCCCTAATCAGTGTACAAGGGCAGGCTTTAGCGCAATCTAAAAATGAAGTCTCATTTTATCTGCAGGGATCTTTTTCGAAGCTAAAGTATGAAGCTTTAGGGCAGGACAGCGAAATGGAAAATGGTTTTGGCTTAGGAACTAATTATGCTTATTATTTAACTGAAAATTGGAGTCTTGGCACAGGTGCCGAATTACAGTATATGGAAGGATCGATTTCTCTGCCCAATGTGCAGGGTTCTTTTATGACCCAGGATGCTGAAGCAGATGAGTTCGAATTTAGATACCGAGCTACTAATTTTGCAGAAAATCAGGAAGTGTATTTTCTTAATATTCCTCTCCAGGTTCAATATGAATCCTCTGGTACGGTGAGGTTTTATACGGCTGCCGGAGTTAAAGCAGGCTTAGTTTTGACTTCAGAATATCAAAGCTCGGCTACTTCGCTTGAAACCAGCGGCTTTTATCCTCAATATGACGTGGAACTCACCAGTCCTGAATTTGCCGGATTTGGGGAATTTGCTGCTATAAACAATGCTGAGTCTGAACTGGACCTGAAAACAAACTTTGTAGCACATGTGGAAAGCGGGGTAAAACTTATGCTAGAGAACAGTCAGTCGCTTTATATGGGGCTTTTTCTTGATTACGGACTAAATGATATTAAGCCTGATGCTTCTAGGGAAAGGCTTATTGATTACAATACTCAAAACCCGACAGATTTTGTCTTTGGCAGTTTATTATCTTCTCGGAGGGATATCAATGCATTACAGGATCAGGATGAAGTAAAAACTCTGGCTTTTGGTATAAAACTGCAATATGCATTTCAATTCTAAAATGTTTCTTGGTTAATAGGATATGCCCTTTCATTTTTGGAAGGGCATATTTATTATATGAGGGTAAATACTTCGAGGCTCGCCTCGCTATTAAATTTCATGAATTTTGAAAACGTGTTCTCCTAAAATACACCGTGGACTTGCTCCGGAGAAATTTAATTCTTTCATATATACACCTTTCCTTTATATTTTTAGTCTTTTCCTCTTTTGATCCTGAAGCAGAAACACAGCGCCTTAGTGCTTATAAAAAATAAAAACCCAACTTTAGAAAATTTATATGAAGTAGATAATATTGTTTTCAGTACTATTTTTGAATAGTAGTCAAAAAATGAATTACAAAGATTAAGGCTCTTGGTTTTAAATCTACTTGTTTCAAATATGAACAAGTAGGAAACAAGTAGTGTACAAGCTTTGCACCTCTGCTGAGCAACCTACGGTACATTTGGCCGCAAAAAATAAACAAACGCGCTATCGCGCTTAAACAAATCAAACTTTGGCCAATAAAACTTATTACTTTTAATTTTTTCCATAAACCTTTCTTTTATGTTTTCAGTTTTTGCCGTTTTTTAAAAAGAAAAAGGGGTAAAATAGTATCAATTAACTGGAATCGGTAGCCTCCTTCTATAAACACAATATTGTTCGGCTTATCATTGTAGTCTAAGCATACTTCCACGGCTTTTTTGTTAGGTATTAACGCCCCGTAATTCTTTTGAACCTCTAGCAGCTTATGCTTTAGGGCAGAGTTTTTAAGCCTGGAAGCCGTAGCCGGTGAGATTTGAAAGATATTTCCAATGCCTAACACAGAAAGGGGCGCAGGTGCTTCTCTATAATTAAAGTGAGGGGATAGAAAATGATAGGTACTGCCTTTTATCTGTACGCTTTTCTTTCTCCTTACTTTTCTCCAGAAATCTTTATGGAGATATCCATAAATAATTGCCCCTGTAATTGCCTTAATGTTTCTATAGGAATCAAAATCCACCGGAAAGGAATGTCTTGTCTCCCAACTATTCTCTTCTCTTATTCCTTCAAAAGATTTGATGATGTAATAACGTGTTCTAGAATTGTATCGCAGCCATCCCTTTTTTACCAGAAAGCCTAAATACTTTAATGTAGTTTTCCGGGAACTGATCTCCTCGGTGAGTTCAAGAAATAAGAGTTCCCCATCATCCAGTTTTGCCTTCCCGCACCTGTAGATTAGCTTCAAGGATAGAAAGAATTGCAGCTTTTTAGCATAGCCTTTTTGCTGTGCATCAATAAATAGCTGAATGGGAACTGAGATCTCCGGAGTCATCTTACTTAAGAGTTAGCATACTTCCTGTTTTTTCGGTGACGATTTATAAATGCCTGGATATCTTTGAGGCTGTAGTAGATCTTTCCTTTCACCTGGGCAAATTCAATCAGCCCCTCTTCTCGCCAGTTTTGTGCTGTTTTAGCGCTTATTTTAAATAGCTGGATAAAATCAGCATTATCCAGAAGGATGAGACAGGGATCTTTGATCTGTCTGATCCTGAATTCCCTGGTGAGCTGTTCAATCTTAGCTTCCAGGGAATGCATACTAACCATAAATGGATGGGTGCTTTCTTTCATAATTTCATTAGTTTATTATCTGTTGTTATTTTAAAAATCACCATTACTTAATTTTTTTTACCTTCTGGCAGCTTTCTTTTTCAGAAGATTGCGCTAAGGGCAAAAATCTTATGCAAGCTTAGCTTAACCAACAAGTGATCAACCAGGTAAGAAACCCAAAAACGTTTTTATTATTTATATGCTTATGTCTTCGAAGTCAAACAAAAAATGGACAATTAAGCACTTAAAAAAACTACTGTAATTCACGTCTTTAAAAATATGTAATAAATTGATTATAAAACACTTAAGTGTGATTTTTTGGTAACATTAAATTTGATAACATTTGGGATATTTTGAAAATATAAAACTTAAAAAGCTGCCTTCAAGATCACAAAATCCACCAAATGACACTAAATAAAATGATTGCTTTTTTAACATTTACTTTTTTCATCTGGAGCATTTTCCTTTTTGACGTCGAAAAGGAGCAAAAAGTAGATAGAAATGACAGTTTTTGAGTCCTTCTATTTATTTACTTCTTTCAGCGCCTTCGCATTACCTTTTGATGCTCTTGCATATTCAAGCTTTGAAATTATAGAGGAGCTATAAATAGCCCGGCGTTTTATGCGCTCCGGTTAATTTCAAAGCTTGTTCTTTTAGCAGCAAAAGGGAAGGCGGTAAGCAAGAGGTTTTAAAAGAAAAAGAACTAAAATTTTGATCGGTAAATTATTTGTAGAAGTCGGGATGGGTATCGTCTTCTTCATAATCCCTTTTCCGATTTGCGTAATTATTTTTAGGATCTGCTGCCTCCATAAGTGACATCAAAATAGCCAAAGTGGGGTTCACTTTATGCCTTTCCATATCCTTCGTAATTGCGATCACTACATTGATTCTTTTCTTGATAATATTTTCAATTCGTCTGCCGGTAGGGCCAAAATTTTCTTTGGGAGAAATCTCATTGTAAAAGAAAAAATCGAGCATTCCGGCCAATGCTTCTGAATGTGTTTTGTAATGTGTTCGAGAAAATTGCTGAAAGCGTTCGGCCGTTTTCTTTTCAAAAGTTATGTTCTTAACTGCTTTCATAATTCAGTAGTTTTTAAGGTTTACTGGTTTTTTGAACCATTTTATTGGGGTTTCAAGCCCAAAACCAGTAAATCCATAATTTTATAATATTTCTGTTATTTTCAAATAATTGGTAATCAAATAATTAACATCGAAAAGGTATGTGTAACGTGGCTCTGCCCGTTACCCTCTTGCTTTACCTTTTCCTTTACCTTTTCGTCCCACAGGGACAAAAACTTCAACTATTAAATTGAATTTAATAGCTCTTTTGATGAAGAAAAAGTGAATCCTGTTTTTTAAGATTTGAAGAGATAAACTTTGAAATGAACTAAAGGGAAAAGAAAGAATTACTGGGAATTCCGTAAAAGGAACAATGAGATCAGGTAAATTCATAACCCTTGTTAGAAGCATAATCGTTTTTCGTAAGAAGTATTTTAGTCCGTGATGAGCTATAAAGCATATTTTTTTAGCTCATTTTTTAGCTGTATATTGAGCTATAAATTAAAATTTATAGCTCATGACATGGAATTGGCAACTTAAAAATTGGCCAGATTTTGAATTCACATCGGAAGTTTTAATTCCTTATGAAAAAGCTTTTTTACAAAAGGCGGGTATGTTATATGGTAGTATGAAACATATTAGTGATGAAAGTCAAGATGAATTAAAAGTGATGTTGCTTAGTGATGAAGCTTTTCAAACGTCTAAGATAGAAGGAGAGCTTCTGGATAGAGATTCATTGCAATCCTCAATTCGAAGACATTTTGGCCTTCAGGTTAATAAAAAAAGAATATCTCCAGCAGAACACGGCATCTCCGAAATGATGATCGATTTATATAAAAATTATTCATCTTCTCTAACTCATGAACAATTATTCTCTTGGCATGAAATGCTGATGAATGGTCGCCGTGATCTACAGGATATTGGTAGTTACAGATCGCATTCTGATCCAATGCAAATAGTTTCAGGTTCAATGGGTAGACCTATAGTTCATTTTGAAGCCCCGCCTTCTTCAGGGGTAAAAATTGAAATGGATAAATATATTTCGTGGTTTAATAATATGGGCAATAAATATCCCGGCCCCTTAGTTAAGTCTGGTATCGCGCATTTGTATTTTGAAAGTATCCATCCTTTTGAAGATGGAAACGGAAGAATTGGTCGTGCGATTTCGGAGAAAGTACTGTCGCAATATCTTGAACGTCCTACTTTGATCGCTCTTTCGCATATTATCGAAAATAATAAGAAACTTTATTATAAATCCCTGCACTTAAATAGTAAGGAAACTGAAATTACCAATTGGCTCGAATATTTCTGTGAAACGATACTAGAGGCTCAGGATTATACTCAAAGAATGATTGATTTTCTAATTGGTAAAACAAAGTTTTTTCTGGAATTTGAGGAAAAGTTTAATGAACGCCAATGGAAAGTGGTGAATCGGATTTTTCGAGAAGGTATAGAAGGGTTTCAGGGAGGTTTAAGTGCGGATAACTATATAAAAATTACAGGAACAACAGCTTCGACCGCTACCAGGGATTTGAAAAAAATGGTAGATTTAGGAGCATTTAGAAAAACTGGTGATAGAAAGAGTACAAGGTATCATCTGAAAATGTAAGTTTATCTTAAATAGAATAGATAAGCAGATCAGTTAATAAATCTGTAAGCTCTTTTATTAAATAACCGTAAAAAATTGAAAATGCTTTTTTTTGAATATCAATCAAAATTGATAACACTATCTAGTGCATCATCAGCCTCTTTATGTATAAAATTCGCCTGATAGTTTAAGGTAGTTTTTAAATCACTGTGGCGATAAAGTTTTTGAAGCATCAAAGGGTGAATTTTGTCCCCAGCAATATTTCCAAAACTATGGCGGGCAATATGATTTGAAAGATTTTTCTCAATATCACATTGCTGAGCAATTCTCTTTAGGTATTTATTAAAGACATGAGTAGCATTCCTGGTCTTTATAAAAATTTTTTCAGCATCATTTCGTTTTACGTCTTTAAGAAAAGGAAAAATATAGCCGTTATTTCCAAATTGGGAGTTGCGGTATTTTTCTAAAATGGTTTTAGCCTTATCGGGAACCTTAAGACTTAAAGCTTTTTCATTTTTACTCATAACATAGTACAATCGATTATCTTTAAAATCGGACCATTTGAGTTTTACCACATCAGAAATCCGGATGCCCGCAAAATAGAATGCAATTAACCAGGCATTATGAGTGTGCCATATTAGTAAATCTTCCTGAAATTCCAGTGCTTCAATTTTTTCAACTTCACTTGCTGTTAAGCCTATTTTATTTCCAGAATTGATCCTTATTTTTTCTTTCCCGTTTGCAAAAGGATAATATTTAGATTCCACATAACCATTTTTAATAGCGATATTAAAAAGCGTTCTAATAAATATTAGTTGATTGGTGATAGACCTAGTTTTATGATTTAAGTAAACGGAACAAAAAATCTTGTATTTGGTAATGAAATTTTGATTGATATCCCGGAATTTTAGGTTCTGGTTTTTTCTAAAATAGGTAATACCATCTAAGCAGGCATAATTATTTTTTTGGCCCTTACTTATGCGTAGCTTTCTTCTTCTTGAAATTTCCTTAATGATTAATTCCTTCGGTTTGCCAGGCTTATGTATTAGAAATTCTTCAAGATTATATAAAATTGAAAGTTCTGATCGGGCTACGGAAAAAACCCCACTATCATATTTGTTTTTTACTCGCTCGGCGGCGACTTCAAAAAAGGATTTTTGACCCCCGGTTCCTTTTAATTTTTGCTTGGCTATTTTGGTTGTGATCCTTCCATCAGTTGAATTTAGAAAAAGATCATTCGCCTTTGTCAACTCCTTCATTAAAAAGTGATTAATCCTCCTATAATTTGGATGAGATCTTTTAACCTGACATTTGATTTCGTCCCAATCGTTTTCCAAAATATATTGACCAAGAAAATGATAATTGGTTGTATAATCTTTGCTAATTCTAATAGCTATAGGAGCGGTTCCGTCTTTACGCCTTTTATTTTTTCTACGAACGATTTTGATAGAAGCCATAACTATCTGTTTGTCAGATATAAATATAAGCATAAACTTTTAAAAAGGGGTACAGAATAGGTACAGAATGATTTGAATTTAGATGGTATTCTTTGATATTCTTGTTTTGTTAAAATCCTTGGAAACCATTAATTTTGCTAGGTTTTGTGATGTTTTGATATGCATATTAATGCAGCTCATAACCCGAAGGTCACTGGTTCGAGTCCAGTTCCCGCTACTGTAGAAGACAAGCCACCTTTACGGGTGGCTTTCTTACTTTTAGAACCTTTCTCATCCTTTGATATATCTGCGATTACAGAGATTAAGCTATTCATTTTTATGGTTCGATATTGTCTTGTTTCAGGGTTAATTATTAAACCTTCAGGAAACAGGGTTTTTTGAATTTTTAATTTTTGGTGTATGTCCCCTGAAGACCAATGAACACTGATATTCTGGCAAAAATCTAATGCTTTGTCAATGAAATTTACTTGGTTCGATAAATTTTTTGGGGTGTCATCCAATTTTTCTTTTATCTGGTCAATTTCCTTCTCCAATTTCTCTTTCACTTTATTGAAAGCGGTTTCGTTAACATCATCGCTTAAGAGATATTTTTCGTTAACCTTATCTAATTTATTTTGCATCTTTACAAGCTCTTTCCCAAGCATTTCAGAACAACTTCTTTTCTCCTCCTCGTGTTCCTGAGTTAAGAGTTTAATCTGAGTCTTCAGAAGTTCCTTCTCTACATCACCTAATTCGAAATTTGAAAGAAAGTCAATAAACGAATTATTTACACCAGGTTTTAGACTTCTTGGTGTCGTGTAGGCATTCATGTTGCCTCCTTTGCCATGCTGACACTGACACTTGTAATAATGTACCTGCTTTTTCTTGGCAATGTAACTGGTTATAGCGGCACCACATTGGGAGCAGTAGATAAAACCAGTCAGTGGCCTGTGCTCACTTACAGGGGCTATATCGTAGCCTGATTTTCTTTTAGCTTTGTCTAGTCTCTTTTGTACTTGGTCCCAGATGTCTTCGCTTACAAGTGCTGGCCATCGGCCTCTTACAGGTGAATCTAACATTGCATTAGTATTTACCCCCACGTAAAATGGCTTTCCCCACATTGCAGATAAATTCTGTTTTGTGATTTTGAAATGAAATTTGTCCAATAATTTATATCTAATATCTACATCAGACATACCTTCAGCTTTCCAATTCCACGCTTTCTTGAGGATTCTACCCTCTGCATTAAGCACCAATTTTTGTCCTTCAATACGGTTGCTGAAATTACTTACTCTTTCCCCATACATATCATAGCCTCTGGGGGCTCTTCCAAGCCAGTAGCCTTCTTCTAGGAACTCTTTCAAGGCAGGTAGTGTTCTTTCAAGTCTTACCATGTTTTCCCTTCTTGAATCCAACAATTTATCATATATTTCCAGACGGTCTTTCTCAAGTTCCGTTGTAAGACCAGTACTGGTTTCGATTAGGTGGACCCCTACGTTATTTACAAGTTCCTCAACCAACCCAATTGCTCCACCACCAGAACGGGAGAATCGACTTATAAATTTTATTGCAATCGCAAATGGTTTTTTTTTAGCTCTTTTTACACTATCGAGGAGCTGTGTAAATTCCCTTCTGGTCAAATCACCCTTAGCACTCTCGTAAGTCCCACCATGTTCTTTAACAATTAGATAATCATTCTCCCTGGCGTATGCTTTGATACTACTTCTTTGCCCTTCTATACTGTATTTCTTCTTCGTCTGTTCTTTGCTGCTTACTCTGGTATACATCCACAGCTCTTTATTTCTGGCGTTAAATTCCTGAACCTTTCCAGCTTTTTTAAACCTATTATATTTATTTAAGTTCATTTTTATTTTAGTTTTGATTAAACTTATTTTATAATGTCCAGAATCAATCTGGCTAAGGCGATGGTATCATCAATGATAGCTTCACCTTCTTCATCGGTTACATTCTGATACTTGGTGTATGAGCGTAACGTTTCCAAGGAGAGTCTGTTGTCCTTGTGACTCCCATCCTCATAATTTTTTGACATTTCCAAACACCCACTACTCTTGATTTTTACGTGGAGAGTTTCGGTCCTCACATTGGAGGTTATTCTTTGCTGTGGTTAATCACTGCATTTCGCTGAGTGCGAATTAAGATTCAAATGGCGCCTGAATCACTATCACAATAATATTATATTTTTTCTCCCCCGCCAAGGTTCTAGAATAAAAAAAGGCTCATAAGAGCCTGATTTTGATAATGGTAACAATATTATTACCAGTTAAAATTTTCAAATATTTTTAAAATTCTAAGTCATCCCAGTCTTCATCATTAAGACCGTCTTTACAGATGTAGAAAGTAGCAGGACGGTATTTGTCGTAGGGTTGCAAGTCCACACGGTCATAGCTAAAAAATTGTTTGATGGATTCTTTGACGTCCTTAAGTATTGCTGGGTTGGAACAATGCATTATGAAATGATTGTGATGCCCACCACGTAATTCATATTGCTCTGTATTAAAGAACATCCTAAGATTAGTTTTATGGAGAAAATGATGTTCTAAATGCCTAAACAATTCTCGAAGCTTTCTTTCACAGTGGCTTCTACTTAATTCATATTTATAACTTATGGTGCCAAATATATCCCAATCAGCTCGCCATAGTGATAACCTAAAATCGTCAGGTTCGCAATTCCTTATCTGGTCTAGGAATGATTTTAACTCTTCAATTTTTTCTTCTTTTCTGAAGCTATCTTCCAACATTGCTTCAGTTGAGAAATATTTGATGTGCGCGGTAGGAATTAATCTACGGTTACGAACTAGTTTTGTTTCCTCCTTCAAGTTAGGATATTTTTTATAAAATTTATATAAGGTAGATTTAGATGTGTCTGCTTCTTTAATAAATTCTTTTTTTAGTAAATACTTCAATAGTCATGCTTGTGTTTGTTTCGGTTATTGCTGGATACAAGAAGGATATAAAGGTTTTTATCCCCGCATCTATTGTATATATATGCAGTAATCCCAAAAAGGAAACACTTTACGACAAGTTTTTATTTTTTTTGTACTATCCACTTAATAGGACACCTACAAACAATTACTCCAATTTTTAATCTTAAATTTTGAGACCACATCATTCAGCATATATTTGGAAAGGCCAGGGAGGGGGGTGTAACAACGGATACCTCCCTAGTGTGGAATCGTTAAGAGGGAGGGGGTATTTATTTTGGGTGAAATGCAATTCTTAATTTCGAAAAAATCCATACTTCATAGGGGATTAGAGAGGATATGATGAGATGTCGCTTTTGTAGGATGGTCTGTTTCACCTGTCACTAGGTTGTCTAAACCTGAAGGATAGTACACATTAATTAGCCTAAATGCACTTGTTGGCACATTTAGATGATTATACTTAAAGCCTAGAATACTTTTGCTGGCACCTGTTGTAAATCTAATTTTCAGTTTAGTATATTTAACAAATTATTATTAAAAATCGAACCAATAATATATGGCCAAAAAAACTAAGGCTAAGAAACAGAAGAGTATGGAAGAATCTCTATGGGATTCTGCCAATAGTTTAAGAGGAACAGTAGAGTCTTCTGAATACAAACACGTGGTGCTGGGTTTAATCTTCCTAAAATTCGCCAGTGATAAATTTGAAAAACGTAAGCAGGAGTTAATAGAAGAAGGCAAAGAGAAGTTCATAGATATGACAGAATTCTATACTATGAAAAATGTGTTCTACCTGCCACCTGAAGCCCGTTGGAGTTATGTGAAAGATAGAACCAAGCAGGATGATATCGCAATTATAATCGATACCGCATTATTTACTATCGAAAAAAATAATCCTGCTCTAAAAGGTGCCTTACCCGATAACTATTTTTCACGTCTAAATATGGATGTGAGTAAGCTTAGCTCATTAATCGATACTATCAATAACATCGATACACAGAAGGATGTAGCTGAAGATATTGTTGGAAGGGTATATGAATATTTCCTGAGCAAATTTGCATTAAAAGAGGGAAAGGGTAAGGGAGAATTTTATTCGCCTAAGAGTATACCCAAAACACGATACTGCGTGGCGGAGTTTTAACAACGGTTTTACTATGACTTCGATTGTTCAATAATAACCACCCTAAAATTGTACATTATTTTTAAATAGCCTATATTTGTTGGAAATCCTTCCAACATGAAAAAAGCACGATACAACCGCATCTCATCACCCAATCAAAAACTTGAAAGGCAATTAGTACGAAACCACCCAGATGAGTTAATATATAATGATGTTGTTAGTGGTGCAGTTGCTTTTAAAGAAAGAGAAAAGGGCCAGGAATTAATGAAGGCAATTGAAGAAGGAACTATTGATTTTGTATCAGTAGCTGCTGTGGACCGCTTGGGACGGAATCTCTACGATGTGATAACCACTTTGGAGTATTTTACTGATAATGGTGTTGTGCTTAGGGTAGACAATCTGGGTATTGAATCTATGGTCAACGGAAAGCCCAACCAGGTCTTTAAATTAATTGTGTCCGTGCTGGGTAATGTTGCTGAAATGGAGCGAGAAAATCTACGTGAGAGGCAGCTTGAAGGGATAGCAATTGCTAAAGCTAATGGAAGGTATAAAGGTAGAGTTAGGGGTTCATCCATGGATGAATCCGAATTTCTTGAGAAGTATTCTCACGTTGTTAAGGAAATTCGGAACCATCAGGATTTATCGTTAAGAAAATTAGCCAAGCTCACGGATACCAGTTTAGGAACGGTCCAAAAAGTTAGCCAAATTGTTAAGTCCCAAAATATCTGATGTCAGTTACATCAATTCCATTACCGTATTTTATGAAATTAATCGTATTAAAATCACGGTCTGGGTTCTGAGGTAGGTTTAACTGGATTCTAGCTATTGATATTAACTCAACCATATCTAGTGCATCCTTTTCGGTACCCCATTCTTGATTTAATATATAAACTGGGTAGAACCATACATCGTTATTATCTCGCTCTGCTGTTGCCATTAGAAGCGTCATTGAAATTTTATCATATTGACATATTAAACCAAACTCATTCAGTTTATATATGCCTTTCTCTATTTCTAGCATAAATTTTATTTTTAGCAAAAATATTACACTTTTAGAGTTTGACCAAGGTTTTTTCTTCAATAAAAAAGATGTAAACAACTCAAATACAGGTTGGTAATAATATTATTCCATTGTTTTTTTGGTTGTGAAATTTTCTCATCTTTACGAGACTTTTCTATAATCGATACAATTATTATCTTATCAAACATGACTTCAGTAAGTTATGAATGAAAAAGTTTTATTGCCTCCTTTTAGTGAGTCCGATGCACTCAATAAAGTACAACCCAAAAATTTCTGGTACCGTTACCAATTGAGAGTCAAGAATAAGTTTATTGGGATTATGAGCTTGCTCTTAAACATATTCAGACCAAACGATTGCTACCAAACTCCATACGTTAACTAAACGAAATTTTTTTCTATAGCATAAAGTTTAGATTTGTAGGAACAACTATATTTTTAGCCAAGTCAACTTTAACTAGACCAAACCTTAATTTTATGAAAAGACTATTTAAACTATCCGTACTCGTTCTATTTTTAGTGTCAGCCTGTAGTACGGAGGATTCAAGCGACGATATAAGTTCGTCAGATTTTTTAATAGGGAAATGGGAAATTACAGCATACATGGATGAGGATAATTATGAATGGCCAGAAGAAGAAGGTTTCTACGTTTTTTCGGAGAAACGTGCCCAAGTGCAAATGTACGGTGATACCTTTGACGAGTCTGACGCAACTGAGTACGAGTACGAGTACTTACCAGATTCAAAAGAATTAGTTATGGGCGGTATTGTCTACACGGTCGAAGTAATTAGCGATAATAACATTATTATTAGAAGGAGTTGTTGCGGAGACAAGATGACTAGAATCGAATGATTGTAGATACTACAAGTCGTTATCAACCAAATCCGCTATTCTAACTATATCCTTTAGGAAAAGGTTCGATATTTCAATTTTACTCGCTAAACAGAGATAAAGCCAGCTATAATGCTGGCTTTTTTGTTTTACTATATTGCACTTCCTTCATCTCCAATTGCTGCCTAATACTCTCACTTTCCTACAGCCAATTCAGACGATTACTACTCTATTCCATACGATTACTAAATCAAAACTTTTTGTTAAAACAGTTATATAGTTTTGTGAAAAATTTAATAATCAACATTAAACAATCAAAAATGAAGAAAATTTTACTTAGCTCTATTTTATTCTTAACGACATTCGCAATTTTTGCACAGAAACAACCTGTAGAAGAAGGAACCACAGGTAATCAACAAGAAGAAATTTCTGAAGAACAGGAAGAAGAAGAAAATAGGAAAAATAGATTTGGCGTGAAAGCAGGCTACTCAAGCGTAGCAGTAGATTTAGGTGTTATAAGTTTATCAGTAGATGGGTTTTACGCTGGATTGATAGCTGAATTTTCAGCCACTGATAAAATTTTAATCCAGCCTGAAGTGCTATATTCGAGAGCAGCCGAAGCCAACATTATTCATGGTGCTGTCTTGGCTAAGTATTACGTAGTCGAGAACCTAAGCATCTTGGCTGGACCTCAAGCTACCTATTTTATTGGGGAAGAAGATGTAGAAGACAATAGTTTTGGTGTTGATGTTGCTGTGGGTGTTGGGTTTGATATAACAGATGACCTATTCGCTGACCTTAAATATGCTTATGGTTTGACAGAACGAGGGGACGAAAATGATTTTATTCCTTATAAGGTAAACACTTTCCAAATTGGTTTAGGTTATAAATTTTAATCTTCCTATTTCATGAAGTTTTCTGAATGTCTTTCAATTTTATTTTTCTTTTTAGTACTAACCAGCTGCACCAAAGAGGTAGATAAACCACCTCTAGAGTTGTATGGTAGCTGGGATGTCATTACTAAAATATATGAAAATCCTGATGGCTCAGAAGATTATACTCGTAATGAAGGCAAAGGAGGAACAATTTGGACAATAGATGAGGAGTCTATAAATTATGATACCACGTTTGGAACAAGTGGATTAGGGTTTGGTTGGGGTGAAGCATATAAGTATCATGATGGTGAAATTAACTTGTTTCTGAGCGGAAGACATAAGCTTGTTGATGTCAACAACAGAAAACTTCATCTTATAAAGGTAGATGAGGGGAATGGTAACATTCATCTTTATTTTGAACGGTATGAGGAATGAAAATTTAAAGCTTTTACATTTCCTGTTTAAGCCTCTGTGCTTAGTGCGGCTACCGCAATTAAATCCTCAAAAAATTTGTTCGATATTTCAAATTTACCCGCTACTAAGAAGCCAATTATCTAAAATTTAGATAGTTGGCTTTTTTGCTTTAAGTACTTTATCGAACCAAAATACCCATAAAAGGGTATGGCATTGAACATCGTAAATATTTATTTTTAAGAGGTCTAACTTAAAATATCATTATGTTACGTTCGCTAAAGCTGATTTTAGCTATGGTTTTATTTATTAACCTCGGCTGCTCAACGGATTCACCTGATTCTACACCATCTAATCCCACCGAAAATCCTAGTTCTTCTGAAAACCCATCGAATCCACCTTTAACAGGCACTTCAGTAAAAACTTCAGAAATTATAAATATTGAAGTAAATATAAATCTTAATTCTGATGAGTACCAGGGAACTTTCGGTAGCAGAGATGTAAACCTTGTCAAGGTTGACGAAAATCATTTAATGGTCATGGTTCCTTCAGATATGGAAGAAGGAATTTCAACTTTAAAAGTGTCAGGTTTAGATATTGAAAAGCATTACGATATTTCTCAATTGAGATTGAATAGTTCTGAATCAGTAACCTTTGAGGAGTTGCTAACTGTTGCTACGGGTGAGATAAGCGGTTTTGATGTTAGTCCAGAATCTCAATATGTCTCAGGGTATTGGTCAGAGCTCAAGAAAGCTTTTGATGATGCATCTTCCGAAGAGCAATTTCAGGCCGCAGCATTTTACCAGGCTAATAAGGAGATGATTGATGGCTTATTAAGAGATGATTATACAAGGCAATCAGAATCTGAAATGGCCTTACTGCGAAAACACGGGATTGCTGTAGCTGCATTGGGAATTGGTGTGGGGATGGCAGTTGCAGGTTTTCCAAACCCAATTATCATGGGTATAGGTGCAGCCGTTGCGATTACTGCATGGTTTAAAGCAAAGGATTATCTGGACCATCTAGCAAATTTGGCAATAAAAAAGGTGAATGTAGTTATTAATGATTTAGACTCTGACTTATCAAGGCAAGCGGTAAGTCGTCTTGAATTTACTCATGAAGTTGGAGAGACATTGAACTTTGCAATCAAACAAAGGAGCTTGAATAGCCAGGACCAAGATTCTGGTAATGAAAACATCCAAACGTTTTTCAAAGACTTAAATCTCTTTAATTCTTTTGTGACAAGACTGAATAAAGCAATAAGATATATTAATGAAAATGTGTTCTTAAGTGATAAGGATGAGGTAGATGAAGGGGAATTAGGAGAATCTCCGATAGAAACCGTTACAGCGGGTATGGAAATTTATGAGAAGATGGAATTTTCTGTAGGGAGCGATAAGGTTGAGATAGCTGAAATTTCTTTTGACGGAGGTCTTAAGCTGAAATTAAAAATTAAAGATGTCGATAACCTAAGTCAGGATTACATCGATACCGAGCTGAATTACTCATATTCTGATGATTTTAACGACTTAAGTGGTTTCTTTGAAATAAGGGTGAATAAAGAAACTGCTAATTATAAGCTTCAAATTGGGAAATATGAAGGCTACTCGAATCCTGTTGTGATACATACTTTGGAAAATGGGGACGATTTGACTTTACCAAACTATATGACCCATCTCGTAAGATTAACTTTGGATGATGTACCCGTTTTAGTTGGCAATGGTTCAGAAACAGGATGGACAGGGTCAGATGTTATAGGTTATTATCCCGAGAGTAATGAAGATATTAATATTGAAAATTACGGTATAACCGTATATGATGCTACAAACAATAAGGAGGTAACCATAAGTGTAAACCTAACCTTGAAAAATTACGGTTATAATAGATTTGTCAATAATAGCATAACTATAGATTATGGTTCCCATGGAGAAGCTGAAGGTAAACCAAAGAATATCTTCTTTTATCCTGATGGCACATATAAATACGTAAGTAATGATGGTTCCTCCAGCCATGACGGAACTTATAATTTCGTAGGGATTCATTCATCTGCTTCAAATATTCAGTGTCAGGAATATCAAACTACTGATTTCATAAATAGTGTTATTCAATTATCGGGAGGGAGTGACAGTTACTATAGGTATCGTTATCCCAAATATATAATGCTATATGAAGATGGAACTCTTCATACAAGGCAATCAGCGAACTGTCAAAATAGACCCTTCACTTGGCATTTATATTAAAGGTGAAGGTTAGCAATTTCTGCAATATCCTTTGAGAAACGATTCGATATTTCAAATTTACCCGCTACTAGCAAAGACAAGGCTTCACAGAGATGTGAAGCCTTTTTTTATTGCTGAACTTTTAGAATATCTTCTTCATTCTAATGAGCTTTAATCTCAAGGTTAATGATAAATTTCTGGAAATCTTCGATTTTTCCTAATCTAGTGACTTCGAAAAATAAATCTATATAAAGAATAATCTAAAGGATGATTATAACTGGTTAAATAACATATATAATTGTTCTTTTGTCGTCTAATACAGCTTCTAAACAACTCATAATTTAATTGTAATTTTGGTTTATGATAAAGGCAATAATTATTGATGACGAAATCAATGCGCAAAGTTTACTGGAGAAAACACTAGACAGGTATTTTCCAAATAAATTTAATATTGTTGAAAAATGTATTTCAGTAGATGAAGGTGTGCAGGCCATTAAAAAATATGAACCAGATCTCGTTTTTTTGGATATCCAAATGCCAGAAAAGAATGGTTTTGAACTTTTTAAGCATTTTGAGGTGATAAATTTTGAAGTTATTTTCACCACGGCACACGATAAATTTGGCATTAAAGCAATTAAGCGTAGCGCGCTGGATTATTTATTGAAACCAATTAGTTATTTAGATTTAGCCGAAGCCGTAAAAAAGTTTGAAAAGAAAAATGAAAAGAATTTTGCTCAAAGAAAGTTGTCTTTACTATTAGAGAATTTAAATGTAAATGACCAGAACGTAAGTAAAATTGCTTTTCCTACCCTTGAAGGGTTTGAACTTATACATACCAATCAAATTTTATATTGCAAGGCTGAAAGTAATTACTGTAGCATTAAAAAAATCGATGGTGCTACAAAAACAGCTTCAAAGACCTTAAAGTTTATTGAAGAAATACTTCCGGCCACTACTTTTAAAAGAATTCATAAAAGCTACGTCATCAATTTAAATTACGTAGTTAGATACCATAAGGCAAATAAGGAAATTGAATTAACCAACGGAGAGAAACTTCCTGTTTCGTTTCGAAAAGAAGAAGAGTTTATCAATGCCATTCTACAAAACCATTAAACTATTCTTCTTATTATTTTTATGGTTTAATTTCGCCTTCTCTCAAAATTATCCCACTAAAAATTATACTGCAGCTAGAGATTTACCAAATAACTCGGTTAGATCCATATTGGTTGACAGCAACAATAGTCTATGGATTGGTACTGAAAATGGTGTAATTAAAAAGGAAAATGACGAATTTCAATATTTCTTTGAAGAGGATGGTTTAGCTCAAAACAGCTGTTGGGCTATTGCAGAAGACAATAACGGCAAATTATGGTTTGGTAGCTACGGTGAAGGGGTTAGTATTTATGATGGCTATAAATTCAAAATCCTTTCAGAAAAGGACGGATTGGTTCATAACCAAATAACCAAACTCTTTACTTCCGGTAATTATATGTATGTGGGAACCAGTGATGGGGTTTCTCTGATAGATGTAAATACTTTCAAAGTAAATTCTTTAAAGACTCCTTCTGGGAAAGAACTTTTCAGGGTTCAGGATTTTTTTGAATATCAAAATCAAATCTACGTGGTCACTTATCGATCCGGGATCTTCAAGATTCTAAATGAGGAGGGGCAGACCGCTTTGGTGGAAGTAAATGATCATAAATACATTTATTCCACCTTCCCAGATAATGATAGTATTTACAGCAGTAATAAAGGTTTTTTTACGAAAAGTCATCTTCCCGATTACGTGAGAGAAAAGGATTCTATTCCTTTAGAAAAACGCGGAACTTCCATTATTTGGGATTATGCGAAAACCGATGATCATAAAATTTTTGCTGCGGCCTGGGGCATATACGATACTAACGGAGGAATTTATGAACTGGTAGAGGAGCGATTAATATCCAGGGCTTCCGAATTTAATATAGCCAGCCAGGAAGTAATATCCCTGGCATATGACTCGAAATTTGAAAAATTATATGCTGGAACCCGGGATGCCGGATTATTTGAAATCGCTTTAAATCCCCAGATTAAGATTCACGAACTACCGGGTAAGAATATTATTGGATTCGCGAGAACAGAAAAAACTTCCGCAGTATTATTCAACAATGGTATCGTTTTAAAAAGAGCTGGAAATGAGCAAAAGATTACGTTATCACAGCTTAAAAATTGGCAAGAACAATTTGTGAGAAATACCAACTTGCCTTTGCCTAAGCATCAAGATGATTTCTACGAATTGGATTACTCTACTAAGGCCGCAGATATCGATTTTTATGATTTAAAAGTTTCTAAAAATAACTTTTGGGTAAATACTAACATTGGAGTGTTTGCCATAAAAGAATCCGGGGAATTGAATCGGTATTTACCATTGCATTCAGAAGAGATTAATTTTACGAAAACTGGGAATCTTATAGAAACCAATCCTTACGGTGGCGTTAGAGTGTATAGCAACCTGGATCTTCTTAAGTATACCCACTTTGAAAAGGACAACTCACAAACCCCTACTATGGTGGTAGGTAGTTTGCAGAGGGGTGGTAAAACTTATTTTTTGTCTGTTTTCTCTGGTCTGTATGCCTGGGAGAATAATCGTTTTAAATCGTATCTGGAAAATGGAATCTGGGCCGAAAAAAAGTTAAAGCATATTACGGTTTTAGGAAATGATCTCGCCATTTCAAATGAGTTTGGTGACGTGTTTATCGTTAATGACGATGAATCATTCAAAATTCATAAGAAAATTCCAAGGGCGAAAATCCAGGGAAACTCTATTTCTTTTTTAAAGAATTACAAGGAAACTTTAGTTATTGGAACAGAAAAAGGGTTGACACTTTACAAAAACGGGCGATATATTTTTTTAGATAAAGAACAGGGCCTGGAGCAACCTTTATTGAGTGCCCAAGTAAATCAAAACATCCTATCTATAGGAAGCCACAATGGGTATTATAACATAGATCTTGATGCCGTAAAAGATTCAACTACGCTGGTAGATCAAATAGAACTGAAAGAAATATTTATCAATAACAATAAATTTTCTTTAGGATCATCTCCCGAAAGAGATAAGCTCAAATTGAAGTACAATGAAAATACACTATTACTTAAATTTAGCACAAACGCGCATCCATATCCGAATAAATTAAAATATCAATACCGTTTAAATGAGGGTGAACCCTGGAGCCTTTCATTTTCCAGTCCGGAAATTTTCCTTCCTTCCCTACCAACAAATAATTACGAGTTAGAGGTAAAAGTATTAGATGAAAGTACAGGTTTAAGTTATACTCAGGCCTTGCTGAATTTAACCGTGCTTCCGCCCTTTTGGAAAACCTGGTGGTTTGCCTTACTTATCATAAGTATTATAGCTACTGTAATTTATAGCTTTTATAAATTTCAAATAAGGCAGGCCAGAAAGTTTGAAGCCCAAAAAGGTTTGATCCAAAAGCGTTTTGAAGAAACCAAAATGGAAGCATTGCTGGCGCAAATGAATCCGCATTTTATCTTTAATGCGATGAATTCTATCCAATATTACATTATGGATAGCGATATAGATAAAGCAACAATATTTTTAGGAGATTTTTCAAAATTGATCAGGTTAAACCTGGATCATTGCACCAAACCCACTATTTTATTGAGTGAGGAAATTGAATATTTGCAATCCTATATTCGGGTTGAAAATACAAGGTTTAATAATCGAATTAAGGTGATATTTGAAATAGATCCTTTAATTGATCCTTATGCGGTAGAAATTCCTACTATGCTTTTACAAACTTTTGTGGAAAATGTTTTTATTCATGCTTTTCCGCCGGGTGTAATAAATCCAACCTTAAAAGTTTCTTTTAATATGCTTCCAGAAGGGGTTTTGCAATGCAAAATCGAAGATAACGGAATTGGATTTTCAGAAAATTCAACCAATAAACTTCACGAATCTAAAGGAGTTTCCCTGGTAAAAGAGCGATTAGCATTGCTGGGTTACGATGTGAAGGAAGCTGTTGAGATAACTTCTGCTAAAAACAAAGGCACTTCTGTCTCCATTAAACTTGAAGTTTAAACGATAACTTTAAAATTCCATACGTTTACTAAACAAGCACGCATTGCTTTAACATAATATCTACTTTTACTTTAAATTAGAGCAAGTGGCAGCTACACCTTAATTGGTATTACTTTCAAGGTAAATATTATGAGTAGGGTCGTGCTATTTATTTGAAGCTATGGTAGAGGTCACTTCTCTAATCTTTTTTTAATATTCCTCCTAAGAACAGATTTCCTTAACTTTATGATATTGAAATAAATATCATGAAAAATTATACTTCCGCTATTTTTATTACAATTTTGGTTTTATGTTTCTTTCAATGTAAGGGACAAAACAACAATTCCAATTCAAATTATACCTTTCAAAAAGGAAGTTTTGATGGGATTGGAAAATTTTATAAAGGCCGCGAGATTTCTCACGTGATGGGTTACCAGGGTATAAATTGGCTGGAACGTCCAGAACGTGAAAAGGAAGAAAATACCAGTAGGCTTATTAAAAATATGAATATCGCTCCCGACGACACTATCGCCGATATTGGTGCCGGTTCTGGTTACCACGTGTTTAAAATGTTGCCACAAGTCCGCCTGTAAGCCTTTCCGCCTGCCTGAAGTCCTATGTCAACTTGTTTAAGATTTGCATAACCGATCATATCACCATCTTCGTAAACTATACCGTTACCTGAAGCACCGCCAATAATGTATGCACCTTTACCTACGTTAGGGAAGATTGCATATCCTACAGAATTATTGAACAATTCCTGTAGATTGTCATCAGCTTGAGTCATTGCCATCTTAGCTTCATTGGCATCTTGCCTTAGAGTGTCCCCGTCGCCCATATTTCCTGGACCACAACTAGTAATAGCTACAAATAGCATCAAAATACCTGTTTTTCCTAAAAATTCATTCCATTTTTTCATCATCAATCTATTTTTTGGTTGGTGACTAAAATAACAAGTGCTTAAAGATTAGGCTGTTAATTCAACGTTATTTGGGAATTCCTTAAAGTCTAATGTGAAAGAATGTTAACTGGAATAAACTAACTGGTGTTTGATTATAGAGAATGGAACACCTCTATTTTAATGATTTAAATAATGAATTTCAGAAAGTTCATTTAAATTCTTCGCAGCCTGTTCTGCGGTAATGTCGCGTTGGGGGCCGGCAAACATTTCGTAGCCCACCATAAATTTCTTAACTGTAGCCGATCTTAAAAGCGGCGGATAAAAACTCATATGAAAATGCCATTCGGGATACTCTTTGCTATCGGTGGGAATTTGATGAATACCGGAAGAATAGGGAAAAGAGGTTTCAAAAAGATTGTCGTATTTTATGGTAAGCTTTTTTATAATTGCCGCAAAAGCTTTTTCTTCTTCAGTATTTAACTGACCAATATGCTGATAATGTTTTTTCGGAATAATCATGGCTTCATACGGCCAAACCGCCCAATAGGGAATTAAAGCCACAAAATGCTCATTCTGTGCTAAAATGCGTTCATTTAGTTCTAATTCCTGCTTTAAATAATCGCCCAGCAAACTGCTTTTATTTTTGTTCCAATATTCTTTAAAATGTTTCGATTTCTTTGAAATTTCTGTCGGGATAGATTTTTGCGACCATATCTGCCCGTGAGCATGCGGATTGCTACAACCCATTATTTGACCTTTGTTTTCAAAGATCTGCACATAATTTATATCCTCTTTACCGCCTAGTTCGTGGTATTCCTTTTTCCAAAGTTTTACAACTTCAGTAATATCTTTTTCTTCCATTAATGGAAGGGTGAGAGAATGATCGGGAGAAAAACAAACCACTTTACAAATACCTGTTTCAGCTTCTGCTTTTAAAAGTCCGTTTTCAAAATCTTTTACCGGAGCTTTCGGGAGTAGAGAAGGGAAATCATTTTCAAAGGAATAAGCGCTTTTATAATCGGGATTGGTTTCTCCTCCGGCCCTGGAATTTCCTGGACATAAGTAGCAGGAGGGATCATATGTTTTCCGTTTTTCCACATTATTCTTTTCGGTTTTTCCCTGCCAGGGTCTTTTGGTGCGATGAGGTGAAACCAGGATCCATTCCCCGGTTAAAATATTATAGCGTCTATGTGGATGTTTGTTTATTTCGGTATCCATGATATTTATTTTAAAGCTTATAAAATTACCTCAAATCAAGCTTGAGAGGCTTTTTTTGATAATATTTTGTTTTCGGTTATCGAGTAATTTGAGTTCCTTCATCGGGAACCACTGTTATTGCAGTTGGTGTGATATCGAATTTTTTCTGATAAACCTTTTTTACTTCTTCAAAATAAGCATCAATTTCATCGGCTTCTATCAAGTTAATGGTGCAGCCCCCAAAACCACCGCCCATCATTCTGGAGCCATAAATAAAAGGTTTTTCTTCTGAAAAATCTACGAGGAAATCCAGTTCGGGGCAGCTCACCTCATACTGGTGCTGCAAGCCTCTATGGGAGGCGTACATCAACTTTCCAATGGTTTGCAGGTTTCCATCGCGCAAAGCCTTTTCGGTTTCTTGCACGCGTTCATTTTCTTCTAATACATACTGGCAGCGCTTAAAACCTATAGCGCCAATTTCTTCTTTGAATTCTTCTAGCATATTAAAAGAGACCTGTCTTAGTGATTTTACTGCTGAATATTTTTGCTGAATAACTGCCACCACATTTTCGCATTCCTGCCGCCGGCTGTTGTATTCGCTATCGGCCAGGTTATGAGCAACATTAGTGTTTAAAAGCAATAATTTGCAATGCTCAATTTTAGCCGGAATAAGCGTTGCTTCCAGCGACTCGCAATCGAGCTTGATGAAATGATCTTTTTTACTCATTACAGAAGCAAACTGATCCATAATTCCGCAGTTGCTGCCAACAAAATTATTTTCTGCTCGCTGGGAAAGTTTTACGATTTCCATTTGCGCCAGGTCTAAATTGAATAATGAATTTAAGCCTTCTGCAAAACCGCATTCTAGCGCTGCAGAAGAACTGATGCCAGCTCCAATAGGTAATTCGCTTTTCAAGATACAATCAAAACCCTGAAGTTGTTTGCCTAGCTTTTGAATTTCATCAATAACTCCTAACAAATAGTTTTCCCAGGAATTGGTACTTTTAGTTATCTTCTGAAGATTAAATTCTACATAAGCATCAAAGGTTTCGCTGTAAATTCGGACTAAATTTTTAGTGTTGTTCTTCCTGAATCTAAAATAAATTTTTTTGTCTATGGCCGCAGGTATTACAAAACCATTGTTGTAATCTGTATGCTCGCCAATTAAATTGATTCTTCCAGGAGAAGCTACTTTAATTTCCGCTTCAAAACTTTTAAAATCATCAGGTAGCTTGCTATTATTTTCTGCAGTTTTCAAAGGCAATTCTATTTAGAAGAATTTCAAAGATAATAAATGTATATTTTACGTTAATTATTCTTTCCTATTTTCTCACAATTCAGCGTGGCATGTGAATACCCTTTTAGGGGTTTAAGGATGAATATTTTGCTATCGCTAAAATTTCAAAAAAAGATCCTAAATTCTATGTTTGCCTAATTAAAAGAATAAAAAATCAGGCCTAAAATTCTCTTTCTTTAAAAAATCTTATCTTGGATTTTTTTCGAAGAAATATGCAGCAATTTGCCAATATTTTTATGCCTCTGTCTATTGCCTTAATTATGTTTGGGATAGGGCTGGAGCTTAATTTTAGTAATTTTAGAAGGGTTTTTACTCATCCTCGCGCAATTATAACCGGTCTTGCTTCCCAGCTTTTCTTGTTGCCTATTATAGCTTTCCTGCTAATTTATTTCTGGCCAATAGAAACCGTGTATAAAATTGGAATTATGTTGCTTGCCGCCTGTCCCGGCGGAACCGCCTCAAACCTGGTAACCAAAATGCTTAGAGGCAGGGTGGCGCTTTCTGTTTCGCTAACTGCTTTTAATAGTTTTATTATTCTATTCAGTATTCCGCTTGTGGTTCAATTCAGTTTTATGGTTTTCGGGGAAGAGGGGCAATCCTTTAGTCTCACCTTTGGCGAAACTATGAGTGATGTTTTATTTACCGTGATCCTTCCCGTAGTAGCGGGAATACTATTAAATGAATTCTTCGGACATAAGTTTGGAGATAAACTTCACAAGGCTTTACAATATATTCTACCCGGGATTATGTTACTTGCCTTTATTGTGGTCATCTTTTTTGATGAATCTCAAAAAAATGTAAAATACTTTGAGCATCTTAATCTTTTAATACCTCTAATAATTCTGAATTTTGCAACTATAATTATTGGTTATCTAGTTAGTAGGCGCCTAAAACTAAAACATAGCTCTGCATATACAATCGCTATTGAAATGGGATTGCAAAATAGTGTGCTCGCTCTCTTCATCGCTAACCAGGTTTTAAAAGACAAGGATATTAGCCTGGTTGCTATTCTTTATAGTAGTTTTTCCCTAATTTCAACTTTTGTAGGTGGGTGGATTTTGAAAAATTATTTCGGCAAGAAGGCTGATAGTAAGCTGAAATAAAAATACCGGCTACGAAAAAACTAAACAGACCCTACTCAATCTAGTCTCTCATTGTAGCCGGCATAATTTAATTGCCAAATTAAATAAGTGCAAATACAGATCTATTTGCTTCTATAGGTACAAATTTAAAGCTTTTGTTACGCGTAATTTTACGGATTTCCGTAAGACTTGCGCTAACCTGTTGATTATCAGTTTTTATTTCTCTAATATTTTTTCGAATCTATTTAGCAGTGAAATAGAAGGGCTTTCTGAGGAATAGTCAAATTCAAATAGCACTTTACTAAATAATCAAATAAACACTACCAATTTTTAATATCCAGATTCTGGGTAACAACCGAAGTTATGTTAATGGATATTTCGGTTTTAAAGCTCATAATGCCATTGATAATTCTATAAAACTAGTGAGCAACGGTAATTTCAATTTTAAGATAGATTCGGAATTGGATTAAAATGAAATTTTAAAAGTGTTTGATGTAGTTTGCTGAAGGCTTTAGATTTTATAGTAGAGCAAATCTGTAATACAATTTGAAGTTTTCAGCTTGATAAATTCTGAATTCCTTGGCCTGATTTCCAAAGTTTAATTTTATTTAACTGCGTTTTCAGATTTTTTCAGAAGAAAAAACTTATGTTGTTTAAAAACTAACCAACTTAAATTTTACATGATGAACGAGCTTTTTGAAGATGATAATATCAAACTTAACTTACCGGTGAAAATTAATTATCGGGTTTTAGAAGATGTTCTTCAGAAAAAATTGGTAGGCGAGCAAATAGGGATGGAAGACTCTAATGGCACGGTGAAAAACTATGTTGAAGTACTTGACGCTAATTTAGGAAAAAGCCAGCAGCCAAATTTTGATCTTACGCTTAATTTGAAATTGAAAACTCTAACCACCCTATTTAAGAATAAAGAGGTTAACCTGTTAGTGCATATTACCCTGGGATTTGATGAAGTAGATCAGGTAATAGATGTTAAGGAGTACGAACTGGAGGGCCAGAGTAAAAGCTGGTTAATTGATAATTCTATAGAAACCCTCGCCAATACTTTAATCTATAAAAAGATTAAAAATAAAATGAGGTTAGATCTTAAGCCACACATTAAAGAGCAACTGGGTAAAGTAAATGAAAAGCTTGGTGAGGAAATGGAAGCTGCACCGGGAGTTTTTCTTTCTGGCAATGTAAACATATTAAAGGTGGCTGAAATTATTCCAGGAGATACTTTATTGTTAATTCTTCTGGAAATTAGTGCTTATGGTTTTGTAGATATTAAAGAAATTAAGCTTTAGCTTCAAAAACTTCTAATATTTTCTCTAAGGCCATCGATCTGGAACCTTTAATAAGGATACTGCAATTTTCTAAATCGGCTAATTGTAGATGCTTTTTAATGTTCTCTGTATTTTCAAATTTAATGATATTCGGTTTGTTTGTGGTGGTCTTTTTAAACTGCTTTCCTACCAGGTAGATTTCAGAAATATCAGCATTTTCTAAAAAGTTTACGACTACCTGGTGTTCGGTTTCTGAAGCATTGCCGAGTTCACCCATATCTCCTAAAATCACAATTTTAGTAGTATTGGTTTTGACCTTGTTGAAATGCTGTAAAGACGCCATCATGCTCGTGGGATTCGCGTTATAGGCATCCAGGTAAATTTTGTTAGAACCACTTTCTATTATTTGCGAACGATTATTAGAAGGAATATAATTTTCTATAGCTTCTCTAATCTCATTCACTGGAACTTTAAAATACAAACCGATACATAGTGCTGCAGCCATATTTTTAGAGTTATAAGCCCCACTTAACTGACTTTTAAAAGTTGTATCGTTAAAGATTATTTTAGCTGCATTATCTGTTTCAGGGTAAGTTACTTTTACCTGAGCCTTCCTGTTGGTTCCAAAAGTGAAATTATGTTTATAGTTTATCTCGAGCCTTTGTACATCGTCGTCCAGGTTTAGAAAAATTAATCTTTTATTTTCTTTTAAATGTCGGTATAATTCAGTCTTTGCTTGTATTACTCCCTCTAAACTCCCGAATCCTTCCAGGTGGGCTTTTCCGAAGTTTGTGATAAACCCATAATCTGGCATCACTATATTAGAAAGAAACTCAATTTCACCGGGATGGTTTGCGCCCATTTCAATTAATCCTAATTCAGTTTCCTCATCCATTGCAAGTAAACTAAGTGGTACTCCAATATGGTTGTTGAGGTTTCCCTGTGTCGCAGTAACTGTGTATTTTTTAGAAAGCACATTATAGATAAGCTCCTTAGTAGTGGTTTTTCCATTACTACCGGTTATACCTATTATGGGAATACCCAGAAATTTTCTATGGAATTTAGCTAGCTTTTGAAGTGCCTCGAGACTGTTTTTAACAACAATGTATTCCTTATCATTCAACGCGGCGTCCTTATCGTCTACAATCGCGCAAATGGCTCCTTTTTCGATAGCTTGTGCTGCAAAGAGGTTACCGTTAAAATTAGCTCCTTTTAAAGCGAAGAAAATGCTTCCGGGTTTAATGTTTCGGGTATCGGTAGAAATTCCGGTGCTTACAAGAAATCTTTGGTGAATAATTGCTGTTTTCATATTGCGCTTTTCTAAGCCTTTATTTAACTTGTTAGAGGTCTTCAAAAATAAAGCTATAAAAAAAGCCCTAAACGAATAGGGCTTTTATCATAATTTTTAGAAGATTAGAATTTTCTAATTTCTTGCTTTCTTATTGTTATCTAAAGATTTTGAACCAACTCTAGACATGGCATTTCTAAATCCAATATAGTCTGTAGCCATATCCTGTGGGAAATATCTACGCTGTGCCGGGTCTAACCAATAAGCGCGATCTCTCCAGGAACCACCTTTGTAAACTCTAACCTCATCACTAATAAGGGTTGTTCTGTCTGCAGTGTCGTAACCGCGTTGTGCTACTCCTGTGCTATCTTTAGCTCCAGCTACATTATAAGTAGGGGAGTTGTACATACGTTGAGATTCGTCTTCAGCTTCCTGGTAAGATCTGTAATAACGGCTAGAGCTTTTATCTCCATCTCTAAAATTACGTTGATCACTATCAGTATAATTGGTTCGCATATAAGTGTCTTCTTCGCTAACAGGTATTTGTGCAATATCTCCAGGGTAGGATCTTGCAACCAGTCTTCCCGTAGCTAAAGTATCAAATTCAATTTCGTCTACTCCAACTACCTTTACGCTACCATCTTCGTTAATTGCATTTTTGGTGTATACATTTCCTCTGTAATAGTTGAAGTCGTTAAATTCATCATCAACTATTGGGCGGTAAACATCGGCTACCCACTCTGCTACGTTGCCGGCCATATCATAAAGTCCGAAATCATTAGGATCGTAAGATTTTACTTCAGCAGTAATATCAGCGCCATCATCACTCCAGCCTGCAATACCACCGTAATCTCCGTCACTTTGCTTAAAGTTGGCTAACTGGTCTCCCTGTTTTTTAACATCACCAGATCTGGTGTATTGACCATCCCACGGATATTTTTTTCTTCCTCTGTAAACATTATAATCTCTAATTCCTACTAAAGAAGATGCAGCATATTCCCATTCAGCTTCAGTTGGTAAACGGTATTCAGGTAACAAAACTCCATCTTTACGCTGAACATAAGTTTGTCCGCCAAGTGCATTTCCATCTGCATCGGTATTTTGATTATCAATCATATCCTGAGACTCGTCACCTCCCTGGCTAATTTCAGTATTACCTCCATAAGCCTTACTTGGCGCATTGAGGTAGGTTTCTGTATTAAACGTGGTTCCAGCCTGTACATCGGTTAAACGTGCTCCTTCTTTGGTGTAACCGCCTTCTTCTAAAAGAAGTTCGTTCACCCTGTCGGTTCTCCATTTACTGAATTCTACAGCTTGTATCCAGCTTACACCCACAACCGGGTAGTTTCCGTAAGCGGGGTGGCGTAGGTAGTTGTTTACCATTGTTTCATTATACCCAAGTCTGTTTCTCCAAACAAGAGTATCTGGCACGGCACCATTATAAATATTTCGGAAGTTTTCCTGTGTAGGAGGAAACACCTTTTTTAACCAATCAAGGTATTCCATATACATCATATTGGTAACTTCGGTTTCGTCCATATAAAAGGACTGAACATGTTGTTGGGTTGGAGTATTATTCCAATCGTGCATTACATCATCCTGCACCTGTCCCATAGTAAAGGTTCCACCCTCTACAAAAACCAGCCCGGGACCGGCTTCCTGTTCTTTGTAATCTGTATTGTATTGAAATCCGCCTTCATCTGAATTAATGTCCCATCCAGTTGCCCTGGATCTATCATCATAATCTCGGGAATTATTACAGCTTAGTAAACCAACGCTAAGCACGAGGGTTAAAAAGGCTCTAAAAGCAATATTGATTCTCATATTCATCATCTCTTTTGGTAGAAATATTAGGCTTTGCAATATAGTAATTAACGCTAAAAGTACAAGTTTATTTTATGTTGTCTCCAAGGTTCCAATTTTCTTTAAAGCCCTGATGACCTTAGGGCTTAGGATAGATTGAACGCTTAAAATGTATCTCCATACCCTTTTAATTTAACCTTATCTAGGGCTAGAAAGCAGCAAAATTAAATGATTTTTATTTAATTGAAGGTTGCTATGCTTAAAAAAAGTGCTTAAAATACCGGAGATACAATATTTTAGCTATTTCGCAGTTGTTATAGACCTACTCTAATTATTTTTGTCATTGTGGAAACTAAAAGTATTTCCTTTTTGTCAAATAGATTAATTTAAAACTTAAGGTCTTTTCTTAACAAGATTATTAGTATATATTTGTTAATCATTAACTAATATGATGAAAAAAATTACAATTTTATTGCTCGTGTTTGTTTTAGGCTCTCAGTTTAAAATGAATGCCCAGGAAGAAAGGGATAGGGTGATTACTACTGCGGTCCCTTTTTTACTTGTAGCAGCAGATGCCAGGGCAGCCGGTATGGGTGACCAGGGGGTAGCTACTTCACCCGATGTGTTTTCCCAACAATGGAATCCCGCAAAATATGCTTTTGCATCCAGCGAGCATGGAATAGGCTTCTCATATACACCGTATCTAAGTGATATTGTTAATGATATCTTTCTAGGGAATATTAGTTATTACCAGCGAATAAGCGATAGAAGTGCTTTTGCTTCCAGCTTACGATACTTTAGTTTGGGAAGTATAGAGAGGCGTTCTACTATAGAACAGGCGCCTTTAGTTGTGAATCCAAATGAACTTACTTTTGATCTTTCTTATTCTTTGCAATTGAGCGAAAATATCGCAATGGCGGTCGCCGGGCGTTATTTGCGTTCAGATCTGGGTTTACAAGACGAAGAAGATCTAGGTGCGGCCAATAGTTTTGGGGTAGATATTGCTGCTTTTTATCGAAGCGATCAATTAACTTATTCGGGTTTTGATGGAGTTTGGAAAGCAGGTGCTAATATCTCGAATATTGGTCCTAAGATGAAGTATGAAGATGCCGGCCAGGAAAATTTTATTCCTACTAATTTAAAAGTAGGAGGTGGTTTTGATTTTATCTTCGATATAGAAAATCGTTTAGGTGCTTACCTTGAATTTAATAAGCTGCTTGTCCCTACACCTAAAGATTTTAATAACGACGGCCAAATTGATGCAGAAGATGATGCTGAATATAACGACATTGGAGCTATAGAAGGAATTTTTACATCCTTTGGTGATGCTCCGGGTGGTTTTAGCGAAGAGCTTAGGGAAGTAACCTGGGCATTGGGAGCTGAATATATGTATCGCGAAGCTTTTGCTTTTCGTGCCGGTTATTTTAGCGAAAGTCTAACCAAAGGTTCCAGGAGATTTGTTTCTTTTGGAGCAGGTTTTGAATATGAAAGAGTAAATATAGATATCTCTTATTTATTTTCTACCTCGCCGGTACCAAGTCCTTTAGAAGGAACCCTTCGTTTTGGGTTGACATTTAACTTTGGGGATCAATACTCGGTTTATTAATTTCTTTTCAGAAATACTGTTTTAAATTAATATTTGCTGCCAGAAAGGTTTCTATTATCTTTCCCTTCCAATATTTTTTATATGAAACCATTAAAAGTCACCTCTAATTTTGAGGTTTATGATGCTGTAGAAGAACTTCCAGAAACTATTCAGGATTTAATGAAAGAAGCAGTTTTGGCAAGAGATAATGCATACGCGCCCTATTCTCGATTTAAAGTTGGTGCTGCTTTGGTCTTAGATAATCAAGAAGTTGTTACCGGTAGCAATCAGGAAAACGCATCCTATCCTTCAGGATTGTGTGCAGAGCGTACTGCTATTTATTACGCCGGCGCCAGGTATCCTAAGTCGCAAATTAAAAATATTGCTATTTCGGCAAAATCTATGAAGCATAAAGTTGATGCTCCTGTACCGCCTTGCGGCGCCTGTAGGCAGGCATTAGTGGAATATGAGGTGAAACAGAAAGCGGAAATTGCAGTATATTTTATGGGTGAAAGCGGCAAAGTGATGAAGGCAAATTCTATAAAAGATTTACTACCTTTAATATTCGATAATTCGGCCTTATAACGTTTTCGTTATTTTTGCTTAAAAACTGTTTTCCATTCTTATTGAAAATAGTATTTTTGTTATCCGCTTGGCAAACCCTATCTGTCTGGCCTAAAATTAATAAGTTAAATGAAGAAAGTAACAAAAGCCACGTATTTAAAGTGGTACGAGGATATGCTGTTTTGGCGTAAATTTGAAGACAAACTTGCGCAGGTTTACATTCAGCAGAAAGTAAGAGGTTTTTTGCATTTGTATAATGGGCAGGAAGCTATCCTGGCTGGAGCCCTTCATGTGATGGACCTGGAAAAGGATAAAATGATTACCGCTTATCGTAACCACGTGCAGCCAATAGGTTTGGGAGTAGATCCTAAGCGTGTTATGGCAGAACTTTATGGTAAAGGCACCGGTACTTCTCAGGGTCTTGGTGGTTCGATGCATATTTTCTCTAAAGAACATAACTTTTATGGAGGTCACGGTATTGTAGGTGGGCAAATTCCACTTGGTGCAGGGCTTGCTTTTGCAGATAAATACTTTAAGCGCGAAGCGGTAACCCTTACCTTTTTAGGAGACGGTGCTGCCAGACAGGGTTCTCTTCACGAAACTTTAAATATGGCCGTTAAATGGAATTTACCGGTGGTATTTTGTGTAGAGAATAACGGTTATGCAATGGGTACATCTGTAGCCAGAACTGCAAAAGGAACAGATATCTGGAAACTTGGTAATGGTTACGAAATGCCTTGTGGTCCTGTAGATGCTATGGATCCTATTAAAGTTGCAGAAGCTTTAGATGAGGCAATTAAAAGAGCTAGAAAAGGTGACGGACCAACATTTTTAGAAATGAAAACTTACCGTTACCGTGGTCACTCTATGAGTGATGCTCAAAAATATAGAACAAAAGAAGAAGTTGCAGAATATCAGGAATTAGATCCAATCACTAAAGTATTGAATGTAATTAAGGATAAAAAGTATGCTTCAGAAGATGAAATAAAAGAGATCAACAAACGCGTTAAAGACAAGGTGTCTGAATGTGAGAAATTCGCAGAAGAATCAGACTTCCCAGATAAAAACGTGATGTATGATGTTGTTTACGAACAAAAAGATTATCCGTTTTTAGCACATAAACCTCAGTAAATTATGGCAGAAGTAATAAACATGCCGCGTTTGAGCGACACCATGGAAGAAGGTGTTGTTGCGAAGTGGTTAAAGCAAAAAGGTGATAAAGTTGAAGAAGGTGATATCCTTGCTGAAATTGAAACCGATAAAGCTACAATGGAGTTTGAGTCTTTCTATGAAGGAACTTTACTTCACATAGGTATTGAAGAGGGCGAAACCGCTCCCGTAGATACTTTGCTTGCTATTATTGGAGAGGAAGGCGAAGATATTTCAGAATTACTGAAAGGCGGCGGAGATGCCGATAAAGATAAAGAAGAAGACACTTCAGATTCTGATGAAGACGAGGGCGAAGATGAAGCTGAAAGTGATGGTGATAGCGACGATGGGGGAATTCCTGAAGGCGTAGAAATCATTACTATGCCTCGTTTAAGCGATACCATGGAAGAAGGTACCGTGGCTTCGTGGTTGAAGAAAGAAGGTGATAAAGTTGAAGAAGGTGATATTCTGGCCGAGATCGAAACTGATAAGGCCACTATGGAATTCGAATCTTTTTACGAAGGAACTTTGCTTAAAATTGGTCTTGAAGAAGGGGAAACTGCTAAAGTAGATAGTCTATTAGCGATTATTGGGCCAGAAGGAACAGATGTTTCTAATGTTTCAGTAGACGGAAAGTCTAAAAAGAAATCTTCAGAAAAACCAGGGAAAAAAGACGATAAAAAAGAAGAAAAATCTGAAGAAAAAGAAAGTAAGTCTTCAGAAAAGAAATCTTCAGGTTCATCTAAAGATAGTGGAAGAATATTTGCTTCTCCACTGGCTAAGAAAATGGCAGAAGATAAAGGTATAAATCTTTCAGATGTTGAAGGTAGCGGCGGCAATGGCCGTATCGTGAAGAAAGACATTGAAGATTATAAACCTTCAGAGAAACCTGCTGAAGCAAAATCTGAAACTAAAGATACAGCTGCTGCACCACAACCTTACGTGCCTGCAGGAGAAGAAAGCTTTGAGGAGATTAAAAATTCTCAAATGCGTAAAACTATTGCGAAGAGACTTGGGGAATCTAAGTTTAACGCGCCACATTACTATTTAACTATAGAGGTGGATATGGCGAATGCAATGGCTTCTCGTAAGCAGATCAACGAAATGCCAGATGTTAAGGTTTCCTTTAATGATATGGTGATAAAAGCCAGTGCAATGGCGCTTCGTAAGCACCCGCAGGTAAATAGCCAGTGGACAGGAGAATCTATGAAAATTGCTAAACACATTCATATGGGTGTTGCTGTAGCGGTAGAAGAGGGTCTTGTTGTTCCTGTGTTAAAATTTGCCGATCAAATGTCTATGACCCAAATTGGGAATAATGTAAAAGACGTTGCCGGGAAAGCCAGAAGCAAGAAGTTACAACCAAAAGATATGGAAGGAAGTACTTTTACCGTATCTAATCTTGGAATGTTTGGTATTGTTGAGTTTACAAGTATCATTAACCAACCAAACTCTGCAATTCTTTCTGTAGGAACTATCGTTGAAAAACCAGTAGTGAAAAATGGAGAGATTGTAGTTGGAAATACAATGAAGTTAACACTAGCCTGCGATCACAGAACGGTAGACGGTGCAACCGGTGCTGCTTTTTTGAAAACGCTTAAAACTTACCTGGAAAATCCGGTAACTATGTTAGCGTAACTCAGGTTTATAATAACTAATTATTAAAATCCCGCACACTTGCGGGATTTTTTTATCTTTAACGGTATGAGAAAAATTACTTTAAGTTTTACGATACTTGCAGCTTCCCTGCTTACTATTTCCTGCGGAAATTCACAAGCGGTTCAATCTTCCCAGGAAGTAAAAACCAGTTTAAATGTCAATGTTCAGCAAAATGAAGTTGAAGCGTTACTGAATTATTTGTCTTCAAACGAATTAGCAGGAAGGCAAACCGGTACAGAAGGAATTGAGCTTGCCGCGCAAAGAATCGAAAAGGTTTTTGAGGCGAATGGCATCCAAAAATATTTTGATACCTATCGCCATAATTTTGAAATAAACGGCGTTGAAGGATTTAATATTGTTGGAATGTTGGAAGGCAATGATCCTAAGCTGAAGGATGAGTTTATCGTTTTGGGAGCGCATTACGATCATATTGGAATCCAGGAACCCATAGAAGGAGATTCTATTGCCAATGGAGCTAACGATAATGCTGCTGGAACGGTTGCAGTTGTAGAGCTGGCTAAGAAATTTGCCAAAATAGATAATAATAAACGAAGCATTATGTTCGTGTTATTTTCTGCGGAAGAAATGGGGCTGGTAGGTGCAAAGAGAATCGCACAGGAACTTAAAGAAGATAAATTGGATTTATACGCTTTATTCAATTTTGAAATGATTGGCGTACCAATGAATAATAAAGATTATATAGGTTATCTCACCGGTTACGAAAACTCTAATTTCGCTGAAAAATTCAATGAATATTCTGGAGAAAAAGTGCTTGGGTTTTTACCGCAGGCTAAAGAATATAATCTATTTAAAAGAAGCGATAACTACCCGTTTTTCGAAGAATTTAATGTGCCTGCACAAACAATTTCAACGTTCGATTTTACTAATTACGATTACTATCACCACGTTGCAGATGAAGCCGAAAAGCTTGATTTAGCGCATATGACCAACGTAATAGAAAGTGTGATTCCGGGAATATTGAAAATGGCCAATACACCTGAAAAGGAAATAAAATTAAACAAACAGGTTTCGGAGTAATACCAACATAGTTCAAATAGAATCTGTTAGAAATTTATTTAACTGAGATTAAAAGATTATTAAAAAAATGAAACATATTGTCATAACAGGAACCAGCCGTGGGATGGGGTACGAAATGGTGAAGCTCTTTGCTGAAAAAGGGTACAAAGTACTGGCGCTTTCCCGAAATGATAAACCGGTTTCTGAGTTAAATTTAGAAAATGTAACTGCTATATCTTGCGATATTTCCAAAGCTGAAGATCTCGAAAAAGTTTCAGCGTTTGTAGAGACCAAATGGAAACAGGTAGATGTTTTAATAAACAACGCCGGTGCACTTATTAATAAAGATTTTGAAAAAATTTCAGCTGAAGAATTTCAGCAGATATATAGTACCAATGTTTTTGGAGTAATTGGTTTAACTCAAAAAATGTTGCCCTTTATGAAAAAAGATGCGCACGTGGTGAATATTAGTACCATGGGCGGTGTACAGGGTAGTGTGAAATTTCCTGGACTTTCAGCTTATAGTTCCAGTAAAGCGGCAGTAATTACATTAACCGAGCTTTTAGCCGAAGAATACAAAGAAAAGGGACCTTCATTTAATGTACTTGCTCTTGGTGCTGTACAAACCGAAATGCTGGAAGAAGCATTTCCTGGCTTGGAAGTTCCGCTTTCAGCAAAAGATATGGCCGAGTATATTGCCAATTTTAGCCTTACAGGACATAAATTTTATAATGGTAAATTGCTCCAGGTTTCTAACAGTACGCCGTAGCCAATGAGAGAAATCCTTGAAAGATATATTCCAGAACGAGCCGTTTCTCCAGTGTTTGAAATGATAAAGGACAATAATGTTCATTTAAAAATTGTAAATGAACGTAAGACAAGGCACGGCGATTATCGCAGAATGCCAAATGGGGCGCAACAAATTACGGTTAATGCCAATTTAAATAAATATCGTTTTTTAATTACTTTAGTTCATGAGATCGCCCATTTGTTAGCTTTTGAGAAATTTGGAAGGCAAATAAAGCCCCACGGGCAGGAGTGGAAATTTACTTTCAGGGAATTAATGTTGCCTTTTATTAGGCCCGAAATTTTTCCTTCAGGATTACTTCCTTTAATTGCGCAGCATTTTAGAAATCCTAAAGCCAGTAGCGATACCGATGCAAAATTATCTGTAGCGCTCAAAACTTTTGATCCTGAGAACGATAAAAATTATATTTTTGAAATCCCGCTTGGAGGAATTTTTAGAATCTATAATGGGAAAACGTTTAAAAAAGGGGAAAGAAGAATAAAACGCTACGAATGTCTGGAAGTAGACACGGGTAAAATTTATTTGTTTCAACCCAATGCAGAAGTAGAGTTGCTCAAAAATTAATTCCTTTTTTTATGAAAAACACAAATCACTACGCAATCTTAATGGCTGGTGGAATTGGTTCACGGTTCTGGCCAGTAAGTACTACTCAATATCCTAAGCAATTTCAGGATATTTTGGGCGTGGGATCTACACTTATACAAACTACTTTTCATCGTTTGGCGAAGCTAATGCCTTTAGAAAATATCATAATTCTTACCCATAAAGATTATAAGGAATCTGTAAAAGAGCAATTGCCGCAGGTTGAGGATGATCAAATTGTACTGGAGCCCGAGATGCGGAATACCGCTCCCAGTATTTTATTGGGGGCCTTGAAGATTAAAAAGAAGAATAAAGACGCCTTAATTTTAGTGGCGCCCAGCGACCACTGGATTCAGGGAGATACTGCATTTCAGGAAAATATTGAAGAAGCTTTTCAAATTGTAGCTTCAGAAGATAAATTAATTACCCTGGGAATCGAGCCTACTTTTCCCAATACTGGTTATGGATATATTCAATATAAAAAAGATGATGCTGAAGGTGCTAAACCGGTATTAAAGTTCACCGAAAAGCCTTCTTTTAAAAAGGCAGAAACTTTTATTGAAGAAGGCAATTACGTTTGGAACGCGGGCATATTTATATGGAGTGCTGCTTTTATTGTAGAGAGTTTTCAAAAATATCATCCCGAAACTTTCAGGCTTTTTGAGAAAGGGAGCGAGTTTTATAATACCGAAAAAGAACTGGAGTTTTTAGAGGAAAATTATCATAAAGCCCAAAATGTTTCTATAGATTACGCTATTATGGAAAAGTCTGATAGTGTATATGTGATTCCGGCGAAATTTAAATGGAACGATCTGGGTACCTGGAAGTCGTTGGAAGATGAATTACCGCAAGACGAAAACCAAAATACCATGGTAAACGGAAGATTGCTACCTTTAAATTCTACCGGAAATATCATTAAAACTCAAAACAATAAAGTAGTTGTTCTGGATGGCTTGAATGATTTTGTGGTAGTAGAAGATGATAGAGTATTGTTAATTACTCCGAAAAAGAAAATACAGGAAATCAAGGCGCTTCGCGAAAAAGCTATTGAGAAATTTGGAGAAGATCTAGGTTAAAATTATATGGATAATAATCAAAAGCCTGAAAGTAATAAATCTCTGCCTCCGCACGAGAAATCTGAAGATTTGGGGGCAAATGCAAAAGGGATCTGGCAGAACATAAAAGCGCTTATAAGAGAGTTACTGGAAATTCGGCATGATACCGATAGAGAATCCACCATAGAGGCTGTAAAAAAGGATATCTCGTTTAAAGGTCATAATGCCTGGATTCTTATATTTTCCATTTTTGTGGCCTCTATTGGTCTAAATGTAAGTAGTACAGCAGTTGTTATTGGTGCGATGCTTATCTCACCTCTAATGGGGCCAATAGTTGGTGTGGGAATGTCTGTTGCGATAAATGACGTACTTACTTTAAGAAAGTCTTTTATCAATCTTGGTTTAATGGTGGGTTTAAGTGTACTTACCGCTTATATTTATTTTCTCGTTTCGCCGGTGAAAGAAGAAACACCCGAACTTATAGCCCGAACTTATCCAACAATTTTAGATGTTTTGGTTGCTATTTTTGGTGGATTGGCACTAATCGTAGCTAAAACAAAAAAGGGGACCATAGCCAGTGTGATTCTTGGTGTTGCGATTGCAACTGCACTTATGCCACCTTTATGTACTGTAGGCTACGGTTTGGCAATTGGAAACTGGTCTTATGCTGGTGGCGCTTTGTATCTTTTTTCAATTAACGCGGTATTTATCGCCCTTTCAACTTTTGTGGTAACTAAAGTTCTTGGTTTTCCTCTGGTGAAATATGTAAATAGTAAAAGACGAAGAAGAACCGCCCAAATAGCATCTACCATCGCCGTAATTGTCATGATTCCCAGTGTGATTTTGTTTGTATTCCTGCTTCAGGAGCAACTATTTGAATCTAAAGCTAAAGACTTTATAGCTAACGTAATGAGGTATGATGGTACGGAAACCATAAAATCTTCCTACGATTATAAAGAGAAAAGCATTGAAGTATATTTAATTGGAAAGCGCGTACCTAAGACTATTATTACCACCTGGCAGAAACAATTAGAGGATATTGAGGCTTTAAAGGAAACTGAATTAGTGATACACCAGGGAGAAGATCCCAGTGGAGCAATAGATGAACTTTCTATGCAGGTTAGAAGTGGAATTCTGGAAGATCTTTATATGAAAAACCAGGAGCTTATTGAAAATAAAGACGAAAAAATAGCGCTATTGGAAAATGAAATTTCGAAATACCGGAACAGTAGTTTTTCTTTTAGCGACGTAAGCCAGGAGGCGAAAATAAATTATGATGGGATAGAAGAGTTAGGTTACTCTAACTTAATTACTACAAATTTCGCGAAAACAGATACTATCCCAACATTTACCGTAGGTTGGAAAGATGACTTAAAAACCAGCCAGATCTCGGAACAAAAACAACGTTTTGAAAGATGGTTAAAAGTTAGGTTGAAACTGGATACGCTTCAGGTGAAATCTGTTAATTAAAGTCCTTGTTGTTGCGCTTCTCTTACTTTCTGAAATAGGTTTGAAGAGTAAACAAAATCGGTTACGGTTTCGTCGTCGGTTTTAAAGATCTGTGATTTATCTCCTTTCCAGGCTAAAACTCCGTCTTTTAAAAAGGCGATGTTTTCTCCAATTTCTAAAACCGAATTCATATCGTGAGTAATGATAATTGTAGTGATATCGTATTCGTGCGTAATCTCCTGAATAAGATTGTCTATCACTGTAGCGGTTTTAGGATCCAATCCTGAGTTAGGTTCATCGCAAAACAAGTATTTGGGTCGGTTAACAATAGCTCGGGCAATAGAGACACGCTTCTGCATTCCACCGCTTATTTCAGAAGGCATTTTTTTCTCGTTACCATCAAGATTTACTCGGTTTAAAACCTCCTTAACTCGTTCTTTATTTTCCTTGTGTTGTTTTTTAGTGAACATTTTTAAAGGAAACATTACATTCTCTTCCACGGTCATAGAATCAAATAGAGCGCCGCCCTGAAAAACCATTCCTATTTGTTTACTAAGATCTTTGCGTTCATCTTCAGTAAATTCACTATAAGGTTTTCCGTCATATTTTATAATTCCTTTTTCAGGAGTAAATAAACCTAACATACATTTTAGGAGTACACTTTTCCCAGAACCAGATTGCCCTATAATAAGATTGGTTTTACTTTTTTCAAACTTAAAATCTATCCCTTTTAAGACTTCCTCGCCATCAAACGCTTTATGTAAATTTTCTACTTCTATCATTAGCTTAGTAATAATTGGGTTACTGCGTAATTTGTAATAATAATAACCACACTAGTCCAAACAAAAGAGGTGGTACTGGCTTCACCAACTTCTAGCGCGCCACCTTTCATATAATAGCCGTGGTAAGCAGGAACGGTGGCCAAAATAAAGGCGAATAAAAATGTTTTAATAAAGGCGTAAACAAGGTGAAATGGTATAAAATCTTCCTGAAGTCCCTGCACAAAAAGATCTGGGGGGACAAAACCTCCCATAACCGCTGCAGTATAAGCGCCAAGGATTCCCAGGAACATGGAAATAGCAATTACAAACGGATAAAAAAGCATTGCTACGATCTTAGGGAAAATAAGATAGTTTAAAGAATTAATACCCATCACTTCCAGAGCATCAATCTGTTCGGTAACGTTCATAGAGCCAATGCTGGAGGTGATATAAGAGCCCACTTTACCCGCCATAATAATGGAGATAAAAGTAGGAGCAAATTCAAGAATTATAGATTGCCTTGCCGCATATGCTACCAGGGATTTTGGTATTAATGGATTATTTAAATTTAACGCGGTTTGCAAAGCCACTACAGCTCCAATAAAAAAGGATAAAAAAGACACGATTCCCATCGAGCCAATAATTAGGTCGTCTATTTCTTTAAGGATCAAACTTCTAAGAACCGATGTTTTTGTCATTCGGTGAAAAGTTCCTTTCAACATTAAAAAATATTCCCCAATGGAGTGTAGATAGTTCATTAAGCAATTTTTGTAAAGCTAAAATACTAAAAAATTACTCCAAAGTATTTAACGAAGAATTAATCTTTAGCCCAATAAGTTTAGTAATTTTGAGCTACTTCTATAAAACAATACAAGATGAAGCGATTAGCATTTTTACTATTTACAGGATTATTAACCTTTCAGGCTTTTTCTCAGGAAAAGTCCCAGGAGCAACCCAAGCTGGTAGTAGGAATTGTAGTGGACCAAATGCGCTATGATTATCTTACCCGATTTTGGGATCGATTTGGAGAAGATGGATTTAAGAAATTAGTAAATGAAGGTTACAACTTTAAAAATAACCATTTTAATTATGTGCCTACTTATACCGGCCCTGGTCACGCCTCGGTTTATACAGGCACCAGCCCAATGAATCATGGAATTATAGGAAACGGCTGGTATGATAAATTTATCCACGAATCGGTTTATTGCGCAGGAGATGATTCGGTAGAGCCGGTAGGAACTGAAGATGATGCCGGGAAAATGTCTCCGCACAGGATGAAAACTACTACAGTGAGTGATGAAAACAGATTACATACCCAAATGCGCGGAAAAACCATTGGTGTTTCTATTAAAGATCGTGGCTCTATTCTGCCCGCCGGGCATACTGCCAATGCAGCTTACTGGTTTCATGGTGACGACGAAGGCAAGTGGATAACCAGTTCATATTATATGGAAGAATTGCCGCAATGGGTTAAAGACTTTAACGATTCAGACAAGGTAGAAGCTTATTTAAAACCATGGAATACTCTTTATGATATTGAAACCTATAAAGAAAGCGGAAGCGACAAGAATAATTTTGAAGGTGGTTTTAGAGGAAAAGAAGATGCCACCTTTCCCTATGATTTAGCTGAATTAAGCAAAGAAAACGGTGGATTCGATATCATTGAAAATTCAGCTTATGGGAATGATATTACTCTCGAATTTGCTTTGGCGGCAATTGAGGCTGAAGAATTGGGACAGGATGTTGATACCGATTTCCTTACCCTAAGTTTTTCAAGTACCGATAAGATAGGTCACAATTTTGGAGTGAACTCTAAAGAAATTCAGGATACTTATCTGCGGCTTGATAAAAATATAGCGCAACTATTAGAAGAATTAAATGAGCAAGTTGGAGAAGGTAATTATACAATTTTTCTATCGGCAGATCACGGTGGGGGAGATGTTCCGGCTTATCTTGATTCTGTAAATATTCCAGCAGGCTATTTTGAGTCTGATGAGTTTAGAGAAGAGCTTGAGCAATTTGTCTCTGAAGAATTTGATGAAGATGAGCTTATAGAAAGCGTCTATAACAATCAGATTTTCTTTAATTACGAAGTGATGGAAGAAGCAGAAATTAGCTCCTCAGAGTTACAATCTAAAATGGCGCATTATATTCTTCAATTAGATCAAATAGATAAAGTATATACCAGAGATCAGCTTAGCAGCGGTAGCTTTGTGTCTGGAGCAGCTGTAGCTATTCAAAACGGATTTAATCAAAAAAGAAGTGGAGATGTGGTTTATGTTTTAGATCCTGCAACTATCGTATATTCAAGAACGGGTTCTACCCACGGTAGTGGTTTGATGTATGATACTCACGCTCCTTTAATTTTCTACGGAAACGGAGTGAAAAAGGGCAGCACAACCCAAAGAACAGAAATTGTTGATATCGCACCAACGTTATCGGCACTTTTAGGTATCTCATTCCCTAGCGGAACTACTGGAAAACCATTGTATATGATGCTAGATGCTGAAGAAACTGAGGTTTCAGAATAATTTCTCCTGCATTTTTTTCCAGCGAAGATTTTTAATAAAACGGCCTTCATCTTTACTAACAAGATAAGGTCGTTTTTCATTTTTAGCATATAAGAATCCCGTGATACAATCTATAAAAAAGCTAAAGTCTTTCTTTTTAAATGCAAGTTTAGCTGAAGCTATAAAAGTGATCACAAGGCCATATCTCAAGCTGTAAAAAGCTTCGCCCTGCTTATATTTTGAAGTTTTGGTGTAGTTTTTTCCGGTAGGTTTAAGGTGTTTTACCCTTAGGTTTTCATCGGTTTTTATTTCCCAACCGTGATACTGAGCAAGTAGTTCATCTGCGGTGTCCCATCCCATAGCCGGTTTAAGACCACCAATATCCTTAAAGCAGTCTTTTCGATAAACTTTTAACGCACCGCGAATATGATCCTTTCCTGTTAGATTTTCCAGGATCCATTCTCCATTTTTCTCAATTTCACAGAATCCGCCTACCATCCCGGTTCTGGGATTTTGATCAAAAAGAAGGCTAATTTTTTCTAAATAATCCTTTGGAAAGATTAGATCGGCATCAAACTTACAAACAATATCAAAATTGTCGTCAAGTGTTTTAAAACCTATATTAAAAGCGTTTACAACTTTGCTACCGGGCAAATGTTTGCCTTCTGAAGTATTTTTTATCAGTGATATTTCAGGATATTTTTTAGAAAATTCTGAGACTATTTCCGGAGTTTTATCAGTAGAACCATCATCTACGACTACAATTTTATGAGCCGGTTGACTTTGGCTGATTAAAGACTGAAGCGTCTCACCAATAAATTCAGCTTCATTATATGCCGGGATAATAATATAAATCTTCAAGTGGCGAAATTTAAAGGTTCTGCAAAGATTAATTTCGCTTAAATCCGCTCTGCATAAACCGCGTAATATCTAGGCGTGAAATATCTTAAAATAGGTCTAAGTCCCAATTTGTTAACAGGGTTGGTCCATTTTTTTCGACTAATAATTTTCCATCCTGCTTTTTCTAAAAGCCAATCGAATTGCCAGTCCTCAAACTCGTGGTAATGCCTGTCTCGCATATCTGTTTTGCTTCTATATGCGCTGGAAAACCACAATTTAAGAGGAACAGTAGCTACTAATTTATCGGCTTTAATATTTGATAAAACGTTATAAGGAGAAACCAGGTGCTCAAAAATTTCGAATGCCGTTACCACATTATAAGCGTTAGTTTCTACGGCTTTAGTGTTTAGGTCCAGATCTTCCCCTTCTGTATTTTGTACCCTGTAATTATGTTTTTCCATAATTTCTGAAAAAGGGTTTTTTACGCCTAAATCAAGGATTTTTTGAGGGGCGGGTACATTAGCTTCTAAAAACTCTAAAGTTTCCTTGTATCGTTTATTGGGGAAGCTATTTTCGTACATTTAGTATTGGTAAACTATTGCATTTACATTCATTCCAGCTCCAACGCTGGCGAACATCACTACATCGCCTTTTTCAAGTTGTTGATCTGCGATTTTATTTTTTACTACAAGATCATAAAGTGTAGGAACGGTAGCAACACTGCTGTTACCAAGCTCCTGGATAGTCATTGGCATAACATTTTTAGGCGCTTCTAATTGATGAAGTTTATAAAAACGCTTAATAATAGCCTCGTCCATCTTTTCATTGGCCTGGTGAATAAAGACCTTTTTTAGATCTTTTATGCTTTTACCGCTATTTTCCAGACAGGTTTTCATCGCAGCCGGAACATTCATTAATGCAAATTCATAGATCTTGCGGCCGTTCATTTTGATATATCGTAGATCGTCTGGCGCTTCTGTTCGGTTAGATTTTCCGAAGTAAATATAGTTAGCTTCGTTAAAAGCATAAGTGCCTGATTCGTGAGCGAGGATTCCCCCTTCTTCTTCGGTTTCTTCCAAAACCACGGCACCGGCGCCATCAGAAAAAATCATAGAGTCACGGTCGTGTTTATCTACTACTCTAGATAAAGCTTCGGCACCAATTACCAGGCATTTTTTTGCCATTCCGGCTTTCATAAATGCCTGCGCCTGGATGAGTCCTTCAATCCAACCGGGACATCCAAAAAGCACATCATAACCAACACATTTAGGGTTTTTAATTCGTAAATGATATTTAACCCTGGTGGCTATACTTGGTACGGTATCACTCTGAATACTTTCGTGTTTAACGTCGCCATAATTATGAGCTACAATTATGTAATCTAGAGTTTCAGGATCTGTTCCTGCATCTTCCAAAGCTTTTTGGGCAGCAATTACAGCCATATCTGAGGTGTTTAAATTTTCCTCCAAATAACGCCGTTCTTCAATTCCTGTAATTGCTTTAAACTTAGCAATTGTTGTCTTGTTATCTTGCGGAAAACCTGTTCCGTCAAGATTGTAGAATTCATGATTGTCAAAGTCAGCATTTGCGGTTATAACTTTAGGGATATAACTACCTGTGCCGGTAATTTTAATATTCATCTGACTTTTAATTAAGATTAAACTCCGAATGTACTAATTACAAATATAGTGAGCTTTAAAGAAAAAGGAAAAATAAACTAAAATGTGATGAAAGTCACAAAATAAGAAATGCCTGAAAATAGTTTCGGAATCATTTCCGAAGAAAATTTTCAGGCATTTTTAAAAAACCTATGCATCCATATACTCCTCAATAGGAGGGCAGGTGCACATTAGATTTCTGTCTCCAAATGCTTCGTCTACACGTCTTACGCTTGGCCAGAACTTATTTTCTGACACATAATTTAGCGGATAAGCTGCCTTTTCTCTTGTATAAGAGAATTTCCATTCATCTGAAGTTAGCATAGTAATAGTATGTGGTGCATTTTTAAGCACGTTATCTTCTTCGCTATCTAAATCTTCAATTTCCTGTCTAATAGAAATTAATGCATCGCAGAATCTATCCAGTTCAGCTTTGCTTTCACTTTCGGTAGGTTCTATCATCATAGTTCCTGCAACAGGGAAGGAAACAGTAGGAGCATGGAAGCCGTAATCTATCAATCGCTTGGCGATATCCACTACTTCAATTCCATTCTCTTTAAATGGACGACAATCTAAGATCATCTCGTGAGCAGCGCGACCGCGTTCTCCAGAATATAATGTTTTGTAATGTTCGTTTAAACGCTCTTTTATGTAATTGGCATTAAGAATTGCATACTCTGTAGCTTTTTGAAGTCCTTTGCTGCCCAACATGGTTATATAACCATAAGAAATAAGGCAAACTAAAGAGGAACCCCATGGTGCTGAAGAAATTGCGCCAATAGCATTTTCACCACCGGTTTTTATTACCGGGTTTCCTGGTAAAAACGGTTTTAATTGTTCTGCAACGCAAATTGGTCCAACTCCCGGGCCACCGCCTCCGTGAGGAATTGCGAAAGTTTTATGTAGGTTTAAATGACAAACATCGGCGCCAATAACTCCCGGATTTGTTAAGCCAACCTGGGCGTTCATATTTGCACCATCCATATAAACCTGCCCGCCATTATTATGAATAATTTGAGTGATTTCTTTAATAGCCGATTCAAAAACCCCGTGGGTAGAAGGATAGGTTACCATTAAAGCGGCAAGGTTATCTTTGTGTTTTATCGCTTTTTCGCGAAGATCATCTACATCTATATTTCCGTTTTCTGAAGCTTTGGTTACCACTACTTTCATTCCCGCCATTACTGCGGAAGCTGGGTTAGTACCGTGAGCCGATGAAGGGATTAAACATATATTTCTATGTCCTTCACCTCTAGATTCATGGTAAGCTCTAATAGTCATCAAGCCGGCATATTCTCCCTGTGCACCAGAATTTGGCTGAAGCGAAGTTGCAGAAAATCCGGTGATTTCTGTTAATTGATCTTCCAGTCTTTTTAATACGATCTGGTAACCTTCTGCCTGTTCTACCGGTACAAATGGGTGAATATTTCCCCATTGCGGATTGCTTAAAGGAAGCATTTCTGAAGCTGCGTTTAATTTCATGGTACAGCTTCCAAGCGAAATCATAGACTGGTTCAAAGAAAGATCTTTGCGTTCCAGATTTTTGATATAACGCATCAGTTCAGTTTCTGAATGGTAAAGGTTGAATACTTTATGCGTTAAAAATTCGGTTTTTCTCTGTAATGCTGAAGGAATTGCAGACTCCTCTTTCAAACTTTCAACTTCAGTAGATTTTTCACCTGAAACTGTAGCGAAAACCTTCAAAATATTATTAATGTCTTCCTGCGTTGTAGTCTCGTTTAAAGAAATACAAACCGTTTCAGCATCTGGATAATAGAAATTAATCTCGTTCTTTTCGGCTTCAGCCTTAATTTTTTGAGCATCAGCTTTCACCTGAAGCGTATCAAAATAAGCTGAATTAAGCTGCTTAATACCCATTTTCTCAAGTTCTTCAGCTAAAGTAACTGTAGAAAAATGAACGGTATCAGCAATATATTTTAGACCATCGGGCCCGTGGTAAACTGCATACATTCCTGCCATCACAGCCAATAAAACCTGCGCGGTACAAATGTTAGAAGTAGCGCGGTCACGTTTAATATGCTGCTCGCGGGTTTGGAGCGCCATTCTTAAGGCGTGGTTGCCATCAAGATCTTTAGTTACCCCAATAATTCTTCCGGGAAGATTTCTTTTGTATTCTTCTTTAGTAGCAAAATAAGCAGCGTGTGGCCCACCATAACCTAATGGGATTCCAAAACGCTGAGTAGTTCCCACAACTACATCTACACCAAGTTCTCCCGGTGCCTGTAGTTTTACCAAACTCAAAATATCGGCAGCAACAGCTACTTTTATCTCAGCATCTTTACATTTTGATACAAAATCGGCATAGTTAAAAACCTGTCCGAATTTTCCTGGATATTGTACTAAAGCTCCAAAGAATTTATCACTAAAGTCAAATTCTTCATGATTACCAACCACTAGCTCGATGCCCATAAAATCGGCACGTGTTTTAATAAGATCTATAGTTTGTGGTAACGCCTGTTCAGAAACAAAGAATTTATTTACATCGTCTTTCTTCTGCTTACGATCGCGAACAGCGAATAAAAGTCCCATAGCCTCTGCCGCTGCGGTAGATTCATCTAAAAGCGAGGCATTGGCAATTTCCATTCCGGTAAGATCGCTTACCATAGTTTGGAAATTTAATAAAGCTTCCAGTCTTCCCTGGGCAATTTCTGCCTGGTAAGGCGTGTAGGCTGTATACCAACCCGGGTTTTCCAAAATATTTCGTTGTATCACCGCTGGCAATATTCCCTGGTGGTAACCAAGACCTATATAGGTTTTAAAAACCTTGTTTTTTGCAGCTAGTTTGCCAATATGCTCGGCATATTGATTTTCGCTAAGTGCAGCAGGTAAATTTAAGGGTGATTTTAAACGAATATCGTCGGGGATGGTTTCGTATATTAACTGTTCTAACGAATCTACACCAATGGTGTCCAACATTGCCTGGAGATTGCTTTCTCTGGGGCCAATATGGCGTAGGGCAAAAGAATCTGTTCTCATTAAAATAAAGTTGTGTTTTGTGCTGCAAAAGTACGTATTTTAAACGTAATTTTTTAGTGATTAGACGTATGCACTTGTTAAGATTTAAAGCGTCAGTTTTGGTTGTGAGAAGAATGATTAATTTAGCAGGATGCAGCGTTTTAAAAATATATTAGATTTCTATATAAATAGTAGTCTGCACGTGGCTTTAGCCGTGGTTTCATTAAGCTTAATAAGCTTCCTCGAATACAATATTAAAATTGATAAAAATCTGCTGTTTTTTATTTTCTTCGGAAGCATTACCGGCTATAATTTTGTGAAGTATGCCGGTATTGCTAAACTTCATCACGCCAGCCTGGCCCGAAACCTAAAACTCATACAGATTTTCTCTTTTTTTTGTTTCGTGGCTTTGCTTTATTTCGCTTTTCAGCAAGAATTAAAAATACTTTTAGCTGCTGCTATCTTAGGAGTTTTTACTTTACTGTATGCTATTCCTTTAGGGAAAAACAGGCAGAACCTTAGAAATATTGGGGGAATTAAAATATTTATTATCGCCGTGGTTTGGGCTGGAGTGACAGTTATATTGCCACTATTGAATCAGGTTAATTTAAAGGAAATCGGACTTACTTTTTTTCAACGTTTTTTCTTCGTGATCGCTATAACGCTTCCGTTTGAGATAAGGGATTTAAAGTTTGATTCTGGGGATTTAAATACAATTCCGCAGCAAATTGGAATAGCGAATACTAAAAAAATCGGTTATGTTTTACTAGGAATCATATTGCTATTGGAATTTCTGAAATCTTATTTTTCAATAATCAACTTAATTTCTTTAGGTCTTACTTTATTAGTTTCGGCATATTTTATAAAAGCGGCACGTATAGATCAGGGAGGTTATTATTCGGCTTTCTGGGTGGAAGGAATTCCGGTGTTTTGGCTTTTAATTTGGCTGCTGACTAAGATTCTCCTTTAGCCATTTCTTTTTCAATACTGTTTTTCCAGGCTTTTTTTTCTTCTTCAGAACAAGTTTTAAGCTTAGATTTTTTTATTAAATGGGTGAGTTTAGTGTTTTTGGAAGTGTACTTGCGGCAGGGTTTGCATAAAAGCAAATGCATGAGCATGGATAGTTTTTCGCGTGTTCCGGCCTCGTCGTATTGGCTTTTGTCACAGCAGTTTTCTGCTTTTGAACAGTCAAAAATGAAAAATTTTCTTTTCGGCATAACTTAGAACCAGTTTTTTTCAAGGCATGCGGCCAATGCGGTGCGCGCCCTGTGAATGATTACCCAAAGGTTAGACGGACTAATATTGAATTCTTTACATACGGCCTCAGTATCAGCCTCATCAATGGTTTTCATCTTAAAGATGGCGGCGTGTTTTTCGTTTATTTGATCGAGACACTCTAAAATAGCCATTCCCAACTCGGTGTTTTCCATCTCATCTTCGGCAGTACGATCAAAAGCATCGGCTACCTGTTCCTCCATCCAATCGCCATTATTTTCAGAATCTGAATAATTGATGCGAACTTCGGCCTGACCTTTTATAGAGTTTATTTTGCGGTAATAATCTATGATTTTTCGCTTCAAAATAGAAATAAGCCAGGTGCGCTCTGTGGCCCTTCCTTCAAAATTATCTTTAGAATTAAGGCCTGCAAGAAAGGTTTCAGAAATTAAATCGTTGGCCACCTCGCGATCGTTAACCCTAACAATAGCGTAGTTAAATAGGTAATCGGAATATTTATCCACCCATTTTGTAGGATCGAGTTTATGAGTTGGCATAGGCTTACTTCAAGGTCAAATCAAAATTAACAAAAGTATTTGACATTATAAGTTATAGATCTTATAAGGTTTTTAAGGTGGAAAATTGATTAAAAAATATAAAAGGTTGTCTGAATTAATCGTCATCCTGAATTTATTTCAGGATCTAAGATTTTATTAATTAAAACAAGTTAGAAGCTGAAACAAGTTCAGCTTGACAACATGGTGTATCAGACAACCTTCTTATTAGTTTTACTTCTCAATTAATCCGGCGCGTTTTAGCAAAGCATCGGGTTTGGGCTCTTTTCCTCGGAAATTCTTATAAAGTGTCATTGGGTGATCTGTGCCGCCCTGGGAAAGTATATTCGTCTTGAATTTATTCGCAACTTCCCTGCTAAAGATCCCGTTTTGCTGAAAATATTCAAAAGTATCGGCATCTAATACTTCTGCCCATTTATAGGAATAATATCCTGCAGAATATCCGCCCTGGAAAATATGTGAGAACGCCGTGCTCATACAGTTTTCAGCAACATTTGGGAATAATTTTGTGCGTTCAAAAGCTTTTTCTTCGTTTGCTTTAACATTAGTAATTGCTGAAGGATCTACACCGTGCCAGCTGAGGTCTAACATTCCAAAGCTTAGTTGTCTTACCGTAGCCATTCCTTCCTGGAAATTTGCAGATTCTTTTATTTTTTGAACCAATTCCATTGGAATTACTTCCCCGGTTTCGTAATGCTTCGCGAACAACTGAAGCGCTTCCTTTTCATAACACCAGTTTTCTAATAACTGACTTGGAAGTTCTACAAAATCCCAGTAGACATTAGCACCCGATAAACTTGGATATTCAGTATCTGCCATCATCCCGTGAAGTGCATGACCAAATTCGTGGAAAAGCGTGGTAACTTCATTGAAAGTTAATAATGAAGGTTGTTTTTTAGACGGTTTGGTAAAGTTGCAAACAATAGAAATATGCGGACGTTCTTCCTCTCCATCTTTTTTGTATTGCGATTTGTAACCCGTCATCCAGGCCCCATCTCTTTTTCCCGGCCTTGGGTGGAAATCGGCGTAAAACAGGGCCATTTCCTTATTGTTTTCGTCAAGTACCTGGTAGGTTTTTACATCTTCATGATATTTATCTACATCAAAAACTTCTTTAAAACTCAAGCCGTAAAGTTTTTGGGCTACTGTAAATACACCGTCTATTACATTCTCAAGTTTAAAATAAGGTTTCAGTTTTTCGTCATCGAGATTGAATAATTTCTGTTTTAATTTTTCGCTGTAAAAAGCTGCGTCCCATTTTTGTAATTGGTCAATTCCGTCCAGGTCTTTAGCGAAATTTTCTAATTCTTTGAATTCGCGTTCAGCTGCAGGTTTTGCTTTTTCAAGAATTTCGTCTAAAAAACTATTCACTTTTTCGGGAGTTTCAGCCATACGCTCTTCCAATACAAAATGTGCATGGGTTTTATAACCTAAAAGCTGTGCACGCTGATATCTTAGCTTGGCAATTTGCAGCACATTCTCCTGGTTGTCTAACTCATCGCCGTGAAATCCTTTAGAACCAAAAGCGAGAGCCATTTTCTTGCGCAGTTCCCTGTTTTCAGCGTATTTCATGAAAGGAAGGTAGCTTGGGTATTCAAGGGTAAAGATCCAGCCTTCTTTTTCTTTGGAAGCGGCTACTTGAGCAGCTTCTTCTTTAAAACTTTCCGGTAGGCCTTTTAGATCATTTTCATCGGTAAGATGTAGCTCGAATTTATTGGTTTCGGCAAGTACGTTTTGGCCAAAATCTAAGCTTAACTTTGAAAGTTTTTTATCTATATCTCTAAGTTCGTTTTGCTTTTCGATAGGCAGGTTGGCTCCGTTTCGGGAGAATGCTTTGTATTTTCGATCTAAAAGGGTTTTTTGCTCGGTATTTAGGTCGAGCTGGTCTTTCTTATTGTAAACCGATTTCACTTTTTCAAAAAGGGCTTTATTCAGAATAATATCATTTCTAAATTCAGATAAAAGCGGCGAAACTTCCTGGGCAATTTGCTGAATTTCCTCATTGGTTTCCGCAGAATTAAGGTTGAAAAATATACTGGTTACTCTATCTAATTTTTCTCCTGAAAATTCTAAAGTTTCAATGGTATTTGGGAAAGTAGCTTTGTCGGAATTTGATACAATCGCATTAATTTCTTCCCGAGCCATTTCAATGGCCTTTATTATAGCGGGTTTGAAATGCTCATTCTTAATTTTTGAAAATGGAGCGTGATCAAATTCCTGTAAAAGTGGATTATTTTGAGTGGTCATTATATCTTCTTTGTTTTAATGGTCTAATTTATTTATTAATCATGGGCTAACCGAGAAGGCAGATGTACTTAACCTAAATTTGACGTTTTTAATAACTTTTTTTAACACAAAACGGTGTTTTTCTGCAAAAAAATGTATATTCGACGCTTAAATTATTGTAGTAGCTTTAAAGTTTTTCTGGTTTAAATATTTAGAATGGTTAATAAATAATTTTTTACAGATTTAGGTAAGTTTACTACAAAGAAAGCCACGTCGCAAGACGTGGCTTTTGTTATTTTTTCACCTTTTTGGCGCCTTCAATCACTTTCTCTTTAAGTCCTTCTTTATAGACTAATATCTTATCTAAAGTGCATTTGTCTGAAGTTCCAATAATTTGCGCGGCTAGGATTCCTGCATTTTTTGCTCCATTTAAAGCTACTGTGGCAACCGGAACTCCTCCCGGCATTTGTAAAATAGATAAAACCGAATCCCAGCCATCTATTGAATTGCTGGATTTTACCGGAACACCAATTACTGGAAGTGGGGAGAGTGATGCTATCATTCCCGGCAGGTGAGCTGCGCCTCCGGCACCGGCTATAATTACTTTGATTCCGCGTTCGTGTGCGGTTTTTCCGTATTCAAATAATTTTTCTGGGGTGCGGTGAGCAGAAACGATATCTACTTCTACTTCCAGGTCAAAACCTTCCAGGATATCTATTGCATCCTGCATTACCGGTAAATCGCTGGTGCTTCCCATTATTACTGCTACTTTGCTCATAATTTTATGTTCAAAACTTCGAAAAGTTTATTGTTTAGAAATAACTTTAATTGAATTCTTAACTTCTTCGGCTATTTTTCTCGCTTCAGCCAGGTCTTTGTTAACAATGGTTACGTGTCCCATTTTTCTGAATGGGCGGGTGATTTTCTTGCCGTAAATGTGAGGCGTCACACCCGGCATCTTCATTATTTTTTCGATATTCTCGTAAACTACTTCGCCTTCGTGACTGGTATCGCCCACTAAATTTACCATAATTCCGCCGACTTTACTATCGGTTATTCCCAGCGGAAGGTCTAGAATAGCGCGAATATGTTGTTCGAACTGGTTAGTGTAGCTCGCCTCAATACTGTAATGCCCACTGTTGTGAGGTCTGGGGGCGACTTCGTTTACCAGTATTTCATCATTTTCAGTCTGAAACATTTCTACCGCCAGTAAACCAACATGCTCAAATGCTTCGGAAACCTTAACCGCGAGTTCCCGGGCCTTTGTTGCTACGGTATCTTCAATACGGGCCGGGCAGATTACATATTCTACCTGGTTTGCCGTAGGATGAAATTCCATTTCTACCACGGGATAGGTTTTTACTTCCCCTGAAGCCGATCTTGCAACGATCACCGCTAATTCATTCTTAAAAGGAACAAGGTTTTCAGCTATACATTCAGCATCTGCAAGATCATTTAATGCTTCTTTGGTTTTTATAACAGAAACCCCCTTGCCATCATAACCTCCGGTGGTGCTTTTCCAAACAAAAGGGAAACTGATTTTGTTGTTTTCCAGAGCGGAAATTAGATATTTCTTGGACGAAAAAACTTCAAAATCCACAGTTGGGATTTGATGTTTTTTATAGAAATTCTTTTGAATTCCTTTATTCTGTATTTTTTCTAAAGTCTCAGCAGAGGGATAGGTTTTAATGCCTTCCTGCTCTAATTGCTTTAAAGCTTCAATATTTACGCCTTCAATTTCAAAAGTGAGGACGTCGACTTTTCTTCCGAAGTTAACTACGGTATCAAAATCCATAAGATCACCGGTTTCAAAATAATCGCAGGCAATTTTGCAGGGTGCTTCAGGATTAGGCTCCAAAACATTGGTTTGAATATCGTATTTACGAGTTTCGTAGAGCATCATTTTGCCTAACTGCCCGCCGCCAAGTATTCCTAATTTAAAGTTTGAAGAAAAATAATTGATCATGCCGTAAAAGTTTCAGCAAAAATAAATTTTTAGGTCAAGTTGTGCTATTATTCTTATGGAAATCTGGCAGTTTGGGTTGTTAAGAATCCTTATCTTTGCTCTTTAAAATTTTTCAGATTTGATAAAACTACACGATTTAGAATTTGAGCCCTACATTTCAGAGGAAGAAATCAACGTGGCCATAGACAAAGTAGCCCAAAAGCTTAACGAAGATTATTTGGATGCAAATCCTATTTTTTTAGGTGTACTTAACGGCTCATTTATGTTTGCCAGTGAAGTAATAAAAAGATTTTCTGGAGATTGTGAAGTGAGTTTCGTGAAACTTGGTTCTTATGAAGGCACGCAAACTACCGGGACTGTAAAAACACTCTTAGGTTTAAACCAATCTTTAAAAGGCAGAAAAGTAATTTTGCTGGAGGATATTGTGGATACCGGAAATACTTTAGAAGAAATCAATAAGATTCTTTTAAAGGAAGAGGTTGCCAATTACGAAGTAGCGACTTTGTTTTACAAACCTGAAGCTTATAAAAAAGAATTCAATATTAAATATAGAGGAATGGAGATTCCTAATAAATTTATTGTGGGTTATGGCCTGGATTATGACGGTCTGGGACGTAACCTTACACAAGTCTATAAACTTAAATAAAAAAACATGACAAATTTGGTTTTGTTTGGCCCTCCTGGCGCCGGCAAAGGAACTCAGGCAGACATCTTAAAAGAAAAATATCAGCTAATTCATATCTCTACTGGAGATGTATTTAGATATAATATTAAGAATAAAACCGAATTGGGCCTGAATGCTAAATCTTTTATAGATAAAGGTCAGTTAGTCCCTGATGAGGTAACCATAAAAATGTTGAACGCTGAAGTTGATAAAAACGAAGGCGCTAACGGATTTATTTTTGATGGTTTTCCACGAACTGCTGCCCAGGCCGATGCTTTAGCTGAATTATTAAAGTTGAAGAATACCGAAGTTACCGCGATGATCGCTTTAGAAGTTGATGACGAGATTTTGGTAGATAGGCTTTTGGAAAGAGGAAAAACCTCTGGAAGAAAAGATGATGCTGATGAATCGGTAATAAGGAACAGGATCAAGGTTTATTACAACGAAACTGCAGTTCTTAAAGAATATTATAAAAAACAGGACAAGTATTACGGGGTGGATGGAGTAGGATCTATCGAAGAAATTACCCAACGCTTAAGTGCAGTGATTGATAAGCTACAGGCTTAATCCAGAGATTGTTATGAAGATATAATGGATTGCGATTTATACCTAGGGTTTCTCCAGAGGTAGATTAAATTTTTGAAAATATGACTGAAGGGAATTTTGTTGATTATGTAAAGATACACGTAGCTTCCGGGAAAGGAGGTAGTGGTTCTTCGCACCTACACCGCGAAAAGTACATTGCGAAAGGTGGCCCCGATGGTGGTGATGGTGGCCGTGGTGGCCATGTGATTGTGAAAGGGAACAAAAACCTTTGGACACTTTATCATTTAAAATTTAAAAGACATATTCGTGCCGAACACGGTGGGAATGGAAGTAAGCAACGCAGTAGCGGTGCAGAAGGTTCTGATGAATATATTGAGGTGCCTTTAGGAACAGTAATTAGAGATACCGAAACCCAAAAGGTTATTCATGAAATTACCGAAGACGGAAAGGAATATCTCGTTGCCGAAGGTGGAATGGGTGGCCGTGGAAACTGGCATTTTAAAAGTTCTACAAACCAAACCCCGCGCTATTCTCAGCCTGGGATTGACGGTACAGAAGTAGATATTACTCTTGAGCTAAAAGTTTTAGCAGATGTTGGTCTGGTTGGTTTTCCTAATGCCGGAAAATCTACTTTATTGTCGGTAATTACCGCTGCAAAACCTAAGATAGCCGATTACGAGTTTACTACGTTGAAACCTAATTTGGGTATTGTAGAATATCGCGATTTTAAAACTTTTGTAGTTGCTGATATTCCTGGAATTATTGAAGGCGCTGCGGAAGGAAGAGGTATTGGGCATAGGTTCTTAAGACATATTGAAAGAAACTCTACGTTATTGTTCTTGATCCCTGCCGATGCTCCTAATATTTCTGAGCAATATGAAATCTTACTGGATGAATTGCGCAGATATAATCCTGAAATGCTGGATAAAGACCGGCTTATTGCTATTTCTAAAAGTGATATGTTAGATGCTGAGTTAAAGTTGGAAATGAAACACGAGTTGGATAAAAATTTAGGTGCTCCTTACCTGTTTATTTCATCGGTAGCACAACAGGGTTTAACCGAACTTAAAGATAGGTTATGGGAAATGCTAAATAAAGAACCTTCTTAAATACTTCAATTTGCATTATTAATAAGGCTTGTTTTTAATAGAGGTTTTTGATAATCTTTAGATTTTCTGAACGGTTTTTGATTAAATTTAAGCAGCGTGGATGTATTTCTTCGCTGCTTTTTTATGTAAAAAAATTAAAACTTCATCTCATGAAACTAATAAAATTACTTTTTGTTTGTGCCCTGCTATCCTCTTGCAATACGCCAAAAGCTGCATATGATTATGATGATACAGTCAGCTTTAATAATTATAAAACTTATCAGCTTTTTCCCGATTTTCAAACAGGTCTATCCCAATTAGATGAAACCCGTCTTATTACCAGTATAAAAAACGGAATGGAAAGTAAAGGCTTTTCAACCTCTGAAGAGCCTGATGTTTTTGTAAACGCATATTCCAGGGAGTTTATGGATCAAAACCGAAGCAGTATTGGAATTGGAGTTGGCGGCGGTGGAAGAAGTGGAGGGGTAGGAGTTTCCGGAGGAATTCCTATTGAGAATAATTCGGTAATTCTTGAGGTAACAATAGACTTTATAGATGTTGCTGAAGATTCTTTAGTATGGCAGGCTATTGTGGAAACCAAATTTAATCCAAACGCTTCTCCTGAAGAACGTAGAGCGATGTTTGACGAAATTGTGCAGAAAGCTTTAGAAGGCTATCCTCCTAACGAATAATTTATGTAGCTATTTTTTCTAAAATCAACTATTGAAAATTTCACAATAAAAAAGCCCCGGGAATTTCCGGGGCTTTTCACATTTTGGTTGGTTAGTTAGTAGCTAACCTATGAAAGATCTATTCTTTATCTTCCATTTCGTTAGAATTCATAGTGTCTTCATTATTCATAATGGTGAATTCACTACGTCTATTCTTAGCATACTGCTCTGCAGTACAACCTGTAGGTTGCGTACAGTCATTAAGTGGCATGCTTTCTCCGTAGCCTTTAGAAGTTAATCTGCTGCGGTCTATACCGTTTTCAACAAGATACTCTAAAGTAGAAGCTGCACGTCTCTCAGAAAGTGCCATGTTATATTTATCTGAACCTCTTGCATCAGCGTGAGAACCAATTTCAATTAGCAGCTCAGGATACTTATTCATGATATTTACAACTTTATCAAGTGTTGGTTTAGACTCCTCTTTGATAGTAGATTTATCGAAAGCGAAGTAAATATTTCCAACATCCTTTAATTGTTGTCTACCCGTTTCAAGGTTGGTTTCTCTGTCGTCAAAATCAACAACTGGAGGAACATAATCTTCTCTGGTAAATACATAAAGGTTATCTGAACCTCTTCGGTTAGAAGCAAGGTATCCTTTTTGGTTTTCTTCGTCTATTACAAAGGCGAAATCATCGTGACCACTATTTACAGTATTACCAAGATTTTGAGCTTCGTTAAAATCTCCTTCAGCTCTAAATACATCTAAGTTACCAAATCCCTGGTGTCCATCTGAAGCGAAATAAAGTACTCCTTCTTCGCTAATGTAAGGAAATTGCTCACGGTGTGGAGTGTTAATTCCAGTACCAAGATTTTCTGGCTCCCCGTAAGTTCCGTCTTCATTTACATCTACAACATAGATATCAAAAGAACCTTCAGAACCTGGCATATCGCTGGCAAAATAAAGTTTGCTTCCATCAGCACTTAAGCTTGGGTGTTCAGTAGAAAATTCATCGCTAGTAAAAGGAAGTGCTTCGATATTGCTCCATTCGCCATCTACCATTTCTGCACGGAAGATTTTAATATGGGCAACTCTAATTCCTTCTTCGTTCTTTACTCTGTTTTCACTGTTACGGTCAAAATACATTACCTGGCCATCCTGACTAAAAGTTGCAGAACTCTCGTGCTCATCGGTATTAATTTTATCTGAAAATAATACGATATCACTTAGTTCACCATCTTCAGACATTTCAGCAGTGTAAAGATCTAGTGTTGGCTTTTTGTTCCAAGGATAAACCGGACGCTCCTGATTTCTAGTTGAAGCAAAAGCAATTCGATCTCCGTAAAAAGCAATACCAAAATCAGCTGAAGCACTGTTGTTCATGATTTGCTCAGTAGTATAAACGTGAGGTGCCACAGTATCTAATTTACGAGCAAAATCTTCGTAGTTTACTTCTTCACCAGTATAATCACTCATATACTCGTTAGCTTCATCCTGGTTTCCTATAGCGCGTAAAGAATGTGCAAAGCGAAACTGATATTCCGGAGCGGTATTCTCTTCGTGTCTAAGGAAGAGTGTGCGGTAAACTTCCGCAGCACTTTCCATTTGATTGGTGTAGAAATAAGCATCTCCCAGATTTTGTAAAACCTGCTGATTCTTATCTACTACTTTTTCATAAGCTTCTGCAGCGTCCATGTATGCTCTTTGAACAAACAATTTATCTGCCTTCTTTATTTCGGCGCTTTGCCCAAAAGCGGCAAGGCCTATAAAAAGAATAAAAAGGGTACTATATAAATTTTTCATATTATTCGTTTTTTAGAAGAATCTAGGTGATTTGTCATATCCTTTGGTAAGACCAAACAGGTCAAGATCAAACAACAACATTACCTCGTGAGTTCCGCCTAAATTGTAATTAGCGAATTCTGAAGTAAAGTGATCGTAAGCATACCCTACACGTAGTGAAGGCGTGATCTTGAAGTTTACAAGTCCTGTGATGGTTTCATTAAATCTGTAACCAACACCGGCTTCTAACCTATCGTATAACAAAACGTTTGCAGTAACATCTACTGCCAACGGAGCACCTTGAACACCTCTTGCCATAAAAGCAGGCTTCAATTTAAGATCTGGATTAAGTTGAAAAACGTATCCACCGGTTAAATAGTAATGGATTTCCTCTTCACCTAATGCTGCAATCTCCTGTTCGTTCTCAATGTATTTTGAAGTAAACAAGTTAGGAGCTGAAGCACCTAAATAATAATTATCTCCAAACCAAAAAGCACCTACTCCAAACACCGGGAAAACTTCGTTTACATTTTCCAAAGCTGGATCTGTAGGATCGTTTACCTGTAAACCAGAAAGGCTTGCATCAAAAGTGGTAAGACCACCTTTAAGACCAAAAGAGATTTTGCTCTCTCCACCCGTTGGGATCACATAAGCGAAATCGGCAGTAATATTGTTTTCTTTTACAATACCACCAATTTCATCGTGAACCACGGTTAAACCAAGTTCTACTCTTTCACTAATTGGAGTGTGCGCAAAGAAGTTGGCGGTGCTTGGAGCACCGTCAACATTTTGCCATTGAGATCTGTAAATACCCCCCAGGTTTAGCATACCTGGATCATCGGTAGCGTAAGCTGGGTTTATAACACTCATATTATACATATACTGAGTGAACAGGGGGTCTTGCTGAGCCATCCCCTTTAATGAGAAAAGGATAATGCCAGCGAATATTAAATATTTTGTGATTGTTTTTTTCATTTCTTTCTAATGTTTATCCTTTTATATTATCTGTTCAAGTATACTTTACCCTGACGAGGCTCTGTGCTTCCGTCGTTAAAGTCTACCACATAGAAATATACACCTACAGGTAGTACATCGTCTCCCAGACTACCGGATTGGTTAGAAGTTCCATCCCAGGTAGGAGTAGAGGCGTTACCTTTGTACACTGCATTACCCCATCTGTTAAAGATTGTAATGTTGTAGTTTGGATATTCGCTTTCAATATTTTCTATAACTAGCCTATCATTTCTACCATCTCCATTTGGCGTAATCGCTTCTGGGAATAGTAATGCGCAGTCTTCTAGAGTAACTGTAACAGCTAATCTTTCTGAACTTTCGCAACCGTTATCTGAAATAAGTGTAGCGTAATAAGTAGTTCCATCAGTTAGCATAGCATTGTTGCTTAACGCGGTCATACTATCTGCTGATTCGTACCAGGTAACTTCACCAGTTTCGTTGATTTCGGCAGTAAGATCTGCTAGTGTTGGATTATCAAATGCACATAATTCGTAATCTGAACTAATCGTTGGTGCAGGAGAGTCTACGATATTAACCATAATCATTGCAGCTTCAGATTCGCATCCGTTATCTGCAGTTTGAGTTACGTAGTATTCACCATTTACCAATAGGTCTTCTTCGTTTACCATCATAGATAGGTCAGCGTCCGAATACCAGGTTAGGTTAGTACCTTCAGCGTCAAGTAAAGCTGCGGTTGCACCATCTATAGCACAGAATGCTACAGCATCACCAGTTGTTGGAGCTTCTGGAGCTTCACCAAGTGTTATTGTGATTGTAGCTGTATCATCGCCGCCACATTGATCATCTTCAGCCATCACTGTATAAACAACCTCGTAGGTTCCAGCTTCGAAAGCTGAAGGATCCATAATACCGTCGGTAATAACTTCTCCATCTAAAGTGAACTCACCATCCATATCTGCATCTACAGAGATCAATGTGAAAAGATCCTGAAGATCGTCATTTGAACAAACTGTTACGTTCATATCTTCACCGGCGTTGGCGCCTTCAGCGAAAGTAATTGTGATTATCGCTTCATCATCAGGACAGGCGTCGTTTGTGCTTGAAACGGTATAAGTGTACTGTCCTTCCGTATCTACAGATGGGTCAAAAATAGTTGTTCCACTTGCCAGCGCTGGAGATATTGTTCCTCCCTCTTCCGCTTCACCTAGGATAGATGGGTTTAAAACGTCAAGAATATCAAAAGCATCATCACTGGTACATACTTCTAGAGAAGTAGTAGCTCCTGCATTTGGTGAATCATCTAAAATAACTGTAACAGAATTTCTGTCGTCACAGGTTCCATTTGTATTTCCTGCAAAATAGGTTTGACCATCTATAAGTACAGTGTTATCTGCTAGGGCTGTTTCACTTTCTACTGAGTCATACCATACCGCGTTAGCAGGTAATAGGTCCGAAATTGTAGGTTGTCTTGATTCATTGCCTTCACCTATAGATTCACAGAAAGCTTGTTCACTCTCGGTTACTTCAGGACATTCTTCAATTGGTTCATTAGAGAATGTTACAGTAACAGTAGCTGAATCTTGACATTCATTATCATTAGTTACCGTGTAGGTATAAACTCCTGATTCGCCTGTGGCAGGGTCGAAATCACCATTTTCACTACCTGGACTCCACAAGCCACCCTCATCTGGATCTCCGCCTAAATAATTAATTAAGTTAACGGGATCATCCTCTCTAGAAAATTCGATACTTCCATTATCACCAGCATTAGGTCCCTGGAGAACTTCTACTGAATAAATAGCAGAATCACTTCCTATTACACAATCGGAAGTAGGATCTACTGTAAAAGTAAAGGTGAAAGTTCCTGCGCCGTTATTAGAGGGGCTGAAAATCCCGTCTTCTAATTCTTCAAAATAACCTTCTTGTCCTACATCCCCACTTAAATAGTTAAATAAGTTAATATCCGCATCGGTTGAGCATACAATGATATCCTCAACATCACTACCTGCATCAGCCTCTAATGTATCATCTATTGTTATTGTGATTATAGCTTCATCATCAGGACAGGTTTCATTTGTACTTTGTACTGTATAGGTATACTGTCCTTCCGTATCTACAGATGGGTCAAAAATAGTTGTTCCACTTACTAGTGCTGGAGCTATTGTTCCTCCCTCTTCTGCTTCACCCAGAATAGATGGGTTTAATTTGTCAAGAATATCAAAGGCATCATCGCTGGTACATACTGTTATAGAAGTAGTAGACCCAGCATTTGGCGAATCATCCAAAGTTACGATTACCGAATCTCTCTCTTCGCAGGTTCCATTTGTATTTCCTGCAAAGTAGGTTTGGCCATCTTCCAATATAGTGTCGCTAGCTAAGGCTGTCTCACTATCTGCTGAAACATACCAAACTGCAGTAGCTGGTAATAGATCCGAAACTGTAGGTCTTCTAAAATTATTTCCTTCTCCTATAGATTCACAGAATGATTGTTCACTTTGAGTTACTTCAGGACATTCTTCAATTGGTTCATCCGAGAATGTTACAGTAACAGTAGCTAAATCTTGGCATTCGTTATCATTAGTTACCGTGTAGGTATAAACCCCTGATTCGTCTGTAGCAGGGTCGAAATCACCATTTTCATTTCCTGGACTCCAGGTGCCAGTTAAATCTGGATTACCACCTAAATAAGTAATTAGATTAACGGGATCATCCTCTCTTGTAAATTCGATACTTCCATTTTCTCCAGCATTTGGTCCTTCAAGTACTCTTATTGTAATTCTAGCTAGGTCATCTGGACAGTCTTCATTTGTACTTTGTACTGTATAAGTATACTGGCCTGCTGTATCAATTGATGGGTCAAATACTGTAGTTCCGCTAGCTAATGCTGGAGAAATTGTTCCGCCCTGATCTGCATCACCGAGAATTGATGGGTTTAAAACGTCAAGAATGTCAAAAGAATCATCAGTGCTACATACCGTTATAAAAGTAGTAGCTCCTGCATTTGGCGAATCATCCAAAGTTACGATTACTGAATCTCTATCTTCACAGGTTCCATTTGTATTTCCTGCAAAATAGGTTTCGCCATCTTCAAGAATTGTATCATCAGCTAAAGCTGTTTCACTATCTGCTGAATCATACCAAACAGCATTAGCAGGTGATAGGTTAGAAACTGTAGGTCTTCTAAAATTATTGCCTTCTCCTATAGATTCGCAGAATGATTGTTCTGTTTGTGTAACTTCAGGACAGTCAACAAGCTCATCAAGAATTGTAACTGTTGCACTTGATGAACACTCATTTTGACCTGTTATTGTATAGGTGAAAGAAGCTGGAGTAGTGCCCGTGGTTGGATCAAATGTACCGTTCCCTGTATCCCATGTTCCACCTGGATCACCTCCAAGTTCTGCCAAAAGATCAATAATTGAATCATCTCGGTCTTCTAAATAAATAGTGAGACTTTCACCTGCATTGGGCGATTGTGAAATTTCTAAAACAATTGTAGAGGAATCTGTACAATCTGTTTCATCATTGGTAACTGTATAGGTATAAGAATAAGTTCCTACTCCATTAGGTTGATTGGCCTGATATTCTGCAAATAAGGCACCTCCCAATTCCTGCAAATTGTATGTTTCAACTTCTGAAGTTGAATTGTTATCAAAAGTCCCGTCCTGATCTCTGCCTTCTAAATAGCCAGAAAACTCAGTAATTAATGCCGAAATATCTTCTAAATCAGATGTGCAAACTTGCTCGTCTACATCTGCTCCGGCATTAGGGCTTTCCTGAACGGTAACTGTTATAGATGAAGTGTCGGTTGGACAATCATCATTTCCTTCTACTATATAAGTGAAGTTATAATTACCAGGTTCATAATCAGCAGGATTAAAAATATTAGTTCCTGTAGATAATGCCGGGGAAAATGTTCCTGTTTGATCGGGTGAGCCTAATTGAGAATCGTTTATTCTATCCACTAAATTTTCAGGTTCGGCATTCTCACAAAAATTTGTTTGAGTAGTGCTACCAGCATTTGGAGTTGAGAAAAAATCTGCAGTAACTCTTAATTGGCTACATTCGTTATCGCCAGCTCTGTTAAAATAATCTTCTTCATCAACTAATTCAGTATTTGGATCTAAAGGTTCTGTAGAGGTTGCATCAGCAAACCATTCTCCAGCAGGACTTAAATCCTGTACCTCAGGACCTCTAAAATTGTTTCCTTCTCCTATAGATTCACAAAATCTTTGAGTTTCTTCAGTTAAATCTGATGGTATAACTTCAACCGTAACAGCAACTCTATCTTCAGCAGGAGTCTCACATGGAGGTAGCGGGCTTCCTCTCTCATTAACTACCTGGCCTGCATAGTATGTTTGGCCGTCAATTAGTTGTGTAGAGGGTGCTAATGGAGAATTTCCATTTTGAGAACGATACCATCTAATAGCTTGAGTATTATCATAAGTTCCTTCTGCTTCTAAGTCTGCAACTGTCGCATCTTCACAAAAAGTTTGTGCAGTAGCTGCGCTAGGAGCTTCTATTTGATTTGGGTTGAACCCCACAGCAACTCTTTGTGATGGACAGGTATTGCTGCCCGAATCTTGAGAACCATCAGGTACTTGGGCAACAAAGTAACTGTTTCCAGATACCAATGGCCCCGTTAATGGTGTGGTAGACTCCTCACTGTCATAAACTTCGATTGAGTAATCATCTAAAGCAACAAAAATATTCGCTAAATTTTCAGCGGAATAGTTAGCTGGTGTACAGGTAGTAAATTCAAAACCTGCTACAATACTATTAGTAATAGTATTTTGGGGTCGTTGTTGACTATTAACTGTAACTTCAATAGCAATACGCTCACATTGTCCAGATTCTCCACCTACAAAATAGGTTTCTCCATCCGCAAGAAGTTCATTTTGCGGGATGGCTTGAGTATCATTCGCGTTATCATCTGTCTGGTAAACCGGGAAACCATCGGTATCTAGTTCGCTAACAGTTTGTGTAAGACAAAAAGTTTGGGATTGAGAGAAACTAAAATTATCCAGATCTGGACAATCATTCTGCCCAAATGAAGGCAGGGTTCCAATTAACAGTAAAAAGGCGAAAAGGAACCAATTTGTTCCCTTCCTCCCAAAAGTAAAATTTTGCATAGGCTAGGTGTTAAAATTCAATTATTAGTATTAGGTTTAAAAATTTTAGCAGCACAAATATTAAAATAATTTTTAACATTGTAAGTTAAATTAATAACGAGTTTAACAAATTTTATCATTCATGGCCGATTTTTTGTTCATTTGATAAAATCTGTCGTAGTTTGATGCGGCTAAACCACATTAAATTTATGAAAAAATTAATAGTATGACTCGATATATCGTTACTTTTCTGCTTTTCGCCTTGTGTTTTTCTCCTTACGTCGGAGCGCAAAGCAATTTTGAAATTGGGGAAAAATTCCTCAATCAGAATGAAATAAAAAAGGCAAAATCTGTTTTTAAAGAGTTTCCTAACGATCTGAAAGCTTTAGAATATTTAGGTGATATTGCCGGGTTTGAAAAAAGGTGGGATGATGCGATAAACTATTACGAAAAATTGCTGGAAATCAAACCCGATTCTCCAAGATACAATTTTAAGCTTGGCGGCGCTATGGGTATGAAAGCCCTGGAAATTTCTAAACTTAAAGCAGCGTTAATGATAGGTGATATTAAAACTTACTTAAATAAAGCTGCTGAGTTGGATAGGAACCACGCTGAAGCACGACGGGTTTTGGTGGAGCTTTATATGCAATTGCCCGCTATTCTTGGGGGTAGTAAGGATGTAGCTGAGAAATTTAAAGCTGAACTTCATAATATTAATAAAGTAGACGCCTATCTAGCCGAGGCATATATTCATAAATATGAGGGAAATGAAGAGTTAATGGAGATTGCAGTTAAAAACGCCCTGCAGCAAGCTCTGGATAATAAAAAACTTGTAGAACGCAATTACCTAAATTACGAATTAGGGGAGAGGGCTGCGGCTCTAAAAATAATGCCAGATGCGGCTATTTATTTTTTACAGGAATATGCTGAAAATTATAATTATAAGGATTTAAAATCTCCTGCCTGGGCACATTATTATATTGCTCAAATTCAGGCTTCACAAAATAACCAGGATAAAGCTTTGACGCACGTAAATAAAGCCCTGGCGAGTAAATTCAACTTTCCGGAGGCAGAAAAGCTTAAGCGACAAATATTAGAGATGTAAGCTAAAGACATTTTCCTATCTCTTAACTATATTTGCAGCCATTAAAAAGAATTGGAAATCGCCAATTTAATGGCACACGAAATTGAATCTAATGAAACTTCACTTTATAGCAATTGGGGGTAGCGCTATGCATAGCCTAGCCCTTGCACTTCACAAAAAAGGAAATGATATCACCGGAAGCGACGATGCAATCTACGATCCTTCTAAATCGGCTTTGGAAAAGCATGGTCTTTTGCCTGAAAGTTTTGGATGGTTCCCAGAGAAAATAACTAAAGATCTGGATGCCGTTGTAGTGGGGATGCACGCAAAAAACGATAATCCCGAGTTGAAAAAAGCCAGGGAATTAGGCTTAAAAGTCTATTCTTATCCTGAATACCTTTTTGAAATATCCAAAGAGAAAACCCGTGTAGTTATTGGTGGTTCGCACGGTAAAACTACAATTACCGCTATGATAATTCACGTGATGCATTATCACGGAAAGGAAATTGATTACTTGCTGGGAGCGCCCGTTAGGGGAATTGAAAATACGATTCATTTAAGTGATGAAAACGATTTTATGCTGATTGAAGGGGATGAATATCCTGCTTCCCCAATAGATCTTCGTCCTAAATTTCACTTATACCAGCCAAATATCGCTTTGCTTAGCGGGATTGCCTGGGATCATATCAATGTGTTTCCAAGTTTCGAAAATTATGTTGAGCAGTTTCGAATTTTTATAAATTCTATTGTTAAAGGTGGAATTCTGGTGTATAATGAAGAAGATGAAACCTTAAAACAGCTTGCTGAAAATACAGAAAATCAAATAAGGAAACACCCATATTTTACTCCGGAATATCACGTGGAAGATGGGGAGACTATTTTAGAAACTTCAGAAGGCGATATGCCTTTAGAGATTTTCGGTAGGCATAATATGAATAACCTTGCCGGCGCCAAATGGATTTGCCAGCATATGGGAATTGATGAAGATGATTTCTATGAAGCAATGATGGAATTTGAAGGTGCCAGCCGAAGATTGGAAAAGATCTTTGAAAGTGATAATGGAGTTCTATTTAAAGATTTCGCGCATAGTCCGTCTAAAGTAAAGGCCAGCACGATGGCGGTAAAAGAACAATATCCCGATAAAAAATTAATTGCTTGCTTAGAATTACACACTTTTAGTAGTCTTAATTCCGAGTTTATTCAGCAGTATAAAAATACGCTTAGTAAAGCTGATGAAGCGATTGTTTTCTATTCTCCCGAGGCGATTGCGCAAAAACAAATGAACCCTATTTCTGCGGATGAAATAAAAACTGCTTTTAATGAACCAGATCTGGAAGTGGTCTCTGAAACTTCAGTTTTACAGGATATATTGCGGTCTAAAGATTTAAACGATACTGTTTTGCTTTTAATGAGCAGCGGCACTTTTGGGAATCTAAATCTGGAAGACATAAAAGCCTTATTTTAAGATAAACGCTTCATTTTAAATAGTTTTAGTAAGGATAAGGAATCATTTTTTATCTTTATAAAACTATGGAGCAGGAAAATCAAAATGGTTTTGGTATTAAATCCTGGGCAGAAGACGATCGGCCCAGGGAGAAACTGCTTCATAAAGGCAAAGTTAGTCTTAGCGACGCCGAACTTATTGCTATCCTAATCGGTTCTGGAAGTAGAAACGAATCTGCCGTACAATTAAGTAAACGTATTTTAGCTTCCACAGGAAATCAACTGAGTGATCTTGGGAAACTTTCCGTAAAAAAGCTGTGTGAATTTAAAGGAATTGGCCCGGCAAAGGCAGTTAGTATTGTTGCCGCAATGGAGCTTGGCCGGCGGCGAAGAACTGAAGAAGCTCTAGAAAAGAAGAAGATAACCTCCAGTGCTTCGGTTTTTGAATTGATGCAACCCATAATAGGGGAGCTTTATCACGAAGAATTCTGGATTATTTATCTTAATAATTCGAATAAAGTTATTGAGCAACTACAGCTTAGTAAAGGCGGAATAACAGGTACGCTTGTAGATGTGCGTATTACTTTAAGAAAGGCGCTGGAAGTTGGTGCTACGTCAATAATTTTAGCGCATAATCACCCATCGGGCACTTTAAAGCCCAGTGAAGCCGATAAACAACTTACACAAAAGCTTAAAACCGCCGCGCAAAGTTTAGATATTAAGGTGCTGGACCATCTTATTGTAACCGAAAAATCATACTTTAGCTTTGCAGACGAAGGCGTACTTTAAATTGTTTAGATGCTATTAATTTATACCCAGAAAATCACCCCGCGAATAGTTTATACTTTTAAACATATTTGCACAAATATTCTGGGAATTTCTATAAAATTCACTTCAAAAATAGAAGAGTTTATCGCTCACGAGGGGGTGAAGCTTTCCTATGGTAAACAAGCACTGGGAAACGAACTTTTTATACAAAAAGTTGATCTCTTGATGGAGCAGGGTTTAAGTGAAGTAGAAATAAAAGTACAGCCATGGGGCGATGATTCTTGTTTCTTTCCAGTATCGGAGAATAGTGCTTTGCCGTTTGATATTTTTGCCGCTTCCTTTTTTTTGCTGAGTAGATATGAAGAATATTTACCGCACGTAAAAGATGATTTAGGTAGGTTTCCGGCTTCAGAAAGTGTGGGATATCAGGAAGGTTTTTTGCAATCTCCAGTAGTAGATATTTGGGCTTATAAATTTAAGGAAGTCCTTCAGGAGAGATTTCCGGAGATCGCTCTTGAAGAAAGGGAGTTTCATAGCCGCGCAATTATTGCCGTAGAACACGTTTTTAATTTTCAGAATAAAGGATTTTTAAGAAGTTTGGCCGGGATGCATCTCGATATAATAAAACTGCAGTTCAATAAGGTTATAGATAGAATCCAGGTGTTATTAAGAATAAAAAAAGATCCTATAAATATTTTTGAAGACCTTATTGCCTTTATAAAAGAATATAAAGTTTCCTTGCTTTTTATGTTTCAGTTGAGCGATTTCTCTATGTATGATCGCAACATAAATTACAATCGAAATCCATATCGTTCTATCATTAAATATGTAGGTGATTATGCTAAGGTTGGCTTAATTCCCGGATATTTTGCTTACGAAGATTTTAAAACGCTGCGAAAGGAAAAATTACGTATGGAAAACACCGTTCATACACCACTGGAAAGGGTTATTAATGTAAAATACAATTTGAATATTCCTGAATTTTATACTTTTTTGACCGAATTAGAAATCCCGCAAGATTATTCTATGGGCTACCCTGAAGCTTCCGGTTTTAGAGCAGGAACCTGTAGTCCTTTTTTGTTTTATGATATCAATACCGAATCTACTCTCGGTTTAAAAATCCATCCGTATGTCTTCAATTCTAATATTGTTGAGCATAATGATTTTGAAAAAATAACTTCCGAAGTTGCAAAGATGCTGGAAGAGGTAAAGAAAGTAGGTGGCAGTTTTAAAGCAGTTTTTAAAAACCAGGATTTTTCTGAATATTCCGAGCATCAGAATTATTATTCATTATTAAAGCAGATTTATGAAATTAGATAATATCAACCATATATTTTTCGACCTGGATCATACGCTTTGGGATTTCGATAAAAATTCGGCCCTGGCTTTTGAACGGGTGTTTAAGTATAGAGATATACCGTTGGAAATCAATAATTTTCTAGAAGTTTATATGCCGGTAAATTTTCAATACTGGGAGCGTTATAGAAAAGACGAGGTCTCAAAAGAAGCCCTGCGCTACGGAAGACTAAAGGATAGTTTCGATCTTTTAAAATTCGAGGCCGATAGAGATTTAATAGATAATATCGCTATAGATTATATAGAATACCTGCCAGATCATAATTATCTTTTAGATGGAGGGAAAGAGGTATTGGATTATCTGCATGAAAACTACGTATTACATATTATTACTAATGGTTTTGAGGAAGTACAGCATAAAAAACTTATCAATTCTGGAATTCACGAATATTTTACCACGGTAACTACTTCTGAAGAAGCTGGTGTAAAAAAACCTAATAAACAAATATTCGAAATTGCGCTTAAGAAATCTTCAGCAACCCCTCAAAACAGTATTATGGTTGGCGATAATTTTGAAGCCGATTGCACCGGTGCTCAAAATTGCGGGATAAAACCTATCTTCTTTGATTACTACGGAAATAAAGAAAACATCGATATAATACACATAAAAACGTTAAATGAACTGAAGTTTTATTTGTAGTGATAATCTTTTGTTAATTTCGTTAGTACAACCTAATCTGGTGGCTGATGAAATTCTTTTCATTTCTTCTTATCAAGTCTACGGGCCTTATTGCCATAAGTTGCCTGCTGTTAGGCTGTGCCAAGGATATTGATCTCAGCCAGGGTGAAGATATTACGCTTAGTCCCGACTTACAGGTAGATCTACTTATTTACGATATAAATGAATCTGATTTCGAGGATCCAAACACCGGAAATTTAAAAACGCGTATCAGCGACACCGTGCGTTTGGAATTTTTAGACGATGATTATATTCAAAAAGACCTTTTCTCGGTGGATTTCTATTTTAGGCATATCAATACTTTTCCCCGAGAAATTGAAAGTGAAATCAGGTTTTTGTCTGAATCTAATGCGGAACAATTTACTGTAAATTATACCATAAAACCTGGCGCCAATGGCAATCCTGTAACTACAGAGCAATATGAATTAATTGAAGAAGACCGCATAAATTTGGTGCGTAGAAGTATAAAAATGGTGGTGGAATTAGAGGTGCAGCCGGGTACATCGGCTTTTGAAGGTGAATTGGATTTCGCTTCAAAAGGCTTCTTTTCGTTTGAATTTTAGAGATGTGGAAACTTATTTGCTTTTTTTTACTTTTTTCTGGTACGGTTGTGGCGCAAAACAAGCCACTTCTGTTTAATGTAGACGATCTCCCACAGACTTTAATGAGTAATCCCGGAGCTCAAATAAATTTTACCGGCCATATTGGAATTCCACTTTTTTCACAAATACATTTATCCGCCGGTTCTACCGGGGCAGATCTTTACGATATTTTTGCCGATGATGGGGGTAATATAAATTCGCGAATTCAGGAAACCATGCGAGATATGGATTCCAGGGATTATTTCTCAGTAAACCAGCAATGGGAAATCATTTCTTTAGGCTGGAAATTAGATAAAAAGAATTACCTCTCTACCGGGATATACCAGGAAATGGATGCATTTGTATATTTCCCCAAAGATCCTGCTATACTCGCCAATGAAGGTAATAGTAACTATCTAAACGAACCTTTTTACTTCGATGATGTTTCTTTTACCGGAGAAATTATGACAGTTTATCATTTAGGGATCAATCATAAATTTGATAAAAGACTTACAGTAGGAGCCAGAGCCAAGTTTTATTCTGGGATCTTTAATGCCGAAAGTACAGGGAATACCGGAAGGTTTACTACCTATACCACCCAAAATGGAAGGAATGTTTACCGGCACGAGGTCGTAGACCTGGATGTTTTAATAAATACTTCGGGTTTTGCCCCTTTAAAAGAGGAAGAAGGTATGACCGTAGAACAAGCTACTGCTGAATTGCTAAGCAGGTCTTTCTTTGGTGGGAATGTTGGTTTCGGGTTAGACCTGGGGCTTTCTTATATCCTTGATGAGCAATTTATACTTTCTGGCTCGGTACAGGATCTTGGAGCGGTTTTTCAACGTAAAGAGGTTGAGAATTACCGGTATTTTGGCGCTTATGAAACCAGTGGAATTGAACCGCTTTTCCCAGACTTAGATGAGAATGATGAAGCCATTCCTTATTGGGATATTTTTGAAGACGAAGTAGATAGAAATTTAAGAGACCAAACAACCAACCAATCTTACACTACCTGGCGCCCTATAAAAGCTAATTTTGCTATGGAATATGGTTTTGGGCCTGCATTCTTGCCCTGTAACTATTTAAGTGTAAAAAAAGTGAGGTATATGAATTTGCTGGGGATGCATCTAAGTGGAGTAAAAAGGCCAAAAGGTTTTGTCTACGCTTTTACTACTTATTGGGATAGGAAAATTAATGAAAATCAGCGTTTTAAACTATCCTATTCGTTAGATGATTATTCTTTAACTAATATTGGCTTGATGTACACTAGAACTTTTAATAAATTTAATGTTTATCTGGCTGCGAATAATCTACTGGCTTTCCCTAATTTGGCGAAAGCTCATAGTGCTTCTGTTCAGTTGGGAATGCAACTGATTTTCAACAATTAACATCAATAAAATGAAGAAAATACTATTTATACTCGCTTTTTTTATCGGAACGATATCCACCTTTGCGCAGGACCTGGATCAATATAAATACATTATCATACCTGAAAAGTTTGAATTCTCGAAAGAAGAAAATCAATATCAGTTAAATGCGCTTACCAAATTTTTATTTGAGAAGTATGGTTTTGAGACCTTAATGAAAAGTGAACAAAAGCCTCTTGACCTTCAGGAGAACTACTGTTTAGGGCTTACGGCTTCTGTAAAAGACAATTCCGGGCTATTTGTAACCAAGTTAGTCGTTCAATTAGAGGATTGTCGGGGAAATATTGTTTTTGAATCTAAAGAGGGCAGAAGCAGGATAAAGGAATTTAAAGATGCGCACCACGAAGCATTGCGTGATGCTTTTAGTACTATTGAAGAATTAAATTATGAATATGATCCTTCTGAAGTTTCGGCTCCTACGGCTTCCGAAACTAAAGAGGCACAACAGGCAGTTGAAAAAGCCGAGGTTGCACAAACCGAACCAGAAACCGAACCCGTTAAGACTTCTGAAGAAATTGAAACTTCAACAACTGCTCCTGCCGAGGTAGTGGTTGAAAATCCTATGGTCAAAAACGCTTCGGCTAAAGAATTAAATTTCGAAAAAGACGGCATCAATTATTCTCTCGAAAAATCTGATTCCGGTTATTCCTTTTACCAGGAAAATTCAGAAGAACCCTTTGCAGTTTTGGCTAAATCTGGCGGTCAAAATAGCTTTATCTATAAATCGCTCACCCGGCAGGGCGTAGCCTATTTTGACGAGGGAGGTAATTTGATAGTAGAATATTTGAACGCCGAAAATAAATCGGTTAAGCTTGTTTATAAAGCTTCAGCCAATCAATAATTATACTTGGTTTTCCAGCGTTGCTTAAGAAATTCTCTTTGTGCATTTTCCCGCGGATTGTTCCCGGGATCATAAAACTTTGTGTTTTTTATTTGATCTGGCAAAAACTCTACTTCTACAAAATTATTCTCGTGGTTGTGAGCATATTTATAATCTTTTCCATAGCCAATATCTTTCATGAGTTTGGTTGGAGCATTCCTAATAGATAGCGGAACCGATAAATTTCCTGTCTTTTTAACTGCGCTTTGTGCCTGGTTAATCGCCATATAGGCCGCGTTACTTTTGGGGGAAGTTGCCAGGTAGGTAACGCATTGGCTCAATATAATTCGGGCTTCGGGAAAACCAATGGTAGTTACTGCCTGAAACGTGTTATTTGCGATTACCAGCGCTGTTGGATTTGCATTTCCTATATCTTCACTGGCCAAAATTAATAACCTTCTGGCAATAAATTTTACATCTTCGCCACCTTCAATCATCCGGGCGAGCCAATAAACAGCCGCGTTGGGATCGCTCCCGCGAATAGATTTAATAAATGCCGAAATAATATCGTAATGTTGCTCACCGGTTTTATCGTAAAGTACCGTATTTTGCTGAACGCTATTAAAAACAAGGTCGTTAGTAATTTCAAGGTTTCCTTCAGATGAAGTTACCAGGAGTTCAAAAATATTGAGAAGCTTTCGGGCATCACCGCCACTTAATCTAAGTAAAGCTTCGGTTTCCTTTAATTTGATATTTTTGGCCGCAATAATTTTATCTTCCCTCATCGCCCTTTCTAAAAGCGCTACCAGATCTTCTTTGCTAAATGGTTTTAAAATGTAAACCTGGCAACGGGAAAGTAGGGCAGAGATCACTTCAAAACTCGGATTTTCTGTAGTGGCACCAATTAAAGTAACCCATCCTTTTTCTACCGCGCCTAAAAGAGAATCCTGTTGAGATTTGCTAAAACGGTGGATTTCATCTATAAATAGAATAGGGTTTTTTGTAGTAAATAAACCATCGCTTTTCTTGGCCTTTTCTATCACTTCACGAACATCTTTTACGCCACTACTAATTGCGCTCAATGTAAAGAAAGGCCTATCTGAAGTGGTGGCGATAATATTGGCTAAGGTGGTTTTGCCAACACCCGGCGGTCCCCAAAAGATCATAGAAGGAATTATACCTTGTTGAATTTGTTGCCTCAATGCTCCTTTTGGCCCAATTAGATGCTGCTGACTTAAATAGTCGTCTAAAGTTTGTGGGCGTAATCTTTCTGCTAATGGTTTACTCATCTGACAAAATTAGTAATTTGAATAACACTTTGTCATCTATTAACAAATGGATTCTTTTTTGTAATATTAAAAGAAACTAATTCTTTTGAAACAGTCCAGTCCATTTGTTTTTACTACCGGCGTTTTGGGATACCCTATCCTTTTCGTGCTGCTAATCTGGATAGTTTTCTGGTTTGAGATTCGCTTCGGTATTAGTTTTAATAATTTTGGGGTTCGTCCGGGAGAAATTAAAGGCTTACGTGGAATTTTATTTTCACCATTTATTCATGGAGATATAAAGCACCTTTTCAATAATACCATCCCGCTTTTTGTACTTTCCATGTCGCTATTCTATTTCTATAGGAAAATAAGCTGGCCGGTGCTAATTATTGGTTTGCTGCTTACCGGAATTTTAACCTGGAGCATTGGACGACCTGCGAACCATATTGGGGCGAGTGGAATAATATATATGCTTGCTGCTTTTTTATTTTTTAAAGGGATATTTTCGAAATATTATAGATTGGTAGCGCTTTCTTTAATCGTGGTTTTCCTTTACGGTGGAATGTTATGGTATGTAACTCCTATAGATCCAGAAATTTCCTGGGAAGGGCATCTTTCAGGATTAATTTCGGGTTTTGCGTTAGCGGTATTTTATCGGAAAAATACTATTAAAAGTCCTAAATACGAATGGGAGAAACCTGAGTATAGCGAGAAGGAAGATCTATTTATGCAGCATTTTGATGAAAATGGGAATTTCATTGAACGGCGCTTTGAAACCAAGGAAGAGGAAGATCCTGAAGATGATTCAGGAATAACCTATCGTTATTTTTATAAGAAATCAGAATCCAAAAAAGAGTAAGGATGAAAATCTTTTTTAAATCCTAAGAAAGTTCTCTTTGTCGAATCGCTTCATATAAAAATACACCACAGGCAACAGAAACATTTAATGATTCAATTTTACCGAACATAGGCAGTTTTGCCTTTTTATCTACACTTTTTAAAATTGAATTTGAAACTCCTTTAGCTTCATTCCCCATAATAATTCCTGAGGCTTGCTTAAAGTCTACATCGTAAATTGTGTCTTCTGTTTTTTCGGTAGCAGCTACGAGTTGTACGCCTGAAGATTGCAAATAAAAAACAGCATCTTTTATATGATTCACTTTTACAATAGGAAGGTTGAATACTCCACCAGCCGAAGTTTTAACAGTATCAGCATTTAAAGGCGCGCCTCCTTTTTCAGGAATAATTATGGCATCAACTCCAGTACATTCTGCGGTTCTAATAATTGCTCCAAAATTACGAACATCGTTAATTTGGTCTAGCAATAGAAAAAGGGGAGAGGTTTTTTCTTCAAGAATTTTTTCAATGGTTTCTTCAAGATTTCCAAATTTAATTGGAGAGATAGTCGCTACCACACCCTGATGATTTCCTTTGGAAAGCTTATAAAGTTTTTCTTCTGGAACAAACGAAATATTATAGCTGCCTTTTTGGATAAGATGATTCAATTCCTGAAATAAAGGTCCTGAGAGACCCTTTTGAATATAAACCTTATCAATGCTTTTTCCTCCCTGAATAGCTTCTATAACAGCTCTAATTCCAAAAATACGTGTAGTTTCTTCCATAGCGCAAAGGTAGGTTTTGTTTTTAAAATTATGGAATTACTGGAAATAAAAAAACCACCCGGTTAGGGGTGGTTTTATAAGTATTAATTGAACTCTTAATTACTGAACATCCCAGAAAACAGGAGTTTGAGCAGAGTCACCTCCAATTGCTTCGGCAGCTGCCTCGTAATTGGTTTCATTAAGGTTGGTCTCATCTACTGGATAAGTATATCTTAATGGTACTTCAGTTTCAAATTCTACTGGAATATTTAATTCTGGAGCATCATATTTTCTCCATACTGACCATCCCTGGAAAGGATTGTCAAACATAGCGATCCAATACTGAGTAGCAAATTGCTCATCAGAACCATCATAGGCTACATCTCCCTGAGAAAGGTAAGATGAAATTGCAGCTTCATCAGTTATTCCCCAGTAGTTCATAGAAGCAGTGATCGCAGCGTTATAGTGAGTTTCAGCATCACCTGGTACATTGTAACCAAGTTCTGCAGCTCTAGACTGGTTGAAGCGAACTTCAGCATAGTCTAATAAGATACCCTCACGAGTTGGTTGTAAGAAAGGATCACCAATGTGAGTATAATCACCGTAGTTGTTGCTGGCTCCGTAGATACCACCAACATAACCTTCTACATTTTCATCAAAATAAACCATTCTTCTTGGATCATCAAGATCGTTCATATAATCAACGATTGTGTTAGAAGCCAGGAAGTCAGAACGTCCACTAAGTACAAGATCTTCCCATAATGGGTTACCATAAGGATCGTTACCCTGGTATTCAACAGTAGCATTATCGGCATTAGCTGCAAATACTCCATCTGCTACAGCAGATTCTACAGTTGATTGAGAAAGACCTGGATTAGCATCAGAAATTCTCATTCCTAATCTTAACTTCAGAGAGTTAGCAAACATCATCCATTTGTTCATATCTCCACCGTAAACTACATCCGCAGAAGAATAACCCTGTCCTGCAGATAACATAGTTCCTACGTTGTCTAGCCTGGAGATTAAATCTTCATAGATCATCATATCGTCATCGTAAGCTGGTAAAGGAAATTCGTCAGCCTGTCCTGCTTGAGTGTAAGGAATATCTCCAAAACTATCTACAAGTACGTGCCACGCATAAACTTCAATTACTTCTAATTGCCCCATACGAGCATCTTTTTCAGCTTGCTCAAGTTCAGCATTTTCTGCTACAATACTTTTTGCATCCTGAAGATCAAGAATTACATCCCTATAGATCTCAGACCAAACATTGTCAGGGTTTTGTCTTGAAGTAAAGATATAGTTTGGTTCATCTACATAAGTAGTTGTAGTAAAGTATTGAGCAAGGAACCTATAAATTCCCTGATTTACATTCGGCGTTGCCATATTATCTGATAAACTTACCGTTGCTGCGGTAAATAAGAAATCAGAAGCAACCTGTGTAGGATTTTTAGGATCTCTGTTAAGATCCTCATATTGTTCGTCACTCTGGCAAGACCACAGTGTTACGAGAGCCGTTAGAGCTACAATATATTTCTTCATAATTATTTTTATTAAAAGTTAAATTTAAGGCTAGCACCAATTTCTCTTACCGCTGGGTAAGCACCAGATTGGTAACCTTGTGCATTTCCAGAACTAAGTCCAGCTTCTGGATCAGAATATGGAATATTCTTGTGAATTATCCAAAGGTTTCTACCTATTAAAGATAGAGACGCATTGGTAAACGGCGTAGCATCTATAATTTGAGATCCAAAGTTATAAGTTAAACTAGCTTCTCTTAGTTTTACGAAAGAAGCGTCATAAACGTGACCTTCGTTAGCATCTCTACCGTATCCAAATGGGTTACCATAGTAATCTGTTCTTGCTCTTGTAGAGTTTTCAGATGTGTTAGTTACTTCATAAGTACCATCTGCATTATAAGAGATATCTCCCTGAACACCGTCAAGAATTACACCACCACCATTTTCGATAGTGTTTCTTATTGGGTTCCCAAGTTCGTTGGTTCCAACACTACTTTCATACAATCCTGTTGCACGACCATACCAGGTGTCTAGTGAGAAAACATCTCCACCTTGTTGAACATCTACAAGGAAGTTCAAAGTAAGGTTTTTGTATGAGATAGAGTTTGATACACCACCTGTCCAATCTGGTTGGATATTACCAATAATATAGTTGGCATTTGGTGTTCTAGCATAATAACCTCCGCTAGTTATAACTTTGTTACCATTATCATCGTATACATAAGCACTACCTCTAATAGCACCATAAGGTTGTCCAGGAGCAGCGTTTATTGAAACCCCACCCTGATAGCTAGCCAACTGTAGGTTGTCTATACCGTCTTCAAGTTCAAGAACTTCACTTTCGTTTTTAGCCCAGTTAATGTTCATAGTCCAATTCCAGTCTTCGGTTCTAACTGGATTAAGGGTTACAGAAGCTTCAATACCTTTATTTTCGATAGTACCAGCATTTAAAAGCTTAGTTGCGAAACCAGTTGCGGTAGATACCGGTACCGGTGTAATTTGGTTCTCAGTTTGAGAGTTGTAGTAAGATACATCAAAACCTACTCTTCTGTCAAAGAAGTTCGCTTCAAGACCTACTTCGTAGGACTTCATACGTTCCGGATCAAGAACCGGGTTAGCCAGTTGAGAGTTGTTACTTGCCCATCCTGCAGATCCAAAAGGAGCTGAGATTTGATAAGTATTGAAAACTCTATAAGGATCTGTATCGTTACCTACCTCTGCGTAGTTAGCTCTTAACTTCGCGAAGCTTAACCAGTTAGCCTCTATCACATTAGAAAGAATTACACTGGTAGAAACTGATGGATAGTAAAAAGTATTGTTTTCTTTTGGAAGGGTAGAAGAACGGTCTCTTCTAATGGTACCTTCTAAGAAATATGTATCTAAATAACCTAAACCTGCTCTGGCGTAGATACCATCTAACATTCTGTCACTTTCGTATTCATCAGGTGGGTTTATTGGAGATGCAGAATTGCTTAAAGCGTAAAATCCTGGTGCATTAAGACCTCCATTAGTTTCTGCTAAAATATAACTTCTTTCGTTTCTACGTAAGTTAACCCCTAAGTTACCATCCAGGTTAAGATCTTCTGTAACATCCTTATTAAAGTTAAGGATTAGATCATAGTTGTACTCCGCAGCTCTGTTGTTGAATCTAGAGTAAGCTGGGATATCAGCACTACCTACGTTTATTCTTTCTTCCTGTAACTCATCAAAAGTATCAAAAGAGAATCTACCTAGCACACTAAATACATCACTGATCTCGTAATTTAGGTTAATGTTACCAAAATATCTGTTACGAGTATCTGTTTGGTAGTTTTCGTAAAGTGTCCAGTATGGATTATCTGAATAAATAGGAGAAAGATTATCGGGACCATTAGGGTTCCAGGTAATGTTCTCTCCGGTAGCAAAATAAGCATCTCTTTGATCATAAAGATCTACGTTTGTTTGCCACCATTGCCTAAATTGCTGCATAATGTTCAATGAACTGTAACCAGTACCATATCTACCTTTACCGTCTGTTTTTGTGTAAGTAATATTAGCCTGAGCAGAAAATTTATCAGTGAATTCATGTTCACCGCTAAACTTTAAAGTGTTTCTTTTTATCTTACTGTTGGGTAAGTTACCTTGCTGATTAAAGTTGGTAGCACTAAGCCTAAAAGAACTTTTTTCTGTACCACCATCTAATGCAACAGAGTTTATTGCTGTATAACCAGTTTCCCAGATATCATTTGGAGTATGTTCTGCGGCTTCCCAAGGAGTAGCTTGTTGATAGAAATCATAGTCTGTTCCTTCTAGTTGAGGATAGATAGAATTCCATTGGTAAACCGGACTTCCGTCAAATCTGCCACCAAAAGATGCATCCTCTGTAAAGGGAGTTGTGCGATCGAGGTTACCATCACCATCAATATCAGAAAGGTTAAAGTACCCATCTTCAGACTGGTAGTAAGGCCCGTATCCAGCACCATATTGGTCCTGGTACTCTGGAAGCGTGTTGTTGTTTACATGGGTAGTCATAAGAGTTGAGTTTACAGAAACTCCAATTCCTTTTCCTTTTCTACCTTTCTTAGTTTCAATGATTACCGCTCCGTTAGCTGCTCTTGCACCGTATAAGGCAGTTGCCGCCGCACCTTTAAGTACGTTAATGGAAGCAATGTCATTAGGGTTGATGTCTGAAGCAGCGTTACCGTAGTCATAACCACCTCTACCTTCATCCTGACCATCTCTGTTATTGTTCGCGTTACTTACCGGAGTACCATCAATAACAAATAATGCCTGGTTGTTTCCTGTTAACGAAGAATTACCACGAATTACTACGTTAGACGAACCTCCCATAGTACCAGTAGATGATACCTTAAGCCCTGCAACTTTACCAGAAAGAGAGTTTACGAAGTTCTGTGTAGGTACATCAGAAACCTCACTACCATCTACTTCCTGAGTGGCGTACCCAAGAGATTTTTTCTCTCGTTCAATACCCAGAGCAGTTACCACTACTGCATCTAACTGAGCTGAATCTGTAGTTAATGTCACGTCTATTGTGTCATTGTTTGCTACTGTGTACTCTGAAGTTTTCATTCCAACGAAAGAATAAACCAATACATCACCCTGATTGGCTGGAATGGAATAATTTCCGTCAAAATCTGTTTGGGTACCTTGATTGGTTCCCTTAACCAAAACGGTTACACCCGGAAGGGGTAGCCCGTCATCATCGACTACCGTACCGGTAATCGTTCGTTCTTGTGCAAAAGTAATTTGCACAACTAACACTAGTAAAAGTGTTAGAATACTACTAAACTTTGTTCTCATTTTAAAATTTGTTTGAATTAGCCAACGCCAAAAGTGCTAATAAATGGTTAATAAAACAAACTTTTGTTTTTAAAAATCGATATCTATTTTAAGGAATTGTTAATAATTGTGTATAGAACCGTTAGAGTCAGGGCATCATGAGGTTAGTTTAAAATGTTAAAATATTGTAGAATTGTAACTTTTTTGTTTTAACGGCTGTTAATTTTTGAAGCTGAATTTTGTTTTGGGATTTAGCTATACGTGTAATGTCATCTTCGGGTGATTAATTTAAATTTAGTTTTAATTTTCGATTAAATTGAATTATGATCAGGCATATGTTTAATATAAATTGATTTATAAAATGTTATTTGAACTTCCCAAGTTGTTTCTAAAATCTATTCTTAGAATAAAGAGAGTTTTTGTATTAATTAACGCTGGGGTCTACTTGAAATAAAAAAGTCTCCAACTTCAAATCGTTGGAGACTTTTAGATCATAAAATGTATTACTGGTGGCTAATTCTGATCTGAAGAGCTTAAGTTTGGATTGGCATTTATTTCTGCAAGAGGAATTTGAAATATCCAATCATCATTCATGGAGGGTTTGTCAATTTGAAATGCTTCTTGATAAAGAACTTCAGAAGCTCCAGAACCTCCATTGGCAGCGTGGTCTATACCTTCATCCCATCTAATATGATTGGTATATCCAAATCCTTCTCCCCACATTTCTAATCTCCATTGAAACTTGATGTGTTCAAAGAATTCTTCTTCGGTGTTAAACTCGTCTGCATCCCAAGCGCTATCCCTCGCCTCAGCCAGGGGGCGTAATGCTTCTTTGGCTCCTTCAAGATCATCCATCATTAACTTTGCTTCTGCCTCAATAAGGTACATTTCAGAAGCACGCATATATATCACATCATCTGGATCGATACTACCTGGATTAGCATTCTTTAATTTAAAATGCATATACGGATGTGTGTTGTGACCGGAAACCAATCCGTACGTACTCTTAATTTCGGCTATGGCAGCATCAAATTCTTCCTCTGTTTGATAAAGAGGATTTGTGTTATTTTCCCAACCGCCATTGCCATTGGCTGCAGATGTATTTGAATTTGGTGCGTCTGGAAGAAAAACATTTTTCCTGTAATCGGTCTCCGGAATGGCATCTACCATTCTACGGTCGGCGATTTTTGGGTTGTTTCTAATCTGACTACCGTTGAAGGTGTTACTGGCAAGGTAAAAATAAGATCTAAAGAACGTGGTTTCAGCTTGAATTACGTGACTTCCCCAGATAACTTCCGATAGGTTGTTTGTATTGAAACCAGATTTCCAGTCGTCTTCGCCTAGTAGAGCGTAACCTTCTCTTGCTATTTGAGCAGCTTCGGCCGCTGTTGCCCAGTCTCCTTTAGAAAGTGCCCATCTGGCTTTTAATCCATAAGCCACGTCTATGTTTAATTGAGATTTAGCTTCGGCCCCACCTCCAGTTCTCTCGGCTCCATTTTCAAAAGCTGAAATAGCCGATTCAAGGTCTGAGCCAATCTGGTCATAAATTTCCTGAACTGTAGACCTTGGCTCACTTGTAAAAGGTGAATCTGAAGAAAACAATAATGGAACTCCAGGATCTGAAGTAGGATCTCCAATTAAGTATCCTTTGGCATAATGCTGAACTAAAGAAAGGTAGGCATATGCACGATAAGTGTAAGCCTGGCCCAGGATCGAATTCAATTGTTCAGTTTCAGCAAAATCACCCTCAGTAATACCATTGATCAATAGATTCGCGTGAAGAATGATATTGTAGCGGTGATACCACAATAATTCTGTGGTTAAAGAAGTCTGATCTGTATGTTCGTTCCACTGCATCACAGAACGCCAGGAAAGGTTATTGGCGTTCGCTGAATGGATTAGATCTCCAGTTAGGTTGTCGCCCATAGGAACCCAATAATGATTGTTCGCTCTGGCAGAATTACCTCCAGGAAAAACCGTTTGAGATTGGGAATACAATCCACGGTGAATTCCATTAAGTACTAATTGCATATTTTCCTGACTTGACAGTGCATCTGCTGCAGAGATTGCATCTGTAGGCGTTCTATCTAGGAATTCCTCGCTACAGGAAGTGATCGATATTGCAAATAATATCAGAACACAATATTTAAATTTATTTATCATAGTTGTATTTTTTTATTTGTTAAAAGGATAGGTTCAAGCCAAGTGAAATGATTCTCGGTGGTGAAAAGTCATCTCCAGGAGGTGTTCCGGCAAGATTATATTGTGGATCCAGGCCGTCTCTTTCGCTTTTCAAATATAAATTTTCTCCAGTTACCGATATTCTCAAATTATCAAGACCAAGAGCATTAGTAGTTTCATTTCCAAAGCTATAACCAATATTTACGTTTTTAAGTGCCCAGAACGAAGCATCGGTTAGGAATCTGTCAGACTGGGTGCGAACCAGGTTTACGTTACCATTTTCCATTCTTGGGACATCGGTGATGTCTCCAGGCTCTCTCCAGGCGTTCATGATATCTGGGTGTAAAGAGTTACCATAGCTTCCGCTGTGCATCATACCTGCATATGCGTTGTCAAGTACGGATCCGCCTATACCATAAGTAATCAAGAAGTCCAGGTTAAAACCTTTATAGCTAAAACTGTTAGCAACAGAACCTAAAAGGTCGGGAATCGATGAATCTCCGGTGTAGGCTTGCTGAGTTTCCTGCCAGTCGTTAGTGGTTTCGATATTTCCATTCTCGTCAAGTACTGGAACGCTCTCGCCATTATCATCATCTTCATATACATAGAATAACTGGTCTCCCGTTTCAGGATCTACACCAGCTGTTCTTAAAAGGAAGAAATCAAATCTGGAACGACCTTCAGCCCATCTTTTGCTGCCGTTAATAAATGGGTCTGGTAAGAAAGTGATCTCATTTTTAAAGGTGGAAGCCTGTAAAGTTAGGTTCCAGTCGAACTCGGCAGTATTAATAAGGTTAGCAGTAAGTGCCATTTCTAAACCAGAGTTGTACATATCGCCAAGGTTTACAGGAACCTGGTTCAAGCCATTACTAAGAGCAATTGGTAAATTATACAACAGATCACTGGAATTTCTTCTGTAATATTCAACAGATCCTTCCAGGAAGTTATTGAAAAGACCAAATTCAAGGGCTACATCAAAACTCTCAATGGTTTCCCATACTAAATCTCTATTACCAATATCTGTAAATAGAATAGCTGGATTAGCTGCATTAGAGGTTATGGTGAATCGGGGTTGTGCAAGATAGGAATCTCCAAGGTCGTCATTACCAACCTCACCATAAGATGCTCTTACTTTTAACTTATCTATAAAGGATACATTGTCCATAAAACTCTCCTGGTCTATTCTCCAGGAAGCACCTACTGAATAAAATGTACCCCATCTACTACCTTCCTGGAATACAGAAGAACCATCGCGTCTTACAGAGCCGCTTATATAATATTTATCTTTGAAATTGTAATTGGTTCTAAGGAAGTATCCTTCAATTCCCTTGTCAAAGGTTGCACCATCAAGGTCTACGATATTTGAAAAGTTTGCGAATTCGTAAATCCCATTCGCAGCCTGGATCGTTTTCAAACCATCCATATCAGAAATGCTTCTGTCGAAACTTTCATGACCTGCTGTAATATCAAGGTTGTGATCACCAAAACTTTGGTTATAAGTAAGCAATTGGTTGAAGTTTTCAACATCCCTTCTAGCTCGTGTTTCGCTCAATCGTCCATCGGGCTGAGCATCACCGATCACGGCGTTCTCATATTCTTTTTCCCAAAGGTCGCTAATGTCACGACCATAGTTTAACCTAACTTTTAAACCATCAAGTATCTCATATTCTCCAAAAAGCCTAATACCGTAATAATTGTCTTTATCGCTTTCATTATTAAGAATTAATTCCTGGATGGCATGACGTCCTTGAGAAATAGGTCTGGAACCGATATTGAAATCGGGATAACCTTCACCGTTATCGAAAACAGGATTTCCGAAATCATCCAAAACGATGTTTCCATTTAGATCATTTACGTATACCGGGTAGACTGAACCTACGTTAAGAGCAAAACCGAATGGGTTTACAATACTTCCTGTACCTGCCGAACTAGGTCCTCTGGCTTCAGAAATAGTAAGATAGGCATTTCCTCCTACTTTAATTTTATCGCTTACATCAAATTCACCATTTAACCTTCCGGTAAATCGTTCGAAACCAGATGTGATTACATAGCTCTCTTCATCCAAAAAGGAAGTTGAGAAATATACGGAATGATCTTCTCCTCCAGCTGAGACATTCATGTTATAATTTGTTCTAATCCCTGTTTGCGTAAGTTCATCGAACCAGTCCAGACTTTCATATATTACCTGAGCATCAGGATTCAACTGTCCATCAACACCAACGATCTCTTCATTGGGGACGTTAAATGGATTATATGCTAACTGATTATAAATGTTGTCGCTGGCAAATTGTGGATCTCCTCCTCCTGCACTGGAGTTTTTAAGAGCTTCCCACATAATTTCGTAATACTGACCAGGAGATACCTGATCGTAGAAAGAAACACCATTGTTCACAATTCCGGTTTGGGCAGATAAAGTAATTTTGGTTTCTCCAGGCGTACCACTCTTTGTGGTAATCATCACAACCCCATTGGCCGCACGGGAACCGTAAAGCGAAGTAGAGGCCGCATCCTTTAAAACCGTAAAAGATTCGATATCCTCCTGGTTGATCGCACTTAAACTTCCTTCAAACGGTACTCCGTCTACTACAAATAGCGGATCTGTGTCTCCGTTAAGAGTTCCTACTCCGCGAATTACAATTCCAGGAGATTCTCCTGGTCCCGAAGGAGAAGTAAATTGTACTCCGGTTGCCTTACCTTCTATCGCTGCAATTGGTGAGGTTACGTTTCTGTTTTCAAGATCTGCAGCGCCTATCACACTCGCCGATCCAGTAAAAGCTTCCTGACTGGTAGTACCGTAAGCAACAACTACAACTTCATCTAGTGATGCAGAATCATCGCCTAAAGTTACGTTTATTGTATTAACAGCGCCAACTGTGTATTCTTTCGTTTCCAGTCCTATGAATGAGAAAACTAGAACATCTCCCTGTGCAGCTTGTATGGAATAATTTCCATCAAAGTCAGTTTGAGTTCCGGTTGATGTGCCTTTTAATAGGACGTTTACTCCAGGGAGGGGTAAACCATCCTGATCTGAGACATTACCGCTAATGGTTTTTTGTTGCGCAAAGGAAATATGCGCAATAAGCACCAGCAATAGCGTAAGGGTACTGCGTAATTTTCTGTTCATCTTTTTATTTTTTGGAATTAGCTTATCAAATATGCTAAAAAATAGTTAATGGAACTATTTTTTGAATAAAAAATTTAACATAAAACACCATAAATCAATATTTATTCACCCATTTTTGGGTTTAAAGGGTGTTTATTTTATCTAATATGTTAAAAAGATCGTTTTAATTGGTATTAAAAAAAGATATGGTGATTGATTTGGATAATTAATGGAGGGGTTATGTTGTTATGTTAGATTTTGGAGCGTTATAAAAAAGTATTTTTTATTTTGATTACGTGTATTTTTAGCTCAAGGTATCATACTGCTGAAAATTAATTCATTATAGTTTGATAAATATGTTTTTATTTCTACATTTGCAAACCCTAAAAAACAGGGGATTAATTTTAAACAATAATTAGGTAAAAGAAATTATGCCAACAATTTCACAATTAGTACGAAAAGGAAGAGCCCAGATGACCAAGAAGAGCAAATCGGCTGCTTTAGATTCGTGCCCTCAAAGAAGAGGAGTGTGCACACGTGTGTATACTACTACACCTAAGAAACCAAACTCGGCTATGCGTAAAGTAGCTAGGGTAAGGTTGACTAATGGAAAAGAAGTTAATGCTTATATTCCAGGTGAGGGTCACAATCTACAAGAGCACTCGATAGTATTGGTTAGAGGTGGAAGGGTAAAAGATTTACCAGGTGTGAGATACCACATTGTTCGCGGTGCATTAGATACAGCGGGTGTTGAAGGTAGAAGCCAGCGTAGGTCTAAATACGGAGCCAAACGCCCTAAAAAGTAATTAAAAACTTTTAATGTAAAGAAATGAGAAGAAGACAGGCCAAAAAAAGACCGCTTTTACCAGATCCAAAATTTAACGATCAACTTGTTACACGTTTTGTAAACATGATGATGTGGGATGGTAAGAAATCGGTAGCCTTTAAAATTTTCTATGATGCTATTGCAATTATAGAGGAGAAAAAACAAGACGAAGAAAAAACCGGTTTGGAAATTTGGAAAGATGCTCTTTCTAATGTGATGCCTCACGTTGAAGTTAGAAGTAGACGAGTTGGAGGTGCGACCTTTCAAATCCCGATGCAAATAAGACCAGATAGGAAAGTAGCAACTGCTATGAAATGGTTGATTTCTTTTGCAAGAAAGAGAAATGAAAAAACTATGGCGCAGAAATTAGCTTCTGAAGTTCTTGCTGCTGCCAAAGAAGAAGGAGCTGCAGTTAAGAAAAGAGTTGATACTCATAAAATGGCTGAAGCGAATAAAGCATTCTCTCACTTTAGATTCTAAAAATAATGGCACAAAGAGATTTAAAATTTACGAGAAATATAGGAATTGCTGCTCATATTGATGCGGGTAAAACCACAACAACAGAGCGTATTCTTTATTATACAGGAATAAGCCACAAAATAGGAGAGGTGCACGATGGTGCGGCTACTATGGACTGGATGGAGCAAGAGCAGGAAAGAGGTATTACTATTACTTCTGCTGCGACGCACTGTACCTGGCCTTATAGAGATCATGAGTATATTGTGAATATTATTGACACCCCTGGTCACGTTGACTTTACCGTAGAGGTAGAGCGTTCTTTACGTGTTCTTGATGGTGTTGTTGCTTTGTTTAGTGCAGTAGATGGGGTGGAGCCTCAATCTGAAACTGTATGGAGACAGGCAGATAAATATAAAGTACCGCGTTTAGGATTTGTAAATAAAATGGACCGTCAGGGAGCTGACTTCTTTAATGTGTGTAAGCAGGTTAGAGAGATGTTAGGTGGAAACCCAGTGCCATTGCAAGTTCCAATCGGTGATGAAATAGACTTTAAAGGTGTTGTTGATCTTATTTCCAAAAAAGCTATTATTTGGAATGAGGAAGATCATGGGATGACCTATGAAACTATTGATATTCCTGAAGAGTTGATCGATGATGTGAATAAATACAGGGCAGAGCTTGTTGAAGCTGTGGCCGAGTATGATGAAGCATTGATGGAAAAGTTTTTTGAGGATGAGGATTCTATTACTGAAGATGAGATTATCGCTGCGCTAAGAGCTGCAACTATAGATATGTCTATCATACCTATGATGTGTGGTTCTGCCTTTAAAAATAAAGGTGTTCAGGCAATGCTTGACGCTGTAATGAGATATATGCCTTCTCCAGTAGATGTTGAAGCTATTGTGGGTACTAACCCTGAAACGGGTGAAGAGGAATCTCGTAAACCACACGTAGACTCTCCTTTTTCTGCGCTTGCGTTTAAGATCGCAACCGATCCTTTTGTGGGTAGGTTAGCGTTCTTCCGTGCTTACTCAGGTGGATTAGATGCTGGTTCATACGTATTGAATAACCGTTCTGGTAAAAAAGAACGTATCTCTCGTATCTACCAAATGCACTCGAACAAGCAGGAGCCTATTAATAGAATTGAGGCAGGTGATATTGGAGCTGCTGTTGGTTTTAAAGATATTAAAACTGGTGATACGCTTACAGACGAGAAGCACCCAATCGTTTTAGAATCGATGACTTTCCCTGAGCCTGTAATTGGTATCGCGGTAGAGCCTAAGACTAAAGCTGATGTTGATAAAATGGGTATGGCTTTGGCTAAACTTGCTGAAGAAGATCCAACTTTCCAGGTTAAAACTGATGAAATTTCAGGTCAAACCATTATCTCTGGTATGGGAGAACTTCATATTGAAATTCTTGTAGATCGTTTAAAAAGAGAATTTAAAGTTGAAGTTAACGAAGGTCAACCTCAGGTAGAATATAAAGAAACAGTAACTAAACACGCTGAGCACAGAGAGGTTTATAAAAAGCAATCTGGTGGTCGTGGTAAATTTGCTGATATTGTATTTGAAATGGGACCTGTAGATGAAGATTTCGAAGGAAAAGGACTTCAGTTTGTCGATGAAATTAAAGGTGGACGTATTCCTAAGGAATTTATTCCTTCTGTAGAAAAAGGCTTTAAGGAAGCGATGAAGAATGGACCTTTAGCTGGATTCCAAATGGATACCCTAAAAGTTGTATTGAAAGATGGATCTTTCCACCCTGTGGATTCGGATCAACTTTCATTCGAATTGGCTGCTAAATTGGGTTACAAAGCTGCTGCTAAGAAAGCTGGTGCTGTGATTCTTGAGCCAATTATGAAGAACGAAGTGGTTACTCCAGAAGAAAATATGGGAGATATTGTAGGTGACCTTAACAGAAGAAGAGGTCAGGTGAACAGTATGTCAGATAGATCTGGAGCGAAAATTATTAAAGCGGAAGTGCCTTTGGCTGAAATGTTTGGATATGTGACTACATTGAGAACATTATCTTCTGGTAGAGCAACTTCAACTATGGAATTTTCTCACTATGCTGAAACTCCTTCTAATATTTCAGAAGAAGTGATTAAAGCGGCAAAGGGTACAAACGAATAATATTAGGAAAATGAGTCAGAAAATCAGAATAAAACTAAAATCCTACGATCATAACCTGGTAGATAAATCTGCTGAGAAGATCGTGAAGACTGTAAAAACTACAGGTGCGGTGGTAACAGGACCAATTCCTTTGCCTACACACAAAAAACTTTTTACTGTTTTGCGTTCTCCTCACGTAAATAAGAAAGCTAGAGAGCAATTTCAATTAAGCTCTTACAAAAGGCTTTTAGATATCTACAGTTCTTCTTCAAAAACAATTGATGCGTTGATGAAGTTAGAGCTACCAAGTGGAGTTGAAGTAGAGATCAAAGTATAAGTTTGTCCCCGCCTGGGCGGGGATAACAAAATTCTCAATAACTTGAGAATAAACATGTCCTGAGCAGTTGGCGAGGGAAAAACGGAAGAAAGATACATTCAGGGCGAAAGTGTTTTTCTGCCCTGAATTTTTTTAAATAAATAAGTAATAATCAATAATTAATTATGTCTGGGTTAATAGGAAAAAAAATAGGCATGACCAGTATTTTTGACGAGAATGGGAAAAACATTCCTTGTACCGTTATAGAAGCAGGTCCATGCGTAGTTACCCAAGTCAGAACCAAAGAGGTTGACGGGTATGAGGCACTTCAAGTTGGTTTCGATGACAAAAAGACTGTAAATAAGGCTGCCGAAGGGCACGCTAAAAAAGCAGGAAGCGTTGCAAAACGTAAAGTCGTTGAATTCAAAGGATTTGAAGCAGATTATAAATTAGGTGATGCTATCACGGTAGAGCACTTTAACGAAGGAGAATTTGTAGATATTGCAGGTACTTCTAAAGGTAAAGGCTTTCAGGGAGTTGTGAAAAGACACAACTTTGGTGGTGTGGGTCAGGCGACTCACGGTCAGCATAACCGATTAAGAGCTCCGGGTTCTATTGGTGCAGCGTCTTACCCTGCACGGGTTTTCAAAGGAATGAAAATGGCCGGTAGAATGGGTGGAGAAAGAGTTAAAGTAGAAAACCTGAGAGTTTTAAAAGTGGTGGCAGATAAAAACCTTTTAGTAGTAAAAGGATGTGTGCCAGGTCACAAAAACTCATACGTAATCATTAGTAAGTAATGGAAGTAGCAGTTTTAGATATAAAAGGAAAAGAAACAGGCAGAAAAGCAAAGCTTTCTGATTCTGTTTTCGCTATAGAGCCGAATGATCACGCTGTGTATCTTGATGTTAAGCAATATTTAGCTAATCAGCGTCAGGGAACTCATAAAGCCAAAGAACGTGCTGAAATCGCGGGTAGTACTCGTAAGATTAAAAAGCAAAAAGGTACCGGTACTGCGCGTGCAGGTAGCATTAAGTCGCCAATTTTTAAAGGTGGTGGACGTGTTTTTGGACCAAGACCAAGAAATTACGGTTTTAAATTGAATAAAAATTTAAAACGTTTGGCTAGAAAATCGGCTTTATCAATTAAAGCAAAAGGAGAATCAATTTATGTAATTGAAGACTTTTCTTTTGATGCGCCAAAGACAAAAAGTATGATTGATGTTTTGAAAGCCCTTGGTATTCAGGACAAAAAATCGCTTATAGTGTTGGGTGACTCAAATAAAAACGTATATTTGTCGTCACGTAATTTAAAAGGACTTGAGGTTGTAAACTCCTCAGAATTAAGTACTTACGGAATTCTTAATGCTAAGAATATTGTATTGCTTGAAGGTTCTTTAGAAGGAATTGAGTCGAATTTAAGTAAATAAGCCTTATGAGTATCTTGATAAAACCAATTATTACAGAAAAAGCCACTGGAGATAGCGAGTTGAATAACCGTTTTTCTTTTGTGGTAGACAGTAAGGCGAATAAGATTGAAATTAAGAATGCAGTAGAAGCTGCATATGGAGTTTCAGTTGAAAAAGTTCGTACTATAAATGTCCGTCCAGATCGCAAAACCAGATATACAAAGTCTGGTATGATCACTGGTAAAACCAAAGCTTTCAAAAAAGCATTGGTACAGGTGACGGAAGGTGAAACTATTGATTTGTACAGTAATCTTTAAGATTAAAAAATGTCAGTTAGAAAATTAAAACCAATCACCCCTGGCCAGCGTTTTAGAGTAGTAAACGGGTATGACGCCGTAACTACTGATAAGCCGGAAAAAAGCCTTTTGGCTCCGATAAAAAAGTCAGGTGGGAGAAACAGTCAGGGAAAAATGACCATGCGCTACAAAGGTGGAGGTCATAAGAGACGTTACAGAATTGTAGACTTTAAACGCGACAAGCACGGAGTTCCGGCTACTGTTGCGAGTATAGAATATGATCCAAACCGAACTGCTTTTATCGCATTGTTGAATTACCAGGATGGTGAGAAACGATATGTTATTGCTCAAAATGGGTTGCAGGTAGGTCAAAATATTGTATCAAGTACAGATTCGGCTGCTCCCGAAATTGGAAATGCGATGCCGTTGTCTAGTATACCGCTTGGTACTGTTGTTTCTTGTATAGAGTTAAGAGCTGGGCAAGGTGCTGTAATGGCAAGAAGTGCCGGAGCTTTTGCTCAATTATTAGCAAGAGAAGGAAAATACGCAACTGTTAAGCTGCCTTCAGGAGAAATTAGAAGAGTGTTAGCTACTTGTATGGCAACAATTGGGGCTGTATCTAATAGTGATCATCAACTTCAGGTTTCTGGTAAAGCTGGTAGAAAACGTTGGTTGGGTATTAGACCGAGAACAAGACCGGTTGTGATGAACCCTGTGGATCACCCAATGGGTGGTGGTGAAGGAAGAGCTTCCGGAGGTCACCCACGTTCTAGAAAAGGTTTACCTGCTAAAGGATTTAAAACCCGTTCAAGAACAAAAGCGAGTAATAAGTATATTGTAGAACGTAGAAAGAAATAATAAGATATGGCACGTTCATTAAAAAAAGGACCTTACGTTCACTATAAGTTAGATAAGAAGGTAGCTCAAAATGTTGAGTCTGGTAAAAAAGCCGTGATCAAAACCTGGTCTAGAGCTTCAATGATTACTCCAGATTTCGTTGGGCAAACTATCGCTGTTCACAACGGGAAACAATTTGTACCTGTATATGTAACAGAGAACATGGTAGGTCATAAGTTAGGAGAATTTTCACCAACGCGTTCTTTTAGAGGGCATTCAGGTGCAAAAAATAAAGGTAAAAGATAATTGAAGCTATGGGAGTTCGTAAAAGAGAAAGAGCAGAGCAAATAAAAGAGGCCAAAAAACAGGTAGCTTTTGCAAAGTTAAATAACTGCCCTACTTCACCTAGAAAAATGCGCCTTGTTGCGGATCTAGTAAGAGGTGAGAAAGTAGAGAAGGCGCTTCAAATATTGAAATTCAGTTCAAAAGAAGCTTCTGGACGTTTAGAGAAATTATTGCTTTCTGCAATAGCCAACTGGCAGTCTAAAAACGAAGAGGCGAATATTGAAGAAGCTGAATTGTTTGTAAAAGAAATCCGTGTAGATGGAGGAGCGATGCTTAAGAGGCTACGTCCTGCACCACAGGGTCGCGCACATAGAATTAGAAAGAGATCCAACCACGTTACTTTGGTGCTTGGAGAAAACAATAATACACAAAGCTAAGTAGAGTATGGGACAGAAAACAAATCCAATCGGGAATCGCCTTGGTATCGTAAGAGGATGGGAATCCAACTGGTACGGAGGAAATGACTACGGCGATAAATTAGCCGAAGACGATAAGATTAGAAAGTACATCCATGCTCGTCTTTCAAAAGCGAGTGTATCTAGGGTAATTATTGAGCGTACGCTTAAGCTTGTAACCGTTACTATCACCACTGCCAGACCAGGTATAATTATTGGTAAAGGCGGCCAGGAGGTAGACAAGCTTAAAGAAGAGCTTAAGAAGATTACCGACAAGGAGGTTCAAATTAACATCTTTGAGATTAAGAGGCCAGAACTTGATGCGCATTTAGTAGCATCTAGTGTTGCAAGACAAATTGAGAATCGTATCTCTTACCGTCGTGCAATAAAAATGGCTATCGCGGCTGCTATGAGAATGAATGCTGAAGGAATCAAAATACAGATTTCCGGACGTTTAAATGGTGCTGAAATGGCACGTTCAGAAGCATACAAAGATGGTAGAATACCTCTGTCTACTTTTAGGGCCGATATTGATTACGCTTTAATTGAAGCTCACACTACTTATGGTAGATTGGGTGTTAAAGTATGGATCATGAAAGGTGAAGTGTACGGTAAAAGAGATCTTTCTCCGCTTGTTGGCATGTCTAAGAAGCAAGGAGGAAAAGCTGGAGCCGGGCGAGGTGGTAACAAATCACGTCGTAGAAAGTAATTTTTTAAAGTAAAGAAAAATGTTACAACCTAAAAGAACAAAATACCGTAAACAGCAGAAGGGCCGTATGAAAGGTAATGCCGGAAGAGGGCATAGACTCTCTAATGGAACCTTTGGAATTAAATCTATGGATTCTAGTTTCATTACTGCCCGTCAAATAGAAGCTGCACGTATTGCTGCTACCCGTTATATGAAAAGGGAAGGTTCTATCTGGATTAAAATATTTCCAGACAAGCCTATCACTAAGAAGCCTCTAGAGGTTCGTATGGGTAAAGGTAAAGGTGCTGTTGAATATTGGGCTGCTGTTGTAAAACCAGGAAGAATTATGTTTGAAATTGGTGGAGTGCCAATGGATGTTGCTAAAGAAGCTTTAAGGCTTGCAGCACAGAAACTTCCTGTAAGAACCAAATTTATTGTAGCTAGAGACTATCAAGCTTAATATTATAAAGTTATGAAACAATCAGAAGTAAAAGAACTGTCTGTGGCAGAATTACAAGAAGAGCTTGGTAAATCTAGAAAAGCATATTCAGATTTGAAAATGGCTCACGCAGTTTCGCCATTAGAGAACCCGATACAGCTTAGAGCTGAACGAAGAACTATAGCGAGACTTGCTACAGAGTTAACTAAAAGAGAACAACAATAAGTGTTATTCTGCTGAAAGATGGAAAAAAGAAATTTAAGAAAAGAGCGTATAGGTGTTGTTACCAGTAATAAAATGCAGAAATCAATCGTGGTTTCTGAAGTTAAGAAAGTAAAACACCCTATGTATGGAAAGTTCGTTTTAAAAACGAAAAAATACGTAGCGCACGACGAAACAAACGACTGCAACGAAGGAGATACTGTAAGGATCATGGAAACACGACCTTTAAGTAAATCTAAATGTTGGAGATTAGTAGAAATAATTGAAAGAGCGAAGTAATGGTACAACAAGAGTCTAGACTAAGAGTAGCAGACAATACCGGGGCAAAAGAAGTTTTGACCATTCGTGTATTGGGCGGTACAAAGAAAAGATACGCTTCTGTTGGGGACAAGATCGTTGTCAGCGTAAAAGAAGCTACACCTAACGGAAATATCAAAAAAGGTGCAGTTTCAACAGCAGTTGTTGTTCGTACCAAGAAAGAAGTACGCAGGCAGGATGGATCTTATATCCGTTTTGATGATAATGCTTGTGTATTGCTAAACCCTACCGGAGAAATGCGCGGAACTCGTGTATTTGGACCGGTTGCGAGAGAACTTCGTGATAAGCAATTCATGAAAATTGTATCATTGGCACCAGAAGTGCTTTAATACATTAAAAAGATGAGAAAGCTTAAGATAAAATCTGGAGATACTGTTAGAGTTATTGCTGGAGACCACAAAGGTCAGGAAGGCAAAGTTCAAAAAGTACTCATAGAAAAGAATAAAGCCATCGTGGAAGGTGTGAACACTATCTCAAAACATGAGAAGCCAAGTGCATCTAACCCACAAGGTGGTATTGTAAAGAAAGAAGCTCCTATTCATATTTCTAACCTTTCTTTGTTAGACAAAGATGGTAATACTACCAGAGTTGGATATAAAGAAGAGGATGGAAAGAAAGTAAGATTTTCCAAAAAATCTAATGAAGTAATTTAGTTATGGCATACGTACCAAGACTTAGAGCAGAATATGCAGAGCGAATTAAGCCTGCATTAAAAGAAGAATTTAGCTATGCTAACGTAATGGAGATCCCAAAACTTGAAAAAATAGTTTTGAGCCGTGGCGTTGGTGCAGCTGTAGCAGATAAAAAGCTAATTGACCATGCTGTAGATGAACTTACAACAATTACAGGTCAAAAAGCGGTGCAAACCATTTCTAAAAAGGATGTTGCTTCATTCAAGCTTCGTAAAGGAATGCCAATTGGGGCAAAAGTTACTTTGCGAGGATATAGAATGTACGAATTTCTAGATCGTTTAATCACATCAGCACTTCCACGTGTTCGTGATTTTAACGGGATTAAAGCTAATGGTTTTGATGGTAGAGGAAATTACAATTTAGGTGTTACTGAGCAAATCATCTTTCCAGAGATCGATATTGATAAAGTAAACCGTATTAATGGTATGGATATTACCTTTGTAACCACTGCCAAGACCGATAAGGAAGCTAAATCATTGTTAACCGAACTAGGATTACCTTTTAAAAAGAATTAATTATGGCTAAAGAATCAATGAAAGCCCGTGAGGTGAAGAGACAAAAAATGGTAAAGAAGTATGCTGAAAAACGTGAAGCTTTGAAAGAAGCTGGCGATTGGGAAGCACTACAAAAATTACCAAAAAATTCTTCTCCTGTACGTTTGCATAACCGTTGTAAACTAACTGGTAGGCCAAAAGGATATATGAGACAGTTTGGTCTTTCTCGTGTAATGTTTAGAGAAATGGCTAACAAAGGATTAATTCCTGGAGTTAGAAAAGCTAGTTGGTAAAATTATAAATTGGTTGCAGGTTCTACCGATAGTCGGTTAGAAAACCACATCCGCAAATTATTATAGATGAATACAGATCCTATTGCAGATTATTTGACAAGAGTTAGGAACGCTGTGGCCGCAAACCACAGGGTGGTAGAGATACCAGCTTCTAACCTTAAAAGGGAGATAACAAAAATATTATTCGATCAGGGATATATTCTTAGTTACAAGTTTGATGATGCTACTGCTCAGGGGACAATTAAAATTGCCCTTAAGTATGATAAAGTCACTAAAGAACCTGTAATTAAAGATATTCAAAGAATAAGTAAACCTGGTTTACGTAAGTATGCCGGCGCTAATGAATTGCCACGTATCCTTAATGGTCTTGGTATCGCTATAGTTTCTACTTCTCACGGTGTAATGACCGGGAAGCAAGCTAAAGCCGAGAAAGTTGGTGGTGAAGTATTGTGTTACGTTTACTAATACTTAAAAGACTAAAGAAATGTCAAGAATAGGTAAAAGCCCAATTACAATTCCTGAAGGTGTAACTGTAGACCTTAAAGGTAATATTGTAACGGTAAAAGGAAAATTAGGAGAACTTAAGCAGGAAGTTAGCGACATTGATGTGAAAATTGAAGATGGCGTAATTACTTTTGAACGTTCTTCAGAGAAAAGTGATCAAAAAGCAAAACACGGCTTATACCGTGCTTTGATAAACAATATGATTGAAGGAGTTTCTAACGGATACACTAAATCATTGGAACTGGTAGGAGTTGGATATAGAGCAACTAACCAGGGACAAAAATTAGATTTGGCCGTTGGGTTTTCCCATAATATTGTAATAGATTTGGCACCGGAAGTTCAGGTGGAAACAATTTCAGAAAAAGGTAAGAATCCTGTTGTGAAATTGACTTCTTATGACAAGCAACTTGTGGGCCAAATAGCTGCTAAAATACGTTCCTTCAGAGCTCCAGAGCCTTACAAAGGAAAAGGTATTAAGTATGTTGGAGAGCAATTACGTAGAAAAGCAGGTAAATCAGCTTAATAAAGTTTAGATATGGCAGTTTCAAAACAAGATAGACGAAATAAGATAAGAAAGCGTGTTCGTAAGTCAATTACGGGTACCGCTAGCCGTCCAAGATTATCTGTATTTAGAAGTAATAAAGAAATTTATGCTCAAATTATAGATGATGTAGAAGGAAAAACCCTGGCTGCAGCCTCTTCGAGAGATAAAGGTGTAACAGCAGAAGGAAATAAATCCAAGCAAGCAGAATTGGTTGGTAAAGCCCTTGCTGAAAAAGCTTTAAAGGCCGGTGTAGAAACTATTTCTTTTGATAGAAGTGGTTACCTGTATCACGGAAGAGTTAAATCATTAGCAGAAGGTGCTCGAGAAGGAGGACTAAAATTCTAGAAAATTATGTATCAAGATTATAAAAACGTAGAACATGTAAAACCGGGCGGACTTGAATTAAAAGACCGTTTGGTAGGAGTACAGCGTGTGACCAAAGTAACCAAAGGTGGTAGAGCTTTTGGGTTTTCTGCTATCGTAGTAGTAGGAGATGAGAATGGTGTTGTAGGGCAAGGTTTAGGGAAATCTAAAGAAGTTGCTGACGCTATCTCTAAAGCTGTGGAAGATGCAAAAAAGAATTTAGTGCGTATTCCTTTGCATAAAGGAAGCCTTCCTCACGAACAGAAAGGTAAGTATGGTGGTGCAAGAGTTCTTTTGCTACCTGCTGCAACTGGTACCGGGATTATAGCCGGTGGTGCAATTCGTGCCGTACTGGAATCTGTTGGTGTACACGACGTACTTTCTAAAAACCAGGGGTCTTCAAACCCACACAACGTAGTAAAAGCTACTTTTGATGCGCTACTTCAATTAAGAAGTGCTGATACTGTTGCTAAACAACGTGGTATTTCATTAGAAAAGGTTTTTAAAGGATAAATCAAGGAGAACGATGGGAAAGATAAAAGTTACAAAAGTAAAAAGTGCTATTAACCGATCTAAAAACCAGAAATTGGTTTTAGAGTCTCTTGGTCTTAAGAAAATTGGCCAGACGGTAGAGCATAACGATACGCCAAACATCCTTGGTATGGTAAATAAAGTTAAACATTTAGTTTCTGTAGAAGAAACAAAATAATAAATTCACATGGAATTAAATAACTTAAAACCTGCAAAAGGTTCAGTTAAGAGTAACAACAAGCGTGTTGGCCGTGGAGAAGGATCAGGAAAAGGTGGTACTGCCACTCGTGGTCACAAAGGGGCTAAGTCTCGTTCTGGTTACTCCAAGAAGATAGGTTTTGAAGGTGGGCAGATGCCACTTCAACGCCGTGTTCCAAAATTTGGTTTCACTAACAGAAATCGTGTAGCTTATCAAGGTGTAAATCTTGATACTTTGCAACGTTTGGTTGATGAAGGTAAAATTAAAGATACTGTAGATGTTGATGCTTTGATCGCTAATGGTCTTGTAAGTAAAAACGAACCAGTTAAGATATTAGGTAGAGGTGAATTAAAGGCAAAGTTGAAAATATCTGTTCATAAATTTACTGCCTCAGCAAAAGAAGCTATAGAAGCTGCTGGAGGTGAAGTTGTTACTTTATAATAGATAGCCAAATGAAATTCATCAATACTATTAAAAATATTTGGAAGATCGAGGAACTAAAAAATAGAATTTTAGTTACCCTCGGTCTATTGTTGGTCTATCGTTTTGGAGCGCAAGTTGTGCTTCCCGGAATAGATGCCTCGCAATTAACTAATCTTGCTAGTCAAACCGATGGTGGCCTTTTAGGTCTCCTAAATGCATTTACAGGAGGAGCATTTTCTAATGCTTCTGTTTTTGCGTTGGGAATTATGCCATATATCTCGGCTTCGATTGTGGTGCAGCTTATGGGTATTGCGATACCTTACCTGCAAAAACTTCAAAAAGAAGGAGAGAGCGGTAGACGTAAGATCAATCAAATCACTCGTTGGTTAACAATTGCAATTACCCTGGTGCAGGGACCTGGTTATATCTATAACCTTTTTGCTACACTTCCGCAGCAAGCCTTTTTATTAGGTGATACTGTGACATTTGTGGCTTCTGCTGTGGTAATCCTTACTACAGGAACCATTTTTGCAATGTGGCTGGGTGAAAAGATAACCGATAAAGGTATTGGTAATGGTATTTCGCTATTAATTATGGTTGGTATTATTGCTACCTTACCGCAGGCATTTATTCAGGAATTTGCTTCCAGAGTATTTGAATCTAATGGAGGCCTTATTATGATTCTTATTGAATTGGTAATTTGGTTCGCTATTATTCTTGCTTCGGTAATGTTGGTTATGGCCGTGCGTCAAATCCCGGTGCAATATGCCAGAAGAACCGCCTCTGGAGGTTACGAGAAAAACGTATTTGGATCTAGACAGTACATTCCACTTAAGCTTAATGCTTCAGGTGTAATGCCAATTATATTTGCTCAAGCTATTATGTTTATCCCGGCTGCTGTGGCAGGATTATCAGATTCTGATGCTGCACAAGGGGTTACCGCGGCTTTTAGCGATATATTCGGATTTTGGTATAATGTAGTATTTGCACTTTTAATTATTGTGTTTACCTACTTCTATACCGCGATTACTGTGCCTACCAATAAAATGGCTGATGATCTAAAACGTAGTGGAGGATTTATTCCAGGCATTCGTCCCGGAACTGAAACCGCTGAGTTTTTAGATAGAATTATGTCTCAAATTACCTTGCCAGGATCTATTTTCCTTGCACTTATTGCTGTGTTCCCAGCGATTGTGGTGCAACTCTTAGGTGTGCAACAAGGATGGGCATTGTTTTTTGGAGGAACCTCGCTTTTAATTATGGTTGGAGTTGCAATAGATACTATGCAACAAGTAAACTCTTACTTGCTGAATAGACATTACGACGGATTAATGAAAACAGGTAAAAACAGAAAAGCAGTAGCTTAATTATGGCAAAACAACCGGCAATAGAACAAGACGGAACAATTATAGAAGCATTATCTAATGCGATGTTTCGTGTAGAATTGGAAAATGGTCACGTTGTGACAGCTCACATCTCTGGGAAAATGCGTATGCACTACATTAAATTGTTACCTGGAGATAAAGTAAAACTGGAAATGAGCCCTTACGATCTAAGTAAGGCTCGTATAACATACAGATACTAAAAGTAATTTGAGCTATTTGTAAAATTTTCAGTACTTTTGCAACCTGAAAAATTTATGAATGCTGAAATCCTGATTTTGAGCATATTTCAAGATCAGTGAATTGTAAAAAACTAAAGAGATGAAAGTTAGAGCATCAGTAAAGAAAAGAAGTGCCGACTGTAAGATAGTTCGCAGAAAAGGGCGCCTTTACGTAATTAACAAAAAGAATCCTAGATTTAAACAAAGACAAGGCTAATTATGGCAAGAATTGCAGGGGTAGATATACCTAAACAAAAGCGAGGAGTTATAGCATTGACCTATATCTTCGGAATTGGTAAAAGCAGGGCTCAAAAGATCCTTAGCCAGGCCAAAGTAGATGAAAGCAAAAAAGTTTCAGATTGGGACGATGAAGAAATTGGTCGTATTCGTGAAGCTGTTGGTGAATTTACAATCGAAGGAGAATTACGTACAGAAGTTCAAATGAGTATTAAGCGTCTAATGGATATTGGATGCTATAGAGGTATTCGTCACAGAAGTGGTTTGCCACTTAGAGGGCAGAGAACCAAAAATAACTCAAGAACCAGAAAAGGTAGAAGAAAAACAGTTGCTAACAAGAAGAAAGCGACTAAATAGTAATTAATATGGCAAAGAAGACAGTTCAAAAAAAGCGTAAAGTAACCGTTGAGTCCGTAGGGCAAGCGCACGTTACGGCTTCTTTCAATAACATTATTGTTTCCCTTACTAATAAAAAGGGTGACGTTATTGCTTGGTCATCTGCAGGAAAAATGGGTTTTAGAGGTTCTAAAAAGAATACTCCTTATGCTGCCCAGTTAGCTGCAGAAGACGCGTCTAAAGTAGCTCACGAAGCTGGTTTGCGCAAAGTTAAGGTTTACGTTAAAGGGCCGGGGAATGGTAGAGAATCTGCTATTCGTTCGCTTCATAACAACGGGATTGAAGTAACTGAAATTATTGATGTTACTCCATTACCACACAACGGATGTCGTCCTCCTAAGAGACGTAGAGTTTAATAATAAGTATAAATAAATAAGAGAGGAGTTAAGATTATCGAAGGACAGAGACCTTAATTCATAATCCCTTTCTTCTAAATTCAAAGTTAATGGCAAGATATACTGGTCCAAAGACTAAAATAGCCCGAAAGTTCGGAGAAGCTATTTTTGGAGACGATAAGTCTTTCGAAAAAAGAAATTATCCTCCGGGACAACACGGTAACAACCGTCGTCGCGGTAAAAAATCTGAATATGCTATCCAGCTAATGGAAAAGCAAAAAGCAAAGTATACTTACGGTATCCTTGAGCGTCAGTTTAGTAATATGTTTAAAAAAGCTACTAGAGCGCAGGGAATTACTGGTGAGGTTTTACTTCAACTTTGTGAATCACGTCTTGATAACGTAGTATTTAGAATGGGTATTGCCCCTTCTAGAAGAGCAGCAAGACAATTTGTATCTCACAGACACATTACGGTAAACGGAGAGTTGGTAAACATACCTTCTTACCAATTGAAAGCGGGTGATGTTGTAGGTGTTCGTGAAAAATCAAAATCTTTACAGGCTATCCAGGATTCACTAGCTAATTCTAGCAGTGTATACGAATGGATTACCTGGAATAACGAAACAAAACAAGGTACTTTTGTTTCAGTACCCGGACGTATTCAGATTCCGGAAAACATAAATGAACAATTCATCGTCGAATTATATTCGAAATAATAATTCACAGAAGTCGTAATATGGCAATACTAAATTTTCAGAAGCCCGATAAAGTTATAATGATTGATTCAACCGATTTCGAAGGGAAATTTGAATTTCGCCCTTTGGAACCTGGGTATGGATTAACCGTTGGTAACGCTTTAAGAAGAGTGCTTTTATCTTCATTAGAAGGTTATGCAATCACTTCTATTCGTATAGAAGGCGTAGATCACGAATTCTCCGCTATTCCTGGAGTCGTTGAAGACGTAACAGAAATTATCCTGAACCTTAAACAAGTAAGGTTCAAAAGGCAAATTGATGAAATAGATAACGAAGCCGTTACCATTTCTATATCTGGAGAAGAACAAATTACTGCCGGTCACTTTCAAAAATTCATTTCAGGCTTTCAAGTCCTAAATCCAGATCAGGTGATCTGTACTGCAGACAAGAAAGTAAACCTGAATATGGAAATGACCATAGAAAAAGGTAGAGGTTATGTTCCGGCCGAAGAAAACAAAAAAGCCAACGCACCTCTTGGAACTATATTTACCGATTCTATTTATACACCAATAAAGAACGTAAAATATAGCATTGAAAACTATCGTGTAGAGCAGAAGACCGATTATGAAAAATTGGTTTTTGAAATCGTAAGCGATGGCTCTATTCATCCAAAAGATGCACTTACTGAAGCTGCAAAAACACTTATTCACCACTTTATGTTATTCTCTGACGAGCGTATCACGCTTGAGGCAGATGAAATAGCACAAACTGAAACTTATGATGAAGAATCTCTTCATATGAGACAGTTGCTTAAAACTAAGTTGGTAGATATGGATCTTTCAGTAAGAGCTTTAAATTGCTTAAAAGCGGCTGAAGTTGATACTTTAGGAGACCTTGTTTCTTACAATAAAAACGACTTGATGAAGTTTAGAAACTTCGGAAAGAAATCTTTGACAGAGCTTGAAGAATTGGTAAGTAACAAAGGGCTTAACTTTGGTATGGACCTTTCAAAATACAAATTAGATAAGGACTAATATATAAGTAGTTTTCCATAAAAGCCGGCAAAAGATCGCGCTTTGGGAGAATGAATTAAGAACAAAACAATGAGACACGGAAAGAAAATAAACCATTTAGGTAGAAAGACCGCTCACAGGAAGTCTATGCTAGCCAATATGGCTTGCTCTCTAATAGAGCACAAGAGAATCAACACCACCGTAGCTAAAGCAAAAGCTTTAAAAGTTTTTGTAGAGCCTTTGGTAACTAAGTCTAAGGAAGATACTACTCACAATCGTAGATTGGTATTCAGTAAACTTCGTCAAAAAGAAGCTGTAGCCGAATTGTTTCGTGAGGTAGCTCCTAAAGTTGGTGACCGCCCGGGTGGATACACAAGGGTAATTAAGTTAGGTAACCGTCTTGGAGATAATGCCGATATGGCCCTTATCGAGTTAGTTGATTATAACGAAACTTATAACCTTAGCAAGCCAGAGAAGAAGAAATCTACTCGTAGAGCGGGTAAAAAGAAATCTACTGAGGCTACTGCTCCAAAAGCAGAAGGAAAAACAGAAGAGAAATCTTCAGAAAATAAAGAGGATAAAAAAGAGGAATAGAAATGAATCTTTTAATAATCTAATTTTAAAAAAGGATAAACTCTCTGGGTTTATCCTTTTTTTATATATTCTAATGAAATAATCATTTCCGCGAAGGCGGAAATCAAAAAGTTCACTTCCTTTTTAACGGACAACATTCAACACAACAAACACATCTAGGATTATTACTATGAAATATCAAACTCGAAAAAAAGCGATTATCTTACTGGAAGATGGTACTATCTTTCACGGTAAGGCAGTAGGAGACAAAGACGGTAAAGCCGTTGGAGAAGTTTGTTTTAATACCGGGATGACCGGTTACCAGGAGATCTTTACAGATCCATCTTATTTTGGTCAGCTTATGGTAACTACCAATGCACATATTGGTAATTATGGAACATTAGCCGAAGAAAGCGAAGCCGATAAAGCTAAGATTTCTGGGCTTATCTGTAAGAATTTTAGTTACACTCATTCGCGTCCCGCTGCCGATTCTTCTCTTCAGGAGTTTTTAGATGATAGTAACTTATTTGCTATTTCTGATGTAGATACTCGTGCTTTAGTAACATACATTAGAGAAAATGGAGCGATGAACGCTATTATCTCAACCGATGTTGATAATATAGAAGGGCTTAAAAAAGAACTTGCCGAAGTGCCAGATATGAACGGTTTAGAACTTGCTTCTAAAGTTTCAACTAATGAGCCATATTACTTCGGAAACGAAAATGCCACTTATAAAATAGCTGCACTAGATGTTGGCATTAAGAAGAATATTCTTCGCAATTTTGAAAAGCGCGATGTGTATGTAAAGGTTTTTCCATACAATGCAACTTATGAGGAAATGAGTGAATGGAATCCAGATGGCTATTTTCTTTCAAATGGCCCGGGAGATCCACAACCTTTGGAAAGTGCCATAAATCTTACTAAAGCAATTTTAGAAAAAGATCATCCGCTATTTGGAATTTGTTTGGGTCACCAAATTATAGCAATTGCTAATGGTATAAAAACCTATAAAATGCATCACGGTCATCGCGGAATAAATCATCCTGTGAAGAATTTAATCACTGGTAAAGGCGAGATTACTTCCCAAAATCACGGGTTCTCAGTAGATAAAGCCGAAACAGAGGCGAACAGCGAAGTGGAGATTACTCATATTTGCTTGAATGATGATACAGTTGGAGGGATCGCGATGAAAAATAAAAACTGTTTTTCAGTTCAGTACCACCCTGAAGCAAGCCCTGGTCCACACGATGCCAGTTATTTGTTTGATGACTTTATGGATAGAATAAAAAGAGCTAAAGCTTAAATTATTTTACAATAATTAATCCAAAAGCCCAAAATTTAAAGATTTTGGGCTTTTCTTTTCTTAAAACTGATTTTATTATAAATTGCCGCATCAATCATCAAAAATCATCAATGGAGAAACTATTAAATTTTACCTTCTATCTGTTTTCATATTTTTCCAATTACGCTGATTAGATTTGATGACTTCTTTCAAACTAATTTTTATCATTTTTTTATTTCTCTTTGTTGCTAAGGTTCATGCACAAAAACATCCTATTTTCTATGCGGGTTTTGAAGGCTACAGGAATACCGATTTTGAAGATAATAGCTTCGGGAAATTTTCAGTAGGATCTCAAATCTATCAAATTAAGTTTTTTGCTCCCGAAATTGGTTTCGATTATGGGGGAGGCACGCTCCCAGAAAGAACTGTTTTTGGTGAAGATTTTACCATTCAAGATCCAAGAAAGGGGCTTTTGAGGCAACGGTTTAAATTTTCAGTATTCACCTTAAACCCGAAACTTAAATTTGGTGAAGAAGATGCTTATATCACCTTTTCCCCAAAATATCATATAGGCAGATTAATGGGAGAAGCGGCTTATCTAGTGTATAGTGGTGATAATAATCGCTACATAGGTGTGAAGGAAAGTGAGGAAGCTAAAATCAAAACTTCTTTTTGGAGTTTTGCTATTGGCTTTGAAGGTATTCAGATTTCTCCCAGGTATTGGTTTGCTCTTTCCATTCACTATACATTGGTAGATGCCAACGAGGTTTGGTATACCATGGAGTATTCGACAGAGGATGCCTTTATGCAATCAGCTTCAACTCCTACAATTGGTCTTGGCTTAAGATTTTACTACAATCCATTCGCTTCCAAAAACGATTAAAATAATTAGATTTTCCGTGGTAGTTATTTCTAAAATATTCTGCGGAATTTTAGAAATGCGTAATTAGTTTGCTTTTCGGCAAATTCGTAACAAATAAAACCTTTTCCTGAGATTCCTTTAAAGACTTTCCTTTAGAAAACCATTTCGTGTTTCCATAATGTTATAAATGCTTTAAAACTACCTGTTTCGCTCGCTATTTTGGGCTTCAATTTGTATCTTGCATTTAAATCAATTAACTAATTAAAGAACATTATGAGTGTAATAATAAATATTCACGCCCGTCAGATTTTCGACTCAAGAGGAAATCCAACCGTAGAAGTAGATGTTTTAACCGAAAATGGAATTTTAGGGAGAGCAGCAGTGCCTTCTGGAGCTTCTACCGGTGAGCACGAAGCTGTAGAACTTCGTGATGGTGGCGATGATTATATGGGGAAAGGCGTTACTAAAGCTGTTGAGAATGTAAATGATGTAATTGCTGAAGAATTATTAGGTTATTCTGTTTTTGAACAGAACCTTATAGACAAGGCAATGATAGAGATAGATGGTACCCCAAATAAAGCTAAGCTGGGAGCGAATGCTATTTTAGGTGTTTCTCTTGCTGTGGCTAAAGCTGCTGCAAACGAACTTGGCTTGCCATTGTATCGTTATATAGGCGGAGTAAGCGCTAATACGCTTCCGGTACCAATGATGAATATCATTAACGGAGGTTCGCATAGTGATGCGCCAATCGCATTTCAGGAGTTTATGATTATGCCGGTAAAAGCTGAGAGCTTTTCTCACGCATTAAAAATGGGAACTGAGATCTTCCATCATCTTAAAAAAGTACTACACGAGCGTGGTCTAAGTACTGCTGTTGGTGATGAAGGTGGATTTGCTCCAACTTTAGACGGAACCGAAGATGCTTTAGATACTATTCTTAAGGCTATAAAAAATGCAGGTTATAAAGGAGGCGACGAAGTGATGATCGCTCTGGATTGTGCTGCAGCCGAATTCTATGAGAATGGAAAATATGATTATAAGAAATTTGAAGGTGAAGGCGGAAAAATAAGATCTAGCGAAGAACAAGCTGAATATCTTGCAGAACTTTCTTCTAAATACCCTATCATCTCTATTGAAGATGGAATGGACGAAAACGACTGGGATGGTTGGAAAGCTTTAACCGATAAGATTGGAGATAAAGTTCAATTGGTTGGGGATGATCTTTTCGTAACTAACGTTGAAAGACTTTCTAGAGGAATTGAAGAAGGAATTGCTAACTCTATTCTTATTAAAGTGAACCAAATTGGTACACTTACTGAAACTATTGCTGCAGTAAATATGGCGCATAATGCCGGCTTTACTTCAGTGATGTCTCACCGTTCTGGAGAGACTGAGGATAATACTATTGCCGATCTTGCTGTAGCCTTGAATACAGGTCAGATAAAAACCGGTTCAGCTTCAAGAAGTGATCGTATGGCAAAATACAATCAGTTAATTAGAATTGAAGAAGAATTAGGTGAAGTTGCTTATTTTCCGAAGCGCAAAGCCTTTAAAATCTAATTATTGATTTTAGCTAAAAACAGAGTCCCTTTTGATATTTTTTCAAAAGGGATTTTTTTTGGAGACAATTCAGCAAAAAAGCCCTCGAAATCGACGGTTTGAATGAAAATCTTATCAACGCTTAACGGAAAATTAACAGTAGATTTCTTAAATTAGCAACTCTCGAAAATAAGTTGAATCAAAGTATATAAAATTAAGATATGTCAAAAGCGACGATTGAAATAAATGGGAAAAAATACGAATTTCCCATTGTAGAAGGTACAGAAAATGAACAGGGAATAGATATAAAGAAACTGCGTGCTGAAGCAGGCGTTATTACCCTGGATCGTGGATATAAAAATACAGGTAGTTGTGAGAGCGCTATTACTTTTCTTAATGGAGAAGAAGGCGTGCTTCGTTACCGAGGATATTCTATTGAGTCTTTAGCAGAAAAGGCTGATTTTCTTGAAGTAGCTTACTTGCTTATTTTTGGAGAATTGCCAACTAAGACCCAATTAGATAAATTTTATGCTGATATTAAAGAAGAGTCTGCCGTAGATGAGGAGATGAAGAAGATCCTTGACGGTTTTCCAAAGTCTGCTCACCCAATGGGCGTGCTTTCTTCTTTAACCAGTGCGCTTATAGCTTTTAACCCATCTTCAGTAAATGTAGAGTCTGAAGAAGATATGTATAAAGCTATAGTGAAGATTCTTGGTAAATTCCCGGTTCTTGCAGCCTGGACTCTTAGAAAGAAAAATAGTCTTCCGTTGAACTATGGAGACGATACACTTGGTTATGTAGAGAATCTTCATAAAATGATGTTCGAAAAACCGGGAAAAAGCTACAGCGTAGATAAAGCGGTTATAGAAGCATTAGATAAGTTATTAATTCTTCACGCAGATCACGAACAAAACTGTTCTACTTCAACAGTAAGAATGGTAGGTTCTTCTCACGCAGGATTATTTGCTTCAATCTCGGCCGGAATTTCTGCACTTTGGGGACCACTTCACGGTGGCGCTAATCAGGCAGTAATAGAAATGCTGGAGAGAATTAAAGAAGATGGTGGTGATACTAAGAAATTTATGGCTAAAGCCAAAGATAAAGACGATCCGTTCCGTCTAATGGGCTTTGGACACCGTGTTTATAAAAACTTTGATCCACGAGCTAAGATCATCAAGAAATCTGCCGATGAAGTTCTTGGGCAACTTGGTGTAGACGATCCTGTATTGGAGATCGCAAAAGGTCTTGAGAAAGAAGCTTTAGAAGATCAATACTTCGTAGATAGAAAATTATATCCAAACGTAGATTTCTATTCAGGAATTATTTATCGCGCATTGGGTATTCCGGTAGAAATGTTTACCGTAATGTTTGCTCTTGGTAGGCTTCCGGGATGGATTGCCCAGTGGAGAGAAATGAGATTGATGAAAGAGCCAATTGGGCGTCCACGTCAAATTTACACCGGTACAAACCTTCGTGAATTTAAAGAAGTTGATAAGAGATAGGAAACTATCTCACATAATAATAAATCTGGAAAAAGCTTCATCATCGTATGAAGCTTTTTCTATATTTGGTGAAAATTTTACTTGTGAAATTGAATATAAAAAATGAAACTTCACGCCTTAAGGCGGTAGTTTTAGGTACAGCAGAAAGCAATGGGCCCGAGCCTTCTTTGGAAGAGGCTTATGATCCAAAATCAGCCGAATTTATCAAAATGGGATCTTATCCTAAAGAAAAAGATATGGTTGCTGAAATGGATGCCGTAGCCAAAGTGCTGGAAAAATATGATGTACAGGTTTTTCGACCAAAGATCATAAAAGATTATAACCAGATTTTTACCCGCGATATCGCTTTTGTAATCGATGATAAATTCATTAAATCTAATATTCTACCAGATCGCGAACAGGAAATTGAAGCTATTAGTCATGTAATTCAGCAAATAGATCCTTCAAAAGTCTTGCAGTTACCGGAAGAGGCACATATAGAAGGTGGAGATGTAATGCCGTTTGGGGATTATATTTTGGTAGGGACTTATCGCGGCGCCGATTATAAAGACTATATCACAGCGCGTACCAACGTACAGGCGGTAGAAGCCTTGCAGGAATTATTTCCGAATAAAAAAGTGGTTTCTTTCAATTTAAGAAAGTCGAATACCGAGCCTCGTGATAATGCTTTGCATTTAGATTGTTGTTTTCAGCCTGTTGGAAAAGGCAAAGCAATTATTCATAGAAACGGATTTCTGGAAGAAGAAGAATATACCTGGTTGGTGAATCTTTTCGGAAAAGAAAATGTTTTTGAAATTACTCGTGATGAGATGTATTATATGAATTCCAATATTTTCTCTATCGCTGAAGATGTAGTGATTTCAGAAAAGAATTTTACAAGATTAAATGCCTGGTTAAGGGAACAGGGCATTACTGTGGAAGAAGTGCCTTACGCTGAAATTTCTAAACAGGAAGGGCTTTTGCGTTGTTCAACCTTACCGTTAATTAGAGAATAGAATTATGAGACAGATTACAGATACAATTTTGATGGTGCGCCCGGTGGCGTTTAGAACGAACGAGCAAACTGCGGTGAATAACTATTTTCAAAAAGACCTTACCGCCGATAATGTAAATGAACGCGCCCAGGCAGAATTTGATGAATTTGCCTCAAAGCTTAAAAAAGTTGGGGTAAACGTTATTGTGGTAAATGATAAATTGGAAGATGATTCCCCAGATTCTATTTTTCCTAATAACTGGGTTTCCTTTCACGAAAATGGAGATATAGGTCTATATCCAATGTTTGCTGAAAACCGCAGAAAAGAAAGGCGATTAGAATATTTTGCCAGGCTTGAAGAAGAAGGTTTTAAAATAAAGAATATTGTAGATTATACAGAAGCTGAAGAACACGATCTATTCCTGGAAGGGACCGGAAGCTTATTGCTGGATAGGGTAAACCGTAAAGCTTACTGTGCGCTATCACCTCGTGCAGATGAAGACCTTCTAATTGAATTTTGCGAAGATTTTGAATTTACACCTGTAATTTTTAACGCTAATCAAAGTGTTGGCGGTAAAAGGAAAGCTATATATCATACCAATGTTATGATGTGCCTGGCAGAAAACTTTGCGGTGATTTGTCTGGATACCATAGATAATGCTAAAGAGCGTAAAAATGTATTGAAACATCTAAAGGAAGATGGGAAAGAAGTGATCACCATCACTGAAGAGCAAATGCATGAATTTGCCGGGAATATGCTACAGGTACAGGGAAAGGATAATAAGTTTCTGGTAATGAGTGATCGTGCTCACGGGAGTTTAAATAAGGATCAAATTGCTAAAATTGAAAAGCATTGTGAAATCTTAAGCAGTGACCTCCACGTAATAGAAACTTGTGGCGGCGGTAGCGCCCGCTGTATGATGGCCGAAGTTTTCTTACCAAAAGCTTAGTTTTCGTCAAGTAAATAAAGTTCCTCCCCTTTTTCTTGCATCCGACGATCGACGAAAGGAGCGAGAGGAATGCAGAGGTGGCCGCAGGCCGAAGGGGTTTTGGTTTAAATTCAATACTTCTTATACAGATCTCTTAGAAACAAAATTATAATTGCGGCGGTAAAAAAAGCAAAGGGAAGGGAGCTAATTATCAAAAACTTCTGCATCGCAGTAAGTACATTGCTATCTGGTTTTATGCTTCCCAGAATTATTATCGCTTCGGAAAAAATAAGGATTAAAATTGCCCAGATCAACCTGAATTTTTTCCTGGGATGTTCCTTTCCTTTATCACTAAACATACTTAATACATAAATTGCAGAATCTACCGAAGTCACCAAAAAACTAATTAGTAGAATTATGGTGACAATATTGGTGAAATTTGCAAACGGAAAACCTTCAAAAAAACGAAACAGGGAGGTGAAAACATTATCAAATTCGCCGGTGTAGCTCTCCATATTTCCTATGAGATCAAACGAAGCCGAGCCAAATACGCTAAACCAAAAGAAACTGCCCAGCGATGGAATGATCAGTACTCCCAGAATCATTTCTCTGATACTTCTACCTTTGGAGATCCTGGCGATAAAAATTCCGGTGAATGGTGCCCAGGCTAACCAAAATGCCCAGTAATAATAAGTCCAATCTGTTAGAAATTCTTTTCCTGGATTGTATTTTCCGAGTGCTAAACTAAGCGGAACAAAATCTATAATATAGCTATAAAGGGATTCGAAAAAACGAGAAAAAACATTCAGAATGTCTATCTGGAAAAACACAAAGAACATTAGAATCACTGTGATATAAATATTCCAATTAGAGATGCGTTTTATCCCCTTGGTTATCCCGGCAAATGCCGAAATAAATGCTACTAAACAGATTATAAATACTAATAAGACTATAAGCCAAAGTGTTCCGGCAGGTGTGGAAGTAAGGTGACTAATGCCGCCTTCAATTTGAGTGGTCCCCAAACCAATTGCTGCGACCAACCCAAAAACAGTAGTAAGAATAGTGAGCAAATTTACTCCCTCGGGTAGATATTTTATTTTTTTTAATTGAGGTAAACTGGTTCCCAGAAGAATGTCAGATTTTCTAACAAATAGAGAGTAAGCAATAAGTAATGCGAAAATCCCGTAAAATGCCCAGGCTGTAAAACCCCATTGGTAAAAGGTATATTCCAGGGCAATGACTTCAGAAGTGGAACTGGTTTCTATTGGCGAATTTAAATACATAAAAACCGGTTCTTGTACGGCTCTTAGTAAAATCCCTGAACCCATTCCGGCGCTATAAAGCATCGCAATCCAGGAAAGTCGGTCGAATTCTGGTGGAGAGTTTCCCAGCTTTATTCTTCCTAACCTTGAAAAAGCGATAAAGATTAGGAAAAAAACGCATAGTAACCCAAGCCATAGGTAAAAGCCTCCAAAATGCTCACGTACCCAAACAGATCCAATTTCTATGAGTTCGTAGAAAAAATCGGTAAAGAAAAAGATAAAAAGGGCGAGAAAAAATAGAATTCCCGATGCAATATAAAGCAATGGATTTTTAAGAAAAGCTCGGAAAAATTGCGTCAAAATTTATTGCTAATCAGTTTATATTAAGTGGTTTTTCAAATTTAAAGAATTCAGAAATTCCTAAGCTATTTGTTTTGTGGGTTCGCCTTTTGCAATTTTATTTAGCATTCCTTCAAAGATAAAGTAATGAAAAGGATACATAGCATACCAGTAAAGTCGGCCCCATATGCCTTTGGGTCTAAACGTAGCGGTTTGATGCAAAACATTTTCTTTATCTATACAGAATTCTAACCAGGCTTCGCCTGGAACTTTCATTTCGGCAAAAAGTAATAGCCGCCTTTCTTCTTTATCGGCTAAAAGAACACGCCAGAAATCTAAAGAATCTCCAGAAGCTATTTTGTTGGGGTGGGTTCTACCTCGTCGCAATCCTACACCACCAAAAAACTTGTCTATATATCCACGAAATTTCCATAACCAATTTCCATAATACCAACCGTTTAAACCGCCAATAGCCCAGATGCGTTCCAGCACTTCGTCTGGATTTTCTACTTTAACAGATTGCTTATCCAAAAGGCAACCATATTTGGGAACCTGTATATATTTGTTCAATTCTTTATTAAAACGACCGCTGCTTAAAGAATCTTTCCAGCTGGAAATTACCTGGTTTTGTTCAATTTTATAAAAAGCAAGTTCTATGGCTTCGGTGTAAGATATAGGTTTAATGTTTAGGATATCCTGCAATCGGGTATCGTTGGTAATTACTTCAACACTCATACTATCCACGAGATTTTGCGCAAGTTTGTAAGACGTTGAGGTTACAAAATAAAGCCAATAAGAGGAGAGTTTGGGAGACATTACCGGTACACTCAAGATCCATAACTTTAGATTTCGAACCTGGGCATATTTCAGCATCATTTCCTTATAAGTAAGTACATCTGGGCCCCCAACATCAAAAGATTGATTGTAACATTCTTCTTTTCCAATCACACCGGTTAGAAATTTGATTATATCACGAATAGAAATAGGCTGACATTTGGTTTCCACCCATTTTGGAGTGATCATTACCGGTAACTTTTCACAGAGATCTCTAATGATTTCAAAGGACGAACTCCCCGAGCCAACAATGATTGCTGCCCTTAGTACGGTGACTTTAAAATTACCGCTATATAGAATTTCCTCTACTTTTTTTCTCGATTTAAGGTGTTTAGAAAGTTCCTCAGTATTAATAATTCCGCTTAAATAAATTACCTGGTTTACCGAAGTATCGGCCATTATCTTATTGAAATTCCTCGCGGCTTCTGCTTCCTGGGTGTCAAAATCTTTGGTGTTTCCACTCATAGAATGAATGAGGTAATAGGCTACATCAATATTCTTTATTTTTTCAGGAGCGTTTTTATCTTTAAGGAAATCAAGTTCTACAATCTCTACTTTTTCAAGCAGTTCTTCATTAGAAGTAAATCGGTTTTTATTTCGAACAGCGCAAACCACCTCGTGTCCCTGTGCTAAAAGTTCGGGTAGCAATCGCATTCCTATATAACCGTTGGCACCTGTAAGAAGAATTCTCATAGAAAGATTTTAAGCTTAAAATACCAATAAAATTAGTACTTTTCGCCCGGATTAGTAAAACTTTATAAAATGAATAACGTACTTAAAATAGTGCTTCTGGTAATTGGAGTTGGGATGATTGGGTATGGGTTATACCGACTAATTACTCCAGAGTTTGCACTGGATGCCGGCCCGCTACAAATTGAAGCTCACGGCGATAATACACAGTCTTACGCGATGATTGGTTTTGGTGTCTTAGCACTAATTGGCGGACTTGCTTTTGGGAAGCGTTAATCCTATTTGAAAACATTGCTCAACACAATTATTATAGAAGAGCTTATATATTCAATCCCAATGGCGATCACAATAAAACCTATAATACGGGAAATGGCGTTTATTCCTGAGGCGCCCAGCATTTTTACGATATAATGAGAACTTCTTAATACGAGAAATGTCGCCAGGCAAACGCCTAGAATAGCTATAATGGTAATGATTTTTTCGGAAATTATGGAGTAGTCTTCATACATTCCTATAAGCAGTGAGATCGAGCCCGGGCCTGCCAGCATTGGGATGGCTAGTGGAGTAAGGGAGACACTATCTCTCTGAAAAGCATCATTCTTTACTCTTTCTTTTTCCATTCCCTTATGTTTAGAGAAGGAACCGGTGAGTAGGGCAAATCCCGAAGTCACGATAATGAGTCCGCCGGCAATTCTTAGCGATTCAATGCTTATTCCGAAGAAATGTAGGATGAATCTTCCTGTAAAAAACGAGATTAGAAGAATCACAAAAATGTTTACTGCTGTTAACAACGAAGTCCTGGAGCGTTCTGAAGCAGAATACTCTTGTGTTAATCCTACAAAAATTGGCACCGTTCCTAAAGGATTTATTACCGAAAACAACGCCGCAAATACGTAAATAAATAATTCCATTAATTTTTTTGGCAAAATTGCAGCAGAAGTGCCAATTAAAAATTAAGGAGAGATTAATCTTAGATTATCAAGAATAGCTAAACCGGGAAACGCTTGTAAACTTATAGTTAAAGATCCTGGATTTGGGTAGGCGCATTATCTGATTTATAATCTAAAATCTTTTTAAAATATTTATGTATCGCGGGCGTATTGGCCTTTACCTTAATTTTAGAATGATCTTTATAAATAGAATACTCTTCAGTTTTGCCTTTATAAAGATGAAGTTTATAATATGGAATAACCAGGGCGTAGGTTTCCAGTAAAGACCTGAACATTACTATAATTCCATTGGGCCGCATTTCAACATTACAGGTATTGGCATTATTATCCAGCACTAACAGGTTGTGAATATCAATGCTGGTATCGGTAATATGTAATTTTGGAGATCCTGTCCCGTTTAATTTCATTCGCGCAAGTAGAGTAAAAGGCTTGCCGACTTCCTTATCAATTTTCTCTTTGGTTTTGCTTCGGTTATAGGAGATATTTAATAACATAGCTTTTTGTTTAAAGATAAGTAAATTACTTTGAGATAAGTTTACAAAGCACTAACAAAAAGCAATCTACAATTTGAGATAAGTCTTATCGAATTAAATCTTGATTATCGAGTAAATTATAGGCAAAAGCCTATTTTCTGTTATCTTTGCAGGGCTTTAAACAATAAATAAAAGTAAGAAATGAAACTCCAAAGTACCCTCGCTACCCACGTAAAAGATGCTGTTAAAAAGATCTATGATGTTGAAATTGATCATTTAGAATTTCAGCCTACACGTAAGGATTTTGAAGGAGATATCACTTTGGTTACTTTCCCAATGCTAAAAGCGCTTAAAACCAATCCCGTAAAACTGGGTGAGGAAATTGGAAATTATTTAACTGAAAATGTTGCAGAAGTTTCCGGGTTTAACGTGGTAAAAGGCTTTTTGAATATTGTTTTAAGCGATGCTTATTTTCTGAATTTTTTCAGTGAAATGAAAGACAGAAAGGATTTTGGAATACTTCCCGCTGCAGAAGATGCTAAAGGGATTATGGTTGAATATTCTTCGCCAAATACCAATAAACCCTTACACTTAGGGCATATTAGGAATATTCTTTTAGGCTTTTCTGTTGCTGAAATTTTAAGCGCAGCCGGAAATAAAGCCTATAAAACCCAGATCATTAACGATCGTGGAATTCATATTTGTAAATCTATGTTGGCCTGGGAGCGCTTCGGAAATGGTGAAACTCCAGAATCTGCGGGCATAAAAGGAGATAAATTGGTTGGGAATTACTACGTAAAATTTGACCAGGAATATAAAAAGGAAATTTCCGAATTAATGGAAACAAAAGGGATTTCCGAAGAAGCCGCAAAAGCTGAAGCGCCAATTTTAGTGGAAGCCAAGCAAATGCTACTAAAATGGGAAGCCGGTGACCCGGAAGTGGTTGCGCTTTGGGAAAAAATGAACCAATGGGTATACGATGGTTTTGCAAAAACCTATGATGCCTTAGGTGTAGATTTCGATAAAAATTATTACGAAAGTGATACTTATCTTTTAGGTAAGGATGTAGTGAACCAGGGACTCGAAAAAGGTGTTTTTTATAAAAAAGAAGATGGGAGTGTTTGGATAGACCTAACCGATGAAGGCCTGGATGAAAAAATCGTGCTGCGAAGCGATGGTACTGCTGTCTATATGACGCAGGATATTGGAACCGCTATCCAACGGGTAAAGGATTTTGATATTAGCGGGATGGTTTATACCGTAGGTAACGAACAGGATTATCACTTTAAAGTTTTATTTTTAATTCTGAAAAAACTCGGATTTGATTGGGCAGATTACCTGTATCATTTAAGTTATGGAATGGTAGATTTACCTAGCGGAAAAATGAAAAGTAGGGAAGGGACCGTTGTAGATGCCGATGATCTTATTGCTGAAATGACCGAAACTGCACGAAATATTTCTGAAGAATTAGGAAAATTAGACGGTTATACCGAAGTTGAAAAGGAGGAGCTCTACCGAATTATTGGTTTAGGCGCGTTAAAATATTATATTTTAAAAGTAGATCCTAAAAAACGCATCTTATTTAATCCGGAAGAATCTGTAGATTTTCAGGGGAATACCGGTCCGTTTATTCAATATACTTACGCCAGAATTCAATCTATAATCAGGAAAGCCGATTTCGATTTTAAGAAACCGGTGGAAGATGGTTATAAATTTCACGAAAAGGAACGTTCGTTAATCAAGCAACTTCAGCTATATCCAGAAACAATTCAGTTGGCGGCAGAAAATCATAGTCCGGCATTAATTGCTAATTACACCTACGAACTGGTAAAAGAATTCAATTCATTTTATCAAAATGTAACCATCCTTGGTACTGAGGATGTGACCGAAAAAACCTTAAGAGTGCAATTGGCCAACAGTGTAGGGAATGTGATAAAATCTTCTTTTAGTTTACTGGGAATCCAGGTGCCTGAAAGAATGTAGAATGCCCTTTGCCCAGGATTCGAGAATAAAGGCTGATGATTTAAAAAAAAAAGGAAAACAGATAAGCGAAAACTGAGAATTGAAATAAAAGTTTTCACTTCAGGCTCAAATCATTAAATTTGCAATTCGTTGAAAAAGCGAATGTATAAAGCTTATTGAAATAGGAGGAGTTTTATGTCTCCTACAAGGTTTGTAAAACCATTTAGGTATTACTGATTTCAAACCTACGAGTGGTAAAAATCCCGGTAGGAAAATAATATTAAGTTTAAAATATAGAGGCTTGCCTCAGCTAAATTATACTCTTTTCCAATTGTTTGGAAGAGATAAAACCACAGGAAAATTATGTTTGATAGTTTAAGTGATAAGTTAGATAATGCCTTACACGTTTTAAAAGGCCACGGGCAAATTACCGAGGTAAACGTTGCCGAAACTTTAAAAGAAGTGAGACGTGCTTTGGTGGATGCCGATGTGAACTATAAAATAGCCAAAGACTTTACCAATGTTGTGAAGAAAAAGGCTTTGGGACAGGACGTTTTAACCGCCCTGAAGCCGGGCCAGATGATGGTGAAATTGGTGAAAGACGAACTAACCCAGTTAATGGGTGGGGAAGCCGAAGGAATTAATCTTTCAGGAGATCCTTCTGTTATTCTTATGTCTGGATTACAGGGTAGTGGTAAAACAACTTTTTCCGGAAAACTTGCTAATTTTCTAAAAACTAAAAAGACCAAAAAACCACTTTTGGTTGCGTGTGATGTGTATCGTCCTGCGGCTATCAACCAGTTGCACGTAGTTGGTGAGCAGGTTGGTGTTGAGGTGTTTTCAGATGAAGGCAACCAGGATCCTGTAGCTATTTCTAAAGCCGCAATTGCATATGCTAAGCAAAATGGTCATAATGTAGTTATTATAGATACCGCTGGTCGTTTAGCTGTGGATGAAGCGATGATGACCGAGATATCGAATATTCACGAAGCAATCCAACCACACGAGACTTTATTCGTGGTAGATTCTATGACGGGTCAGGATGCAGTGAATACAGCAAAAACCTTTAATGAAAGATTAAATTTTGACGGGGTAATCCTTACAAAATTAGATGGTGATACACGTGGTGGTGCAGCGATATCAATTAAATCTGTAGTTAATAAGCCTATTAAGTTTATTGGTACCGGTGAGAAAATGGACGCACTGGATGTGTTCTATCCAGAACGTATGGCCGATAGAATTCTTGGAATGGGAGATGTTGTGTCTCTTGTAGAACGTGCCCAGGAACAATACGATGAAGAAGAAGCAAGAAAGCTTCAGAAGAAAATTGCTAAAAACCAGTTTGGTTTTGATGATTTCCTGAAGCAATTGCAGCAAATTAAGAAAATGGGGTCTATGAAAGACCTTATGGGAATGATTCCGGGAGCCGGAAAAATGCTGAAAGATGTAGATATTGATGATGATGCCTTTAAAGGAATTGAAGCAATAATCCACTCGATGACCCCTGAAGAACGAAGCAATCCAAAGGTTATAAATTCAAGCCGTAAGAAACGAATTAGTAAAGGTTCGGGAACATCGGTACAGGAAGTTAACCAGTTGTTGAAGCAATTCAACCAAATGGGGAAAATGATGAAGATGATGCAAGGTGGCGGCGGCCAGAAGATGATGCAGATGATGAAGGGAATGAAGTAAGTTGGCAGTGTTTCAGTCGGCAGTTAACAGTAAAATGAGTTTTAAAACCTTATACGCATATCAGAAAGCTTTTGATCTTGCTATGGAAGTTTTTAAACTTTCAAAGACTTTTCCTGTTGAAGAAAGATTTGCTTTAAGCAATCAAATTATTCGATCTTCAAGAAGTGTTTGTTCTGCCATCGCTGAGGCTTATCGAAAAAGGGAATACCCTAAATATTTTACGAATAAACTCACAGATGCTGATTCTGAGAATGCTGAAACTCAATTATGGCTTGACTTTGCAGAAGCCTGTGAATATTTGCCGGCAGAACGTAAGATAATTTTACAATCTCAAAGTGAAGAGGTTGGGAAATTGATAAATTATATGAAAAATAACCCTGGTAAATTTGGAGTCAAAATCTGACTGCTATCTGCCAACTAAAGTACTGCTAACTGAGATGATCATTTTAGACGGAAAAAAAACCAGCAACGATATTAAAAACGAGATTGCTGCTGAGGTTGAAAAGATTAAAAAAAGAGGAGAAAAAGTACCTCACTTAGCTGCAATTATTGTTGGGAACGACGGTGCGAGCTTAACTTATGTAAACGCAAAAGTAAAATCCTGTAAGCGCGTTGGTTTTGAATCTTCTCTTTATAGATTGCCAAATACGGTAAGTGAATTGGAGCTTCTTGATAAAATTGAAGAGCTAAATCAGAATGACGATATAGACGGATTTATTGTTCAGTTGCCATTACCCCCACAAATCGATACTCAAAAAGTATTAAATGCTGTAGATCCCGATAAAGATGTAGACGGTTTTCATCCTACCAATTTTGGGAAAATGGCGTTAGATATGACGTCTTTTATTCCCGCTACTCCCTTTGGGATTTTAGAGTTATTGGAGCGTTATGATATCCCGACCAAAGGAAAACATACCGTTGTGATTGGCAGAAGTTATATTGTAGGAAGACCAATGAGTATCTTGATGGGAAGAAGTGGTTTCCCCGGAAACTCAACCGTAACTTTAACGCACGAATTCACTAAAAATATTACACAAATAACTTCCCAGGCAGATATCATCATTATCGCAGTTGGAATTCCAGATTTTCTGAAAGCGGAAATGATCAAGGATGACGCCGTTATTATTGACGTTGGAATTACCAGAGTGCCTAATGATGAAGCTGAAAAAGGCTATGTGATTAAAGGTGATGTAGACTTTGATAATGTTAGCAAACGTGCTTCATATATTACGCCTGTTCCAGGTGGGGTAGGACCAATGACGGTTTCTATGTTGCTTAAAAATACATTGTTGGCTACAGAACGGCATAAAAAGAGAGCGAAGGAAAGAATTAAGGCTAACCAATAACTTTTAAAAGGTTAGCTAATAAAAAAATCCTATCAATCTAAATATTACTTTTAGGTTGATAGGATTTTTTATTTTAAAGTAGGTAGTGGAATTATTCTTCTTCCAGCTTCCAATCCAGATATTTATGAAGATCTGTTTCAATAAATCTTAAGGTAATAGTCAAAATTGCAAAATCATCTACATAGCCCAATCCCGGAATAAAATCTGGCATTAGATCTAAGGGGTTTAGAACATACAAAAGAGCAAAAGCTATAGATGCAATGGTAAACCATGGTACACTACTGTAAACACCTTTTCTATAATCCTGGAGCATCCCGAACATTAATTTTCCAAGTTCGGTATATTTTCTAAGTGCGCTTGCATTTACAATCTTATCCTCTATGGTGTCCTGATTTTTTGCCGCAATTTCTACGTCTCCATCTTTTACTTTGGCAACACCTTTTTTTAGGTATTCCTCATCAATCTCTTTCTTCTTTTTACTTAACATATTCATAATTCTTCATTTTGTTGATTAGTAGTTATTTTTAAAGTCGGTCGTGGGCATTACCATATTCCTTTTTATAAATCTTCAGAATTAATAAAAATAGAGATATGAGTAAAGGCCCAAAAATTAATCCTATAAAACCAAAAAGCTGTACGCCAACAATTACCCCAAATAGAGTAATAAGCGGGTGTACCGCGGCCAGTCTATCTAAAATATAGAGCCTAATTAAATTATCTGTAGATCCAACAACCACGAAACCATAGATTAACATGGCTATAGCTTGCCAATTATCGCCCTGGGCTATCAAAAGTATTACCACTGGAATAATACCAATGGCAGTGCCTATAAACGGGATCATAGAACCTATAGCGGTTATTACAAACCAAAAGAAGGGGTCTGGCACGCCTAAGATCAAATATCCAATAAGCGCTATAATTCCCTGGAAAATTGCTACAAGAGGAATTCCCAATGCGTTAGATCTTACCAGTTGGTCACTTTCCTTTCCTATTATTTTTAAATTTTCATTGCCTAAAGGAATATATGAAATGAGTGAAGATTTCATAGAATCCCGTTTTACCAGCATATAATACAGCATAAAATACATAATCCCGATAGCGATAAATGCATTAAATGTGCCGCCCGCCAGACTTTGTAAATTCCCAGACATCCAGTTGGTGATAGATGAAGTCTCTATAGAATCGCTTAAACTGTAACCTATATAAGTTTCGGCTTCGGTTAATTGTTCTTTTACAGCTCTAATTACCCGTTCTGAATTAGCAACTGCTTTACTCACTTTAGAGGATAGCATAATAACAATTAATGTAATGGGTACCAGGATTCCAACAAAAGAGCCTGCCATTAAAAGTGCTGCCGCTACCGGTGGTTTCCAGCCTCTGTCCAGCAATTTTTTCATCCAATTACGCAAAAGAACATATAAAGTAATCGCTCCCAAAACCCCGGAGAGGTAAGGGATAATTTCTTTAAAAATTAAAACCGTTAAAAATAGGATGAGCATTAGCACGAAAATTTGCCGTACCAGTGCCGGTTTTAATCTATTCATATTTTAGTAGTTGGTTGGTTATTTTGCAAATAGTTGTTCTTTATTTTTAAAGGCTTTGAATTCCAAGGCATTCCCGCAGGGATCTTTAAAGAACATGGTAGCTTGCTCGCCAACCTGTCCTTCAAAACGAATATACGGTTCAATTTCAAATTCAATATTTTTTGATCTCAGCAAATTGGCAAATTCCTGAAACACATCCCATTCCAGGACTACCCCAAAATGTGGTACAGGAACATCTTTGCCATCTACCGGATTGCTATGCGCTCTTTCTGTTTCTTCTGCTGGCTTATAATGAATAACCAATTGGTGACCAAAAAAATTAAAATCTACCCAGTGATCACTGCTACGGCCTTCGCCGCAACCCAGAATTTCCTTATAAAATTGCCTTGCTTTTTGTAAATCTGAAACCGGTATGGCTAAATGAAATGGCTGTACCTTCATAAATCTTAACTTAGTTAGTCGAATATTCTACGCTATTAAAATTAACATGTAATCTTAACATGCCGGCAAGCCATTGCGCTAATAATGTGTTAAGATTTATTTCTACGGGAATCTGTAGCTCTTTTTGAAGATTTTTTACCTGAATTTTCTAATCTGGAAGCTTCTTCTGTTTTGCTGGATTCATCTACCATTTTGTTAATGGTGGCGAGCTCTTCTTGAGTAAGGTCACGATAGGTACCTACGGGAACATCCAGGCTTACGTTCATGATTCTAATGCGTTTAAGTGTGGTAACTTCATAACCTAGAAATTCACACATTCTTCGAATTTGTCGGTTTAATCCCTGGGTAAGCACGATTCTGAATTCGTTTCTCCCCAATTTCTCCACTTCACATTTTTTGGTGGTAGTTCCTAAAATGGGAACACCATTCCCCATTCTTCTTATAAAATCTGAAGTAATTGGTTTGTTCACCGAAACAATATATTCCTTCTCATGGTTGTTCCTGGCACGTAAGATCTTATTCACAATATCGCCATCGTTGGTAAGAAAAATAAGACCTTCACTGGGTTTATCGAGCCGGCCAATAGGAAAAATTCGTTTAGGGTAATTTATAAAATCAATAATGTTGTCTTTTTCTACCCTCGTATCTGTGGTGCAAACGATGCCTACCGGTTTATTAAAAGCCAGGTAAACATTGGGCTCTTTTTTTTCTGCTTCAGAAACCGCTTTTCCATCAACCTTTACCAGATCGCCGGGTGCAATCTTGGTTCCCATTTCAGGGACAGTTCCATTAATGGTCACGCGACCCTGGTCTATAAGTTTATCGGCGGCGCGGCGTGAGCAATAACCTATTTCACTTAAGTATTTATTTATTCGGGTAAGCTTCTGTTCAGACATAAAAAAGATTGTGCTACAAAGATACAAGAATTCAACACGAAACTAATTTTTTAAAAAATAATCAGGGTACAGGCAACCTTTTGTAACTTTCCTGCGTCTATGTAAATAGAAGGCCTTTTTAATAAAGAAATCGGGTGAAAGTAATTCAACTTTTTAAAAGCGAAACTCAACTAATAAAGCGTGCGGCTAAAAAAGATCGTAAGGCGCAGCGCGAATTGTATGAGTTGCATTCAGGGAAAATGCTTAGCGTCTGCCGGCAATATATTAAAGATATGCATCACGCCGAAGAAGTTATGCTAAACGGATTTTTAAAAGTTTTCACCCACCTTAAAGATTTTGAATCTAAAGGAAGTTTTGAAGGCTGGATACGTAAAATTATGGTGCGGGAATCAATTTCTTTTCTTCGGTCACAAAAGAAAATTGTGTTTAGCAATGAAGAAATCGCAGACCCTGGTTTTACTGCTGAAATGAATACGGAGCTTAATGTTGCGCATATTCAAAACCTCATAGACAATTTGCCGGAAGGCTATAGGATGGTTTTTGTTATGTATGCGGTAGAAGGATATAAACACGCCGAAATTGCGAAAATGCTGAAGATTACTGAAGGAACTTCAAAATCGCAATTATCTAAAGCGCGAAGAATGTTGCAGGAGCAATTAAAAACACAAAACACATCGGATTATGGAATTAAATAAATTCGAAGAAAGCGTAAGAGAAAAAATGGGGAAAAGGCAAATTAAGCCTTCTGCTCAAAGCTGGGAGAAGTTGGAGGCTAAATTAGATGCCAAAGAAAATAAAGCTTCCCAAAAGTCCTGGAAATATATTGCGGCGGCCGTTGCCGTTTTGCTAGTCGCTGGAACTTTTCTTTGGAACCCAAATACTTCAGAAAGTCCTCAAATTGTAGAGGAACCTGTAAATGAGATTATTGAAAAGCCGGAAATAAATAAACCTGAAAATGATGTACAAATCGTTTCGGAAGAAAATAATCGGGAAGAAAAAACTTCAGCTGAAAAGGAGATAAAAAATAAAGTTCTCAGTAAGTCTAAACCTTCAATATTAGCAGAAAAAGCTCCGGAAGTACCGGTTTTGGAAGAAGTTGAAATTGAAGAAGCCGTTGTGTTGGAAACAATTAGCCTGGAACCGCCGGTTTCTAAAGAAAAATTAATTCAATCTAAACTTGAAGAAATCATTGCTTCGGCCGCTAAGAACGACGAGATTTCTGAGGATGAAGTTGATATTTTACTGGCTGAAGCTGCATCAGAAATAAGTAGACAAAGAAACTTAAGCATATACGCTTCGGGCAATGAAATTAATGCTAATGCACTTTTAGCCGAAGTAGAAGACGAAATTTATCAATCGTTTAAAGCTAAAGTTTTCGAGGTGCTTAAGGAAGGTTACCTCAAAGCAAAAACGGCGGTTGCCAACAGGAATTATTAATAATCATCAAAAAATCCCCACAAGGGGTCATTCATCAAACTTTAAAATCAATTATCATGAAAACAATTATTTTTTACATCACCCTGTCGTTGTTAAGTGTAGGATTACAGGAAGTTAGTGCGCAGGAAGTTGCTTCGAAAGAAGTAGAGCTCACCTCAGAAGAAAAAGCCAGAGAATTTTTTGAAAAAGAGAAGGCAGAAATTGTTGCTAAGGAAAAAGAAAAACTCAAATACCAGGTAGAGCGCATAAATGGAGAACTGGAAAGAGGTGAGATCACGAGCGAAGAAGCCGAAAAGAGAAAAAAGGAATTGGCTGAAAAACACGCTAAAAACATTGAAAATAAAATAGCCATTTTGGAGAACGAAATGGAATTAAGAGATAGAAATGCCGATTCTTCTGGAAGCTATATTGCTATTGGGGGTAAAGGAAAAGCTCTTGATATTAATATAAACACCAAAAAATACGATAAACGTACCACAAGCGATTTGGTAGTTGCGGCAGGATTTAATAACGCCTTAGAAAAAGGCCAGTCCCTAAATAATTCAGATTTTAAACTGGCAGGAAGTCGCTTTTTTGAAATTGGGTGGGCCTGGAAAACACGGGTTTTTGAGAAAACCAACTGGCTGCGCGTTCGTTACGGACTTTCTTTTCAATTCAATGGCTTAAAGCCTACCAATAATCGCATTTTTGTAGAAGATGGAAATGAAACCTATCTCCAGGAATTTGCGTTAGATCTCGATAAATCTAAGTTTAGAATGGATAACCTGGTTGTACCAGTTCACTTTGAAATTGGACCATCTAAAAGAACAGAAACTGAAAGCCGTTTACATTTTTCAACCTATAAAATGTTAAAAATCGGATTTGGTGGTTATGCCGGTTTCAATATTGGAGAACGCCAAAAATTAAAGTACGAGGATGATGGAGATAAAGTGAAGGAAAAACTTAAAAACAATTATAATACCAACGATTTGGTTTACGGATTAAGTGCTTACCTGGGCTGGGGTGGCGCCACGCTCTACGGAAAATATGATCTAAACCCTATATTTCAGGATCCAAATAGAGAATTACACAACTTTTCTTTAGGACTTAGGTTCGATGTTGATTAGCCAATTTTAAATTGTAATTTTGTTTTCGTTGAAAACCTCACAGGTTACTAAAATCTGTGAGGTTTAAATGCTTAAACCACAAAGAATTTGATCTCTAAGACTACCATAGATAATGTATTTGAAACCGCCCGGGTAGAGGAGGTTATTGGTGATTTTGTTCAGCTAAAAAAATCGGGTTCGAACTTTAAAGGTTTGAGTCCGTTTAGTGATGAGCGTACGCCTAGTTTTATGGTTTCTCCTGTAAAGCAAATTTGGAAAGATTTTTCAAGTGGAAAAGGAGGAAACGTCGTAGCTTTTTTAATGGAACACGAGCATTTCACCTATCCTGAAGCCATAAAATATCTCGCCAAAAAATACGGAATTGAGATCGAGGAAACTCAGCAAAGTGATGAGCAAAAACAGCAAGCCGACGAGCGGGAAAGTATGTACCTGGTTTCAGAATTTGCCAATAAGCATTTTCAGAAAAACCTGCATAAAACCGATTTAGGGAAAGCTATTGGGTTAAGTTATTTTAAGGAACGAGGCTTCACCTTGGAAACAATCAAGAAGTTTGAACTAGGCTATTCTTTAGACGAATGGGACGATTTTACTAAAGAAGCGCTCGCTGAAGCCTACAAGCTGGAATACCTGGAAAAAACCGGACTTACCATTGTAAAAGGCGAAAAACAATTTGACCGCTTTAAAGGAAGAGTGATGTTTCCTATTCATTCTATGTCTGGTAGGGTATTAGGGTTTGGTGGAAGAATTCTTACCAATGATAAAAAGGCTGCCAAATACCTGAATTCACCCGAAAGTGATATCTACCACAAGAGTAAGGTTTTATACGGGATAAATTTCGCGAAACAGGCCATCGCCAAAGAAGATAATTGTTTCCTGGTTGAAGGTTATACCGATGTGATTCAGTTTCACCAAAGTGGAATTGAAAATGTGGTTTCGTCTTCAGGAACTGCTTTAACACCAGAGCAAATAAGATTAATTAATCGGCTTACAAAAAATATCACGGTACTTTTTGATGGTGATGCCGCCGGGATAAGGGCTTCGCTGCGCGGAATAGATTTGATCCTGGAACAGGGAATGAATGTTAGGGTTTGTACTTTTCCGGAAGGGGAAGATCCCGATAGTTTCGCAAGAAATAATTCAGATGAAGCTTTAGCAGAATATTTAGAGGAGAATGCCCGGGATTTTATTAGTTACAAAGCTTCTTTGCTTATGGAGGAAGCGAAGAAAGATCCGGTTAAAAAGGCAGAATTAATTCGGGATATAGTAAACAGTATTTCTAAGATTCCAGATACTATTCAGCAGGAAGTTTACTTACAGGAATGTTCCAGGATAATGGATATTTCTGAAAATGTGCTGTTTTCTAGCCTCGCGCAGTTAAATGCGAAAAGTGGAAGAACTTCTCCTCAACAACAGCAACAGAAGAAATCCTTTGATGTAGTAAAAGAAGATCCCCAGCCAAAAACTTCTAAAGTAGATGAGCAGTACGAACTTGAAAAGAAGATCATTAGTCTTTTGCTTCAATATGGTACGGTAGAGGAAGAATTTGAAGACCTTGTGCTCAAAGAAAAAGAAGATGGGGAATTTGGTCTGGAAAAGGAAATGCAGAGAACCAGGGTCTTTGAAAAGATATTCCTGGATCTTCAGGAAGATGAGATTGCTTTTGCTAATCCTAAGTTCAGGGATATTTATGCCGAGTTAATCTCGCGTCTCAATAGTGAAGAGAAATTCGAAGTAAAGAATTTCATCAACGATATAGATCCAGATCAGGCTTCAGAGATTACTTCAATTCTAATGGAAGAGGAACAATATAAGCTGCACGAATGGGATCGGCAAAATATTTTCGTGAAAGCAAAAACCGAGACTATCTCCAGGCACGTTAGCGAAACCATTCTTTCCTTACGCAGGTTTTTAATAAATCAGAAAATTAATGAGCTTTCAGAAAAAGTGAAAACTCCAGATGGAGAACAGCAAACACAGCATATACTGGAAGACGTGAAAGACTATTTAACACTAAAAAAAGTACTTTCAGAAAAATTGAATCGAGTTATGTAGTGCTTATTTGTAATAAGCGAGAACGCGTAATTAGATCGGCCACGTTATCTACCTGTAATTTTTTAAGTAACCTTGTTTTATAAGTGCTTACTGTTTTTTCATTTATGGAAAGAGCTTCGGCGATATCTTTATTTCGTTTACCCGAAGAGATGAGGTTTAAAACTTCAGATTCTCTGGTTGAAAGTTTTTTAAATTTTGCGATTAAATTTCTTCCGGGAGACATCCCTGCATTGAGCTTGTCGGTAATTTTTTTGTTGAGGTAAATTCCACCTCTGGCAACCTGGTAAATGGCTTTTTCAAGTTCTTCAGGTTTTGCCATTTTGGAAATATAACCTGCAGCGCCCGCTTTAATAGCACTTAAAGCGTAAACTTCTTCTGGGTGCCCGGTGCAAACCAGGATTTTTGTTTTAGTATAATCGTTTTTAATGGTGCGAAGCGCGTTTATTCCATTTATCTCTGGAAGATCTATTTCAATAATCAAAACATCGGGTTGGCGCTCGCTTAAGAAACCGTACAACTCCATCCCGCTATGCACGCTACCCACAACTTCTAGCGCTGGATTGTTTTTAAGAATGTATCGAATACCCTCATGCACCACAGGGTGATGATCTGCAATTAATACTGTACTCATAATTTTAGGTTTGGTTGAAAAACACGCCGGGGTAGGACAAGCGCATTTACACTACTAAATTTAACAGAATTTATCTTTCGTTCTGTTTTATGAGTATATTATTCGATAAAGTGATTATTTTTTAAGATTAACGGGTATAGTGCACACGGGTATCGGATTCATTTTGTGAGAGTTAGCGCGATGTCGGCTTTCATATATTTTAAAAACTTCTTTTTTGCGTCCTTCAAAATCTTCGACAGATTTACCATTTTCCGCTTCCTCCATGGCCCATTCTAATTCTGGATAAGATGCGCCTATTTGGTCTTCATCTGTACGCGTATCGCCATAAAGTCCGTCAGTTGGTGCAGCGGTTACTATCTCTTCTGTTATTTCCAGAAATTTGGCGATTTCATAAACCTCTGTTTTTAAAAGGTCGGCAATTGGACTTAAGTCTACACCGCCATCTCCATACTTAGTATAAAACCCTACGCCAAAATCTTCTACTTTATTGCCGGTACCAGCTACAAGGTAACTATGCAAGCCGGCAAAATAATATAGTGTAGACATTCTTAATCTTGCCCTGGTATTCGCTAAAGTAAGCTCTAAAGCTTCAGAATTTTCCACAGCTGGAACTGCCTTTTTAAAATTGTCGAACACCGGCGTTAAGTTAACTTCCAGGTTGCTCACATTCGCATAATGAGTTTTTAACCAGCCAATATGTTGTTGCGCCCTGGTTACCTGATCGGTGTGTTGGTGTATTGGCATTTCAAGACAAAGTGTGCGCAAACCGGTTTTTGCACAAAGTGCTGAAGTTACTGCAGAGTCGATCCCGCCACTAATTCCAAGTACAAAACCGTTCATTCCTGCATTTGTAGCGTAGTCTTTTAACCAGTTAACTATGTGGTCTACCACTTTTTCAGTTTGCATAATTTTGGGTGGTTAAGTTTGTAAATAATACCTTTGCACACAAATCTACTATTTAAACATAATTATAAAAAGGGCAGGGCGTTAAAGCCTTCATAAAGAATCCCTATGTGTAAGAAAATAATTTTCCTATTCTGTATTGTCGCCTTTGTTTCCTGTAATAAGGAAGCTGAAATTGAAAAGGAGATCGCAGAGGTGCCGGTAGAGTTTGAGGTGGTGCGTTTTGATAGGCAATTTGCCGAAGCTAAACCTGAAGATATTCCGGAGCTAAAACAGGAATATCCTTTTTTGTTTCCGCAGCAATTTTCAGATAGTGTTTGGATAGAAAAACTGAATGATACCATCCAGCAGGAAATAGATAGAGAAGTTGGTAAAGCTTTTCCTTCTTTTGAAAATAAAAAGGCAGAACTTCACAGTCTTTTTCAGCATATAAAATATTATTTCCCACAATTTGAAGCGCCAAAAGTATTTACGGTAACATCAGAAGTTGATTACAAAAACAAGGTGATTCTGCAGGATGATTATTTATTTATTTCACTGGACACCTATTTAGGAGAGGATCATCATTTCTATATTGGAATTCAGGAGTTCTTGAAGAAGAATTTTAAGAAGGAACAAATACTTCCGGATGTTGCCAATGCATATGCCGAAAAATATCTGGATAGACCCGAGTCAAGAACTTTTCTAGCGCATATGGTTTACTACGGAAAACTATTATACTTAAAAGACAGGTTTATTCCTGAAGTACCTGATGCAGAAAAAATAGGGTATACTGCAGAAGAATTCACCTGGGCGCAAAATAACGAAGCCCAGATATGGCGGTATTTCGTAGAGAACGAATTGTTTTTTGATACCGATACCGAACTTTATTCGCGGTTTCTATATCCTGCACCTTTTTCAAAATTTTACCTGCAGTTAGACGCCGATTCTCCGGCAATGCTGGGGCAATATATAGGATGGCAAATTGTGCGTAGCTATATGGATAAAACCGATGCATCTTTAGAGGAATTGATAGCAACAGATGCCGAAACAATATTTAATAAAGCCAATTTTAAACCAAGAAAGTAATGTCAGAATTTAAAAAGTCAGAAATAAATATAGAAGTGGTAACCGATGAGAATCGAGTGCCAGAAGAGATTACCTGGAGTGCTGAAGACGGAAATGTCTATAAAGAAGATGCCAAGGCTTTAATGCTTTCGGTTTGGGATAGCAAATCTCAGGAAACACTGCGAATAGATCTTTGGACTAAAGATATGCCGGTAGATGAAATGAAGAAATTCTTTCACCAAACGCTTGTTTCTATGAGCGATACCTTTAATCGTGCAACACAGGACGAAAAGATGACCGCCACGATGAAAGATTTCTGCGATTATTTTGCCGAGAAATTAGAAATCACTCAAAAATAATTACCTTGAGTGAGTCCTTGGGACCTGCGTAGGAAAAAATTGGATTAGAAACAGAATATAAATCTCGATTATCGAGTGGAGAAACTCATCTTTGTTTATAACGCGTTTTCCGGAACACATAATGCTGTTCTGGATGCGCTGCATAAAATTGTAAGTCCCAAATCTTATGCTTGTAATCTTTGCAAGCTTACCTACGGAACTTTTTCTGAAAACTCACAATGGAAAGAATTTCGGCAAAAATCTAATGTAGAAATGAATTTCCTGCATATAGATGAATTCCGAAAGAAGTACGCTTCTAAGTTTAGCTATAAATATACATTTCCCATCGTTTTGTGGGAAGACGAAGCTGAAATGGGTATTTTTATCACTACTGAAGAACTGGAACGAGTACCAAATACTGAAGCTTTAATTGTGCTTATTGAAGAGCGGCTTAAAATCTAGCCAGGTGAATTATTAGAACTTAATTCATTATTAATAGCCTCAATATAGTCCAGTATTTCATCCTGCCCTAGTTTAGAGGTTGCCGAGCTCACAAAAAACTCTGGCATTTCTTCCCAAATTTCCAACATTTTATCCTGGTAATGATTGATATTTTTCTCAAGCATCTTCGGCTTTAGCTTATCGGCTTTTGTAAAAATAATGCAAAATGGAACCTGGTGCTCTCCAAGCCATTGCATAAATTCCATATCTATGGGCTGTGGCTCGTGCCTGCTGTCTATAAGAACAAAAGCGCAAATCATTTGTTTGCGTTTGTCAAAATAAGCGGTGATAAATTTTTGAAAAGTACGCTTGGTAGATTTTGAGACTTTTGCATAACCATAACCCGGTAAGTCTACAAGATGCCAGTTCTTATTGATCAAAAAATGATTAATAAGCTGCGTTTTTCCCGGTTTAGCTGAGGTTTTTGCCAGGGTCTTTCTGTCGGTGAGCATATTGATTAAGGAAGACTTCCCAACATTACTTCGACCAATAAAAGCATATTCGGGCAGTTTGCTATCAGGGCATTTGTCTACCCGTGTATTGCTTACCACAAATTCTGCCGACTTGATTTTCATTTTAAAATTTTTTGAAAGTGATCTTGTTTAATGTCAGCTTCAGAGGCATCAAACCTTAAACCTTTATAGGTTATTTTGCCTAGAAATTTCTTTTTTGCAACCAGTCGTGAAGTAGTTCATTAAACCGTACTGGATGCTCCATCATAGCAGCGTGTCCGCATTTATCTACCCAATAAAGATCGGCATCCGGGAGCAAACGCTGGAAATCTTCAGCTACTTCTGGTGGGGTTACATTATCGTCTTTCCCCCAAATAATACAGGTTGGGGTTTTCATTTTTGGTAGATCTTTTGCCATATTATGCCTAATGGCACTTTTTGCAATAGCAAGAGTTTTTACCAGTTTGTTGCGATCGCTTACCGTTTCATAAACATCGTCTACCACTTCTTTTGTGGCAACTTCAGGATCGTAAAAAACATCCTGAGCTTTTTTCTTGATAAATTCGTAGTCTCCACGGCGCGGATAGCTCTCGCCCATAGAATTTTCGTAAAGTCCCGAACTTCCTGTGATTACCAGGGCTTCTACCATTTCGGGATATAATTTTGTGGCTAATAAAGCAATATGCCCACCCAGCGAATTCCCTAGCAGGATCACTTTATCGTAACCTTTAAAATCTACAAATTCTTTTAAATATTTAGCAAAAGTTTGTACGCTGGTTTTAAGTAGCGACATGGAATACAAAGGAAGTTCTGGAATAACCACTTTATAACCGTGCTTCGGAAAATATTCGGTAACCCCATCAAAATTACTTAAACCGCCCATAAGTCCGTGTAAAATAACTATCGGGGTTCCTTCTCCTTGCTCCAGGTACGTAAACTTTCCCTCTTGCCTTAAATTATTTTTCATTGATTGGCTTTGCGGTTAGCAATCGCAAATATAGCGATTTCATTACAAGTATAATCATTTTTAAGAAATAGCAAAGTGATTTAGGAAATGCATTTTTTACTCCATTTCTAAAATTTTTAACAACAAAAGCACAATAAAAACCAAGACTCTGAAACCTAAATGAATAGCGCTACTTGATAGTCTTTCAGCTAAATACAGTGGAGAAACTTATCAACAAAGTGGTAGAAAGTGGTAAAATGTGGTAATTTTTTCAATATATTTGACTCTATAAAGTATAGAAGTGGTAAATCTCATTGGAACATACGAATGTAAAGCAGATGCCAAGGGCCGGTTAATGGTTCCTTCCGCATTAAAAAAGCAGCTTGCGCCTATGTTGCAGGATGGTTTTGTGCTAAAACGTTCGGTTTTTCAACCTTGTTTAGAGTTGTATCCTATGCAGGAATGGAATGTTTTAATGCAGAAAATTAACGGGCTGAACCGTTTCAAAAAGAAGAATAACGATTTTATTAGAAGGTTTACTGCCGGTGTGAAGATGGTAGAAGTAGATTCTAACGGTAGGCTTTTAATTCCGAAAGATCTTGTTGGATTCGCAGGGATTAATAAAGAGATCGTGCTTTCTTCTGCAGTAAATATTATAGAGATCTGGGATAAAGATAAATACGAAAATACCATTGATGAGACTTCAGATGATTTTGCTGAATTAGCTGAAGAAGTAATGGGAAACGATGATTTAGATGCAATATCATAATCCGGTATTATTAAAAGAGTCTGTAGACGGCCTTAATATTAAGGAAGATGGCGTGTATGTAGATGTTACGTTTGGAGGTGGTGGTCATTCCCGCGAAATTTTAAGCAGGCTTGGTCCTAAAGGAAAACTTTTTGGTTTTGATCAGGATAAGGATGCCTTGCAGAATACTATTGAAGACCCTCGGTTTACGCTAATTCACGAAAACTTCAAATTCATAAAACGATTTTTGAGGTTTTACGGAGTTAAGAAAGTCGATGGGATTTTAGGTGATTTTGGCGTTTCCTCGCATCAATTCAACGAAGCAGAAAGAGGTTTTTCTACTCGTTTTGACGCGCGTTTAGACATGCGAATGAACCAGGGAAGTAAGTTGAGTGCCTATGAGGTGATCAATGAATACGGAGAAGATCAGCTTAAAAAGCTGTTTTACGAATACGCCGATTTAAAAAATGCGCCAAAGCTTGCCAGGCTTATTGTGGATGCAAGAAAGGAAAAGCCGATAGAGAGCAGCGAACAATTAAACGATTTGCTGAAACCACATTTATTTAAAGGTAAAGAGAATAAAATACTGGCGCAGATTTACCAGGCAATTCGAATTGAAGTGAACCAGGAGATCGAGGTTTTAAAAAATTTTTTAAAGCAAACCGAAGAGCTGGTGGTAAAAAATGGGAGAATTAGTCTTATTTCTTATCACTCTTTGGAGGATAGATTGGTGAAGCGATACATAAGAAGTGGTTTGTTTGAGGGAGAGCCTGAAAAAGATTTCTACGGGAATATTTCGGTTCCTTTCAAAAAAGTAGGAGGACTTATAGTGCCTTCGGCTGAAGAAATTAAAGAAAACAATAGGGCGAGAAGTGCCAAATTAAGAGTGGCGAAGAAATTATAGTTTTTGAAAAACTATAATGAATTCTCGCGAGGAGGTTGAAGTTAAAAGAGATGAGGAAAGGTTTTTACAACATACTACGTGCTAATTTTCTTATTAGCAGGGATGCGGTAAACAACTGGCGCTTTATAGTTTTTTGTACGCTGCTGGCGATAATTATGATTGCGAGTTCGCATAGTGCAGAGCGTAAGGTGCATAGAATAGCAAAACTTCATACAGAAGTAAGAGAGTTAAAAAGTGAATTTGTAGATCGTCGTTCGGCTTTAATGCGAATTAAAATGGAATCGACGATTACCCAAAAAATGAAAGATCGTGGGATTCTTCCTTCCGAGAACCCGCCGTATAAAATTAAAGTGAAGATAAAGGAGTAAATGGCTACATCAGAAAAAGGCATATTAAATAGATTATACGTGGTTGCGGCCTGTATGTTCATTTTTGCTGTTGGGGTAGGTGTGAAGCTGCTCGATATTCAGTTTGTGGAGGGAGATTATTACCGAAATCTTGCCGAAGAACGTACTGTGCGTAGCTTTAAAATTCCTGCCAGCCGTGGAAACCTTTACGATGCCAATGGAAATCTTTTGGCAACTTCAGTCCCTAAATACGATATAAGATTTGATGCGGTTACCGTTTCAGATAAAAATTTCCAGGAGAATATAGTGCCACTTTCCAATAATCTAACCGAGATGTTTGGGAGATCGGCCGCATATTGGTCTCAGCGTTTAAGACAGGCGAGAGCTAATGGTCAACGTTATTTGCCTATCGCTCAAAATCTTGGTTATTCAGAATATATGAAGGTTAAAAGCTTTCCCATGTTCAATTTAGGTGCATATAGAGGAGGTATTATTGTAGAGCAAAGAACTGTTCGAGAGCATCCGTTGGGGAAAATGGGAGAAAGAACGGTTGGTTACGAGCGTCAGGATGAGAATGGATATTTTACGCGGGTAGGTCTTGAAGGTGCTTTTAGTTCTTATTTAAGAGGAACCGATGGCCGTAGGTTAAAACAAAAAATAGCCAAAGGCCAGTGGAAACCAATTAGTGATAATAACGAGGTAGAGCCTAAAGATGGTTACGATGTGATTTCTACTATAGATGTGAACATCCAGGATATTGCACATCATGCTTTATTAAAACAACTCGAGTATTTTGAAGCAGATCATGGTACTGTGGTGGTTATGGAAACCAAAACCGGCGAGATCAAAGCGATGTCTAATCTTGGTCGCACAGAAGCCGGAACTTATTTCGAAAAAAGAAACTACGCAGTTTACGAATCTAGTGAGCCGGGATCGACGTTTAAATTAATGGCGATGACCGCCGCTTTGGAAGATAATGTGATAGATACCAGTTCGGTTATCGATACCGAAAATGGTGTGGTACGATATTACGGAAGACCGGTTAGGGATTCCCGTCGTGGAGGTTATGGTAAAGTTTCGGCAGCACGCGCTTTCGAGGTTTCCTCTAATACCGCTTTCACTAAAATTATTACCGAAGGTTATAAAAGTAATCCGTCCAAATTTGTTGATCGTTTATACGATATGGGGCTTAATAATAAAATAGGCCTGGATATAAAAGGAGAAGGCTCTCCAAGAATTCCGCATCCAAAAGATAAAAACTGGAATGGATTGAGTTTGCCCTGGATGGCCTTTGGCTACGGAGTTTCATTGACGCCTCTGCAAACGCTTAATTTTTATAATGCCATCGCCAATAATGGAGAAATGGTAAAACCGAGATTTATAAAGGAAGTCAAGGAATGGGATAAAAGTATTTTAAAAGTTGAGCGGGAGGTAATGAATCCTAGAATTTGTTCTCCTGAAACTGCTAAAAAACTCCAAAATATGATGCAGCATACCGTAGAAAGAGGTACTGCCGCAAATATTTATACCCCAAATTTTTCTATGGCCGGAAAAACAGGAACCTGCCAGGTTGAATATTGGATAGAGCCGGGAAGATATATCTCTTCTTTCGCCGGATATTTTCCTGCCGAAAATCCCAAATATTCTTGTATTGTAATTATTCACAAACCAAATAAAAGAAAAGGTTATTACGGGAATATTGTTGCTGCGCCGGTTTTTAAACAAATCGCCCAAAAGATCTATACCGACACTCCGGTTATGGATACCCTGCCATCTCTTGATATTAAAAATGATAAGGTGGTAGAGGATTTTGAAGCTTATTATGCAAGTTTTGAAAATGAAAAACTAATAATGCCAGATGTAACCGGAATGCCTGCAATGGATGCTGTTTCTCTTTTAGAAAACCTTGGTTTAAAAGTGAATTTCAAAGGCACTGGAAGAGTTAGAGCGCAATCAATATCTGCAGGACAAAAAATAAAAACTAACCAACAAGTAAATTTAAATATAGGTTGAGAGTCTTAAAAGACATATTATATAAAGTAGAGATCGATGCCGTAGTAGGTAATACTTCGGTAACTATTAACAAGCTTCAGTTTGACTCGAGAAAAGTTGAACTGAATGATGCTTTTGTGGCTATTCGGGGAAGTATTTCAGATGGTCACGAGTATATAGCTCAGGCAATAGATAAGGGTGCGCTTGCGATAATTTGCGAAGAACTTCCGAAGGAAATTGTAAACGGAGTTACTTATATAAAAGTTGGAAACGCCCAGCAGGCTTTAGCTTTTATGGCTGCGAATTATTACGATAATCCTTCAGAGAAATTAAAACTTGTAGGGGTTACGGGAACCAACGGGAAAACTACTATTGCTACGCTTTTATATAATTTATTTACAAAAGCCGGCTTTAAAGTTGGCTTACTTTCTACCGTAAAAGTAATGGTTGCTGAAAATGCTTTTGATGCGGTAAGAACCACGCCAGATTCTATTACTATCAACGATTACCTTAAGCAAATGAATGATGAAGGTGTTGAGTTTTGCTTTATGGAAGTTAGTTCTCATGGTATAGATCAGCATAGAACTACCGGGCTGGAGTTTGCCGGTGGAATTTTTACGAATCTAAGCCACGACCATTTAGATTATCACAAAAGTTTTGCTGAATATCGCGATGTAAAAAAGCGCTTTTTTGATGAATTACCGGCTTCAGCATTTGCTTTAACCAATATTGATGATAAGAACGGGCAGGTAATGCTTCAAAATACAAAAGCCCAGAAATATACTTACGCCTTAAAATCTTACGCCGATTATAAAGCGCAGATCCTTGAAAATTCTTTCACAGGTTTACTGCTGAAAGTGAATGACCAGGAATTATGGACGCGCCTAATTGGAAGTTTCAACGCTTATAATATTTTGGCAATTTATGCTACTGCAGAACTTTTAGGCCTTGAAAACCTGGAAAGTTTAAAGATTATCAGCGAGTTAAATTCTGTTAGCGGAAGATTTCAATATATCATTTCAAAAGAAGAAAAAATTACGGCGATCGTAGATTACGCGCATACGCCAGATGCTTTGAAAAATGTACTGGAAACCATAAACAGCATCCGTACAAAAAATGAAGAGCTTATAACTGTTGTTGGTTGTGGTGGAGATCGTGATACTACCAAAAGACCAAAAATGGGGCATATCGCCTCTGCTTTAAGTACCAAAGTGATCTTTACCAGCGATAATCCAAGAACTGAGGATCCCGATAAGATTATTGAAGATGTTGAAGCCGGGGTAGAGCCGCAGAATTTTAAGAAAATTGTGTCTGTGACCAATAGAAAACAGGCTATAAAAACGGCCTGCCAGATCGCGGGAGAGAATGATATCATTCTAATCGCAGGAAAAGGTCACGAGACCTACCAGGAAGTAAATGGAGAACGCAGCGATTTTGATGATCTCAAGATAGTAACCGAATTTTTAAATGAATTAAATAAGTAAGCCCAAAACTTTCCCAGGGAAGAGTAATTAGAAAACATGTTATACTACTTATTTCAATATTTAGAAGCAGAATACCAGGTGCCCGGGGCGCGTTTATTTGAGTATATCTCATTTAGATCTGCCATGGCTATTATTCTTTCTTTGGCTATTTCTACTATTTACGGAAAAAGAATTATTAGTTATTTGTTGGCGAAACAGGTGGGAGAAAGCGTTCGTGATCTTGGGTTAAGAGGTCAGAGTGAGAAAGCTGGAACACCTACAATGGGTGGTTTGATTATAATTTTTGCAACCCTTGTTCCGGTTTTGCTTTTTGCGAAACTTGAAAATATTTATGTGATCCTGCTTATTGTAACCACCCTTTGGATGGGGGCAATTGGGTTTGTAGACGATTATATTAAAACTTTTAAAAAGGACAAAGAAGGCCTAAAGGGTAAATTTAAGGTTCTTGGCCAGGTTGGGTTAGGTATTATTGTGGGAGGTACTTTGTTTTTTCATCCTGGTGTTACCGTAAAAGAGGAAACCAATGAGCCGGCTCCAGAAAAACAGGAACTGGTAGATAGTTTTCAGAATATTCGGGAGATGGGACCTGAAATTAAAACCACCACTACCACCATTCCTTTTGTAAAGAATAACGAATTCGATTATTCCAGTTTAATAAGTTGGATAGATCCTGCTTTAAAGAATTATGCCTGGTTAATATTTATTCCAATCGTAATATTTATTGTCACTGCCGTTTCTAATGGGGCCAATTTAACCGATGGAATAGACGGCCTCGCAGCCGGTTCTTCGGCAATAATTGTGCTCACGCTGGGGATTTTCGCCTGGGTTTCGGGTAACATTATTTTTTCTGATTACCTGAATATTATGTATATCCCGCGATCTGGCGAGATGACCATTTTTATAAGTGCCTTTGCGGGAGCTTTGGTAGGTTTTTTATGGTATAATACTTATCCGGCGCAAATCTTTATGGGCGATACCGGGAGTTTAACGATTGGCGGGATTATAGCCGTACTCGCTGTTGCCACCAGGAAAGAATTATTGATCCCAGTTTTATGCGGAATATTTCTGATGGAAAACTTATCGGTGGTATTACAGGTAGCCTGGTTTAAGATCACCAAAAGAAAATATGGCGAAGGCCGAAGAATTTTCCTGATGTCTCCTTTGCATCATCATTATCAGAAAAGAGGATATCACGAAAGTAAAATAGTAGTGCGCTTTTGGATTATTGGAATTTTCCTGGCCATTGTAACTATAATCACGCTAAAAGTAAGATAACAAATAGTGAACACTAAAACTCAAAATAATAATTCCGGTAAAAGACTGGTAATTCTTGGCGGCGGTGAAAGCGGTGCGGGAACTGCTATTCTTGGGGTGAAAGAAGGTTTTGAGGTTTTTGTTTCAGATAAAGGGAAAATAAAAGAAAAATATAAGTCGGTTTTTGAAGAATTAAAGATCGATTGGGAAGAAGAGCAACATACCGAAGCTAAAATTTTAAATGCTGAGGTAGTGATGAAAAGTCCTGGAATTCCAGAAACTGTTTCAATTGTAAAGCAATTAGTAGCGAAAGGTATTCCGGTAATTTCAGAAATAGAATTTGCTGCTGCTTTTACTTCAGCAAAAATAATTGGGATTACAGGAAGTAACGGGAAGACCACCACCACCAAATTTGTGCATCATATTTTAAAAAGTGCGGGCATAAAAGCAGGAATGGCCGGTAATGTAGGAGACAGTTTTGCGAAACAAGTGGCTGAAACTACTCCCGATTGGTTTGTTTTGGAATTAAGCAGTTTTCAGTTAGACGGAATTAAAGATTTTAGGCCAGATATTTCGGTATTGACCAATATCACACCAGATCATCTAGATCGCTACGAGCATAAACTGGAAAATTATGTTTTTTCAAAATTTAGAATTGCCGAAAATCAAACAGAAAAAGATTTTTTCATCTACGATTTAGATAATGAGATTATTACCAGGTGGTTAGAGAAAAACCCGGTGAAAGCACAAAAATTACCGTTTTCCCTTCAGCAAAAAGTAGAAAACGGATCATATATAGAGAACCAAAATATTATTGTCAATATAAAAAACAACCAATTTAACATGCCAACAACAAAATTAGGTTTACAGGGTAAGCATAACACTAAAAATGCTATGGCTGCGGCCACTGTTTCCCAGCTATTAAGAATTAGAAAAGAAACTATTCGTGAGAGTATGGAGAGTTTTCAGGGAGTAGAACACCGACTTGAAAAAGTGCTGAAAATTAATAATGTGCAGTACATCAACGATTCTAAAGCAACTAATGTAAACGCTACTTTTTATGCTTTAGAGAGTATGGAAAGCGAAACCATTTGGATTGTTGGAGGTGTAGATAAAGGAAATGTTTACGACGATCTTTTGCCATTGGTTAACGAGAAGGTAAAAGCTATAATTTGTCTTGGCGTAGATAACCAAAAGCTGATGCAAAACTTCGGCAACTGTGTAGATACTATGGTAGAAACTCAGTCTATGAAAGAAGCTGTGAGAATGGCTTACAGTCTTGCCGAAAAAGGAAATTCGGTCTTGCTTTCACCGGCCTGTGCGAGTTTTGATCTTTTTGAGAATTACGAAGACAGAGGGCGCCAGTTTAAGGAGGCGGTAAGAAATCTTTAATGGTGTTTGCTGCCAAAATTATTGATAGTTCGTCATCCTGAACTTGTTTCAGGATCTGGAACCTGTAGAATCTAAAACACATTAGAAGCTGAAACTAGTTCAGCTTGACGTAAAAAGTTAGATAGACTAAAAAAGAATTATAAAAATTAAATGAGCAGTATTTTTTCAAATCTTAAAGGCGATAAGGTTATCTGGGCTACGGCCGGGCTGTTGGCAATATTTTCATTTTTGCCGGTCTACAGTGCCAGTAGTAACCTTGCGTATCTATATGGAGACGGAAGCACTTTCCAGTATGTGGTGGTGCATTTCTTCCATTTGCTTTTAGGTTTTTGTTTGCTCTTTGCTGTACACAAAATTCCCTATCATTATTTTAGAGGGCTTTCCATATTGTTTTTGCCGGTTGTCATTGTGTTATTGATTTATACCGTTGCCCAGGGAACAATGATTGACGGGGCTTATGCAAGTAGATGGATTCAAATTCCGGGCTTAGGCGTTTCCTTTCAGTCATCTACGTTGGCCTCGGTAGTTTTAATGATCTATGTGGCGCGTTACCTCTCTAAAAAAACTAACGATAATCTCACTTTTAAGGAGTCAATTTTACCGCTTTGGGTGCCTGTAGGACTGGTATTATTATTAATTTTGCCGGCCAATTTCTCTACAACAGCTATCATTTTTTCTATGGTGCTGGTACTCATGTTTTTAGGAGGGTATCCGGTAAAATACCTCGGAATTATAGTCGCTGTCGGCTTGCTTTTATTGACGATGTTCATTTTAACAGCCAAGGCTTTTCCGGGACTTTTACCTAACAGGGTAGATACCTGGGCCAGTAGAATTGAAAGTTTTACAAATGATGAAGATACTGAAGCCGATTACCAAATAGAAAAGGCAAAAATTGCTATCGCTAGTGGTGGTGTTGCAGGAACGGGAATTGGAAAAAGTGTGCAAAGAAATTTTTTACCACAGTCTTCTTCAGATTTTATCTACGCGATAATAGTTGAAGAAATGGGCTTAATAGGCGCATTTGGCGTGATGGGAGCATATTTATTATTGCTGTTTAGAATCGTAATTGTTGCCACAAAATCGAATACGGTTTTTGGAAAATTACTGGTTATGGGCGTTGGTTTGCCAATAATCTTTCAGGCTTTAATCAATATGGGCGTTGCGGTAGAATTATTTCCGGTTACGGGACAAACGCTGCCACTTATTAGTAGCGGTGGAACTTCCATTTGGATGACCTGTATGGCACTTGGAATTATTTTAAGTGTAAGCGCCAAACGCGAGGAAATGAAAGAACGTGAAGAAGCTGAAAAGGAACTGGATAATGAAAATCCGCTAGATATTCTAAGTGAAGCTATATAGAATTTAAAATGATGAAAAAGGATTTACGTGTAATATTATCTGGAGGCGGCACCGGCGGGCATATTTACCCGGCCATTGCTATTGCCAACGAGATAAAAACGCGTTTTCCTAAAGTGGATATATTATTTGTGGGTGCCAGTGGCAGGATGGAGATGGAGAAGGTTCCGCGAGCAGGTTATAAGATAGAAGGTCTTTGGATTAGTGGAATTCAGCGAAAGTTAACAATGAGAAACCTGATGTTTCCATTTAAGCTGTTAAGCAGTTTGGCGAAATCCAGACGAATAATAAAGGAATTTAAGCCAGATGTAGTAATTGGAACCGGCGGTTTTGCCAGCGGGCCGTTACTAAAAGTAGCGAGCTCAAAAGGAATTCCGAGCTTAATACAGGAGCAGAATTCATTTCCAGGGATAACCAACAAGCTTTTGGCAAAACAAGTCGATAAGATTTGTGCAGCTTATGAGGAGGTAAAAAGATTTTTTCCTGCTGAAAAAACGGTAATTACTGGAAACCCGGTAAGACAGGATCTGTTGAAGATTGATGTAAATAAGGAAAAGGCGCTTAAACACTTTAGTCTTGATAAAGATAAAAAAGTTGTTTTGGTGTTAGGCGGAAGTCTTGGCGCTAGAAGAATTAATCAATTGGTGGAAGCCAATTTAGAAAAGTTTAAAAAGGAAAATATTCAGCTAATCTGGCAAACCGGGAAGCTGTATTTCGAAGATTATAAAAAGTACAATTCAGGTTTAGTGCAAACGCATCTATTCTTGAATGAAATGAATTTTGCTTACGGCGCTGCCGATGTTATTATTTCAAGAGCCGGAGCAGGTACGGTTTCAGAATTGAGTATTGTGGGAAAACCGGTGCTTTTTGTGCCATCTCCAAATGTAGCTGAAGACCACCAGGCTAAAAATGCACTGGCAGTAGTAAAGAAAAATGCAGCGATGATGTTGAAGGAAAATGAGCTGGATGAAAAATTTGAAACCGAGTTTTTCGCATTAATGGCTTCCGAAGAAAAGCAAAAAGAATTAGGAGAAAATATAAAGAAACTGGCCTTGCCAAATGCAACCGCAAGGATTGTAGACGAAATTGAAAAATTGATTGAATAAAATATAAAGAGAAATAGATTCTGAAATGTCCCGATAATTCGGGACAGAAAAGTGAGATTAAAAATATAAATGCAGTATTTAAACCACATACAAAACATTTACTTTATCGGTATTGGCGGTATTGGGATGAGTGCGCTGGCGCGTTACTTTAAATTCCAGGGAAAAAATGTAGCCGGTTACGATAAGACTTCAACTTCGCTTACCAGAACGCTGGAGGCTGAAGGTATAGTTGTGGTTTATGATGAAAATTTAAGTGCTGTTCCTGCTGACTTTATGCAGAAAGAAAATACACTTGTGGTTTATACACCCGCAGTTCCTGCTGCTCACACGCAACTGGTTTATTTTAAGAATAATGATTTTAACCTAAAGAAAAGAGCCGCTTTACTCGGATTGATCTCTAAAGGAAAAACAACATTGGCCGTGGGTGGAACTCACGGTAAAACGACCACTACGGCAATTTTAGGACATTTACTTAAAGAAACCGATGCGAAAGTAACCGGGTTTTTAGGCGGAATAAGTGAGGATATTCAAAGCAATTTAATTCTTAAAGGTGAAGAAGTTATCGTGGTGGAAGCCGACGAGTTCGATAGATCTTTTCTTCAACTTTCCCCAAACATTGCAGCGGTAACCTCTATGGATGCCGATCATTTGGATATTTATGGTAAAAAAGAGGAGCTGGAAGACACCTTCAGGCAATTTGCCGCTCTCGTGCCAGAAGACGGAACACTATTTGTGAAAAATGGCTTGCCGCTGGAGGGAATTACTTTTGGAATAGAAGACAACGCCGATTATTCGGCACAAAATATAAAGATCGAAAATGGGACGTATCATTTTGATCTAAAAACTCCTAACGGAGTTCTAGAAGATTTTAAGTTTAATCTACCCGGCAAACACAATTTGCTAAATGCTATAACCGCCCTGGCGATGGCTATCCAATATGGATCCCCAATCCCCAAGCTAGCCAGGGCGCTATATAGTTTTAAGGGTGTGAAACGTAGATTTTCTTATAAAATTAAGTCAGATAAGCTGGTGCTTATAGACGATTATGCGCATCATCCGGCAGAGATCGCTGCAGTGAACCAGGCCATAAGGGAAATGCATCCCGGGAAGAAGGTTTTGGCAGTTTTTCAACCGCATTTATTCAGCAGAACTAAAGATTTTGTTGATGATTTTGCTGAAAGCCTGTCTTTGTTTGATGAATTGATGTTGCTGGATATTTATCCAGCGCGAGAAATGCCAATTGAAGGGGTTACTTCAAGCTGGCTTTTAGAGAAAGTTGAGAATTCAAAAAAGAAATTAATTCAGATAGAAAATATTGCGGAAGAAATAAAAAGATCAAATCCGGAAGTTGTGGTGCTTATGGGCGCCGGTAGTATTGGAGAAGAAGTGGAATCTGTAAAAATTGCATTGCAAGATGAAGCATAAACTTAAGTACATAAAACTACCTGTTTTGGTGATTTTAGTGGCTTTTCTTTTCGGTTTTGCTGAAAAACGCAATAATGCTCGAAAAGTAAGCGAAGTTAAGGTGCAATTTATAGCAGGTGAAAACCTATATGTGACCGAGGAAGCGGTTAATAAGTTGTTGATACAAAATGATGTAGCGGCGGCGGGCATAGATAAAGAAATTTTAGATTTGAATAGGGTAGAGCGCCTTTTGAATAATCACGATATGATAGAAAATGCTGAAGCTTTTTTAAGTCTGGATGGGAAACTCCAAACTAAAATAAGTCAGCGTAAACCTATTGGCAGAATAGTAGGAAGCTCTTCGTTTTATTTAGATAAAAATGGGCTTGAAATGCCTTTGTCACCCTACTATTCGGCTCGGGTGCCGTTATTGTTAGATATAGATTCAAGTAATATAGAGAAAGTATACCCGCTGGTATCATATATTCAGCAGGATAAATTTTTAACTCAACATATAACCGGCGTAAGGCGTTTACCTGGGAATAAATTTGAGTTACAAATGAGAAAACTGGATTTTAAGGTTTATTTCGGGAAGGCCGAAAATATAGCCCTGAAGTTGAATAATTTTAAAGCATTTTATAAAAAAGCTTTACAAGACGAGAAATTAGAGACCTACAAAAAAGTGAATTTACAATTTGGAGATCAGGTTGTTTGCACTAAAAAGTAAATTATGGAACACAGCGACATAGCCGTAGGATTAGATATTGGGACCACAAAGATTGTGGCCATGATTGGGCGTAAGAACGAGTATGGAAAAGTGGAGATCGTAGGTATTGGGAAATCCAAAAGCCTTGGCGTGCACCGTGGAGTAGTGAATAATATCACTCAAACCATTCAGTCTATACAACAGGCTATTCAGGAAGCGGAAGCAGATTCCGGTTTAAAGATAAGTGATATTGTAGTTGGTATTGCGGGCCAGCATATAAGAAGCCTGCAACACAGCGATTACATAACCAGGACAAATCCTGAAGAGGTAATTGATGCCGATGATATTCATAGTCTTTGCAATCAGGTTCATAAGTTGGTAATGCTGCCAGGCGAGGAAATTATTCATGTTTTACCCCAGGAATTCAAGGTAGACGGGCAGGCAGAGATCAAGGAGCCTATTGGAATGTATGGCGGAAGATTAGAAGCTAATTTCCACGTAGTGGTTGGCCAGGTTTCTTCCATTAGAAATATTGGAAGATGTGTGAAAAGTGCCGGTTTAGAACTTTCAGCAGTGACTTTAGAGCCATTGGCTTCAGCTAATGCAGTATTGAGTCAGGAAGAAAAGGAAGCCGGAGTTGCACTTATAGATATTGGTGGCGGAACTACCGATTTAGCGATTTTTAAAGACGGAATAATTAGACATACCGCGGTAATTCCTTTTGGAGGAAATGTGATTACCGAAGACATCAAAGAAGGATGTTCAATTATAGAAAAGCAGGCTGAATTGCTAAAAATAAAATTCGGTTCTGCCTGGCCGGGAGAAAATAAAGACAATGAAATTGTTTCTATTCCTGGTTTGCGTGGAAGAGAGCCTAAGGAAATTACCTTAAAGAATCTTTCAAAAATAATCCACGCCCGTGTAGTAGAGATTATTGAGCAGGTTTACCTTGAAATTAAAAACTACGGGCACGAAGAGCAAAAGAAAAAATTGATTGCCGGGATGGTTTTAACCGGAGGTGGCGCACAGTTGAAGCATCTAAAACAACTTGCCGAATACATCACCGGGATGGATACAAGAATTGGTTATCCAAACGAGCACCTGGCAGGAAATAACGATACCGAAACTACCAGTCCGGTTTATGCTACCGCGGTCGGTTTGGTAATGAATAGCCTGGAACACGGCGAAAAGAAGTTTCAGGAAGAAGTAGTGCTGAAGAGCAAAGAAGAAAGAGAAAAAGAAGAAGCAGAATTACAGGAAGATTTTGAGCAAAATCCACCGGAAGGTGAAGATTTGAAACAAGATCCCGAAGCTTCAAAAGGACCGCCCAAGAAGAGTATTTTCGATAAATGGGCAGAGAAGTTTAAAGATTTTTTAGATAACGCAGAGTAAAATACCTCTAGGCAAGTCTAAGAGGATTAAAATTAAAATAAAGACATTTCGACGGAAGCGTCGAAGCATAATAAAACTCACTTAGTGAGTAAAAGATAGAACCAGTAAAACAGAATTTATGAGCAGTACAGAATTCGACAACATTGCATTCGATTTGCCAAAGAATCAATCGAACGTCATTAAGGTTATTGGTGTTGGTGGTGGAGGCAGCAATGCCATAAACCATATGTTCCAGTTAGGGATAAAAGGTGTAGATTTTGTGGTTTGCAATACCGATGCGCAAGCCCTTGATAACAGCTCAGTTCCCAACAAAATACAATTAGGTGTTAGCTTAACAGAAGGTTTAGGGGCCGGAGCTAACCCACATATTGGGGAGCAGGCAGCAGTAGAAAGTTTTGACGAAATTAAACAAATGCTTGATGTAAATACCAAGATGGTATTTATTACCGCAGGTATGGGCGGTGGTACCGGTACAGGTGCCGCACCGGTAATTGCGAAACAAGCTAAAGATATGGATATCCTTACGGTTGGGATCGTGACCATTCCTTTTCAGTTTGAAGGGAAAATGAGAAACGAGCAAGCTCAACTTGGGGTAGAAAACCTAAGAAATCACGTTGATTCTTTAATTGTGATCAACAATAATAAATTGCGTGAGGTTTACGGTAACCTCGGCTTTAAAGCCGGTTTCTCTAAAGCCGATGAGGTTTTAGCAACTGCCTCTAGAGGTATTGCTGAAGTAATAACGCATCACTACACGCAAAACATTGACCTTAGGGATGCTAAAACAGTATTGAGCAATAGTGGTACTGCAATAATGGGATCTGCCCAGGCTACAGGTGCTACCAGGGCGCAGGATGCTATTAGTAAAGCTCTGGATTCTCCTTTATTGAACGATAATAAGATTACCGGTGCTCAAAACGTATTACTGCTAATCGTTTCGGGTTCTGAGGAAATTACTATTGATGAAATAGGGGAAATCAACGATCATATTCAGGCTGAAGCCGGTCACAGTGCCAATATTATTATGGGTGTGGGTGAAGATGAAGCTTTAGATGAAGCGATCTCGGTTACAATTATTGCCACGGGATTTAACGTAGAACAGCAAAACGAAATTGTAAATACCGAAACCAAAAAAATAATCCACACGCTGGAGGACGACCAGAAAGCGGAACAAAATTTAAATCCGAAGAAAACCCGTTCTTATCCTGAATTCAACCAAAGGGTGGAAGAGCCTCAGCAAGAAGAACCAAAAGCGCAGGAACCAGAAAAACCTATCGTTCATACTTTAGATGATAGTGTAGAAGAGGTAGACGAATTGGGAAATATTCAGAATAAAGAAGAAGAATTATTGCAAACGCCACCTTCGGCGAGGAATATGGAAGTTTCTTATGAAGAAATAAATCCCGACGATTTTATTATTAATGATACTTCAGAAGAAGTAAAGAAGATGGATGTTAATGAGCCGGAAGAGGTTCAGGATAATAATGAAGATCAGTTTATGTTCACTTTCGATTTTCCTATAAACCAGGAAAAGAAAGAAGAGCCTCAACGGGAGCAGCCAAAACAACAACAGCAGCAACAACCACAATCCAGACCACAACAGCCACAACAGGAAAGAAAGCAAGAAATTAGACATCAGCTTGAAGAAGATGAGTCTAAGAATATAGAGGTAAATGAACCTGTAGAAATTGTTCCGGTAACCGAGAGTTCTACACGTGGAGTTAAGCGTTACAGCCTGGATGATTATATGGAATTTGAGCAATCTTTAGATAGCTCAAAACCCCAGGCCAAAAAGAAAGAGGAGCCAAAAGATGAAACAATTGCTTTTGAAAAGAAAACGGTGAAACCAGAACCTCAAAATCCTGAAAAAAAGCAGGAAGAGCACGGGGAGGAAGATCCGTTTAATAACCCAATTTCTGAAGTGCTTATAGAACGTGCAGCAGAGCGCAGGGCTAAAATGAAGGAGTTTAATTACAAATTTAGAAGTAATGCAGCCCAAATTGACGAGATTGAAAAGCAACCTGCTTATAAAAGACAGGGAGTAGATTTGGATAAAAACGATAAAGGAGAAGGAAAGTTATCTAGAACTACCCTTGGGCAGGACGATAATGATGATCTTCACTTTAGAAGAAATAATTCCTTTTTACACGATAATGTAGACTAACACCAATCTTTATTATATATTACTGTTCATAAAAAAGGTGCCTCGCAATGGGCACCTTTTTTTCTTTTATAAAAAACTGGTTTTAAGCTTTTTTTTCTGCTTGAATATCTTCGGTATCCTTCCTTCTTTTAATTAGGGAAATACCCGAAATAAAGAAAATAAAACCAATGATAGCCAATGCCCAGGGGCTTAACATAAGGGCAATACTCCCAAAAATTCCAAGAATTCCCATTACCAGTGCAATTGCACCGCCAACGGTTAAGATAATTCCTAAGATTTTAATCATAACTAAAGTGTTTTGGTTAGGAAAATAAAGGTAGCCAAATGTTTGAAAATTATCTTGTGATTAACATTTCTTAAAGAAAGTATACGTTTTTAAGGCTGGGAACTCCATTTTTCTATTTCCATAACCGCTTCAGTTTCATCACCCCAACCTTCAACTTCTAACACTTGAGATTTGTCATAATAAGTGAACCAGCTCTCCAGGATTTTAATTACTTCAGGATAATCTGAATTAAAGTTTTGGTAGTTTTCGGAAATAATAGTTCGGTCTTTTAGTTCTGCCGGGATGGCTATAATCTTATAATCCAATTCCTTTTCATCTATTAATTTTAAAACGGCAATAGGAATAATCTCTATAACGCTACCGGTTTTTAGGCTTTCGCCCAGTACAAGAACATCGGCGGCATCACCATCACCACCAAGTTTAGGGCTAGAAAAAGTAGAAGGGATAAAACCGTAATTGCCGGGATAAGGAAGAAAATTGATAATTCTGTCTCTCCCGTCTCTTTTGTCTATTAAAAACTCCTTCTTCTCTTTGTGATATTCTATTTTTTTATTGGTTCCTGCAGGAATTTCAATCACCGCCTGGTAGTTTCCGCTCTCAGTTTTGCCAGGTAACTTACTTAAATCTTTTGAAGGTTTACAGCCAGAAAAAACGAGTAAAAACCCTAAACTTAAACCGCATAGCAAGCTTTTCATCTCAATAAATTTAATCCCAATAGATCATAAAATATTTGATTTTAGCATCATCAGGAATTTGTGAAGCCCTAATCTTAGAATCGGTATCGTACCTAAGATCTGCAGGAAGTTCTTTTTTATCTATGGTGATATATGCGTTTATTTCATCTAGAAAAACAACCGCGGCGTTCAGGGTGTTTTCTATTCTTGAAATGTTATAATCTTCCATAATATCTTTAAAAGTACTTTGGGTACTTAAACCGCTTTTAGTTTCGTAACGAGGGTCTAAAACCCTTATATAACCAATAGTGCTGGTAGAATCGAATTCCTGAAGAGGTTCTAATATCATCAGTGGTTTTCCTCCTTTTTCAAAAACCTTAATTTCATCGGTAGCGCGAAATTCCTGTGCGCCACTTTTTTGTTTTACCAGGGAATCTTCTGCAAATAAGGAATCTAATTGATTGATCTTGATGTCCCGGTTTACAGGACCCACCTGGTTAGCGGTAATTAAAAAAGGATTGTCCTCATCTTTTTGACAGGACGTTAGGCCTAAAGTTAAGCCCAGAATAAGTAGCAAAGATTTTTTCATTTCTTAGATTGAATATTGATGATAATTATTTTAATAGTTTATTGAGCACGCCCATGACGCCCCTGATAAAAGTGGCACTGGTGAGCACTTTAATGATAGCCCCCTGGGTTTTATTCGAGTTGCTCTTGCTAGTAGTAGTTACAGCCTTTTTTCTTTCTAAAGCTTCAGCTTCGGCCTTTTCTTTGGCCTCTTTTGCTTCGGCTTCCTCAATTTTCTTATTCAGAAGTTCATAAGCGCTTTCGCGATCAATTTCTTCGTTATATTTTGATCTTAATTTAGACTGAAACATGAGTTCTTCAAGCTCGCTATCGGATAGGATATCCATTCTGCTCATTGGCGCTCTCAACATCGTGGCGGCAAGTGCTGAAGGTCTTCCTTTTTCATCTAATGCAGAAACCAAAGCTTCTCCAATACCTAACGAGGTGAGCTCATTTTTGGTATCGTAATATTTTGAAATTGGATAATTTTCGGCCGATAATTTTATTGCTTTTCGGTCTTTTGCAGTGAAGGCTCGTAAGGCATGTTGAATTTTTAATCCCAGCTGTCCCAATACTTCCGAAGGAACATCTGTTGGGTTCTGTGTAACAAAATAAAGGCCTACACCTTTAGATCGAATTAGTTTTACAATACTTTCAATTTGATCTAACAGAACATCTGAAGCTTCCTTAAAAATAAGATGAGCTTCATCTATAAATAAAACCAGTTTAGGTTTGTCGCTATCACCTTCTTCAGGAAAAGTCGTATAAATTTCAGCCAAAAGGCTAAGCATAAATGTTGAAAACAACTTTGGCTTATCCTGAATATCGGTAAGCCGCATAATATTTACGTAGCCATAACCTTTTTTATCTTTCCTGGTAAGATCGGTTACTTCAAAAGAGCGTTCGCCAAAAAAGCGTTCGGCACCTTGCTGCTCCAGCGCTACAATCTTTCTAAGGATGGCGCCGGTTGATGCACTTGAAATTCTTCCATATTCCTTTTCTATGGTTTCGCGACCTTCATCAGTTACGTACTGAAGCATTTTTTTAAGATCCTTGAGATCCAAAAGAGGTAAATGATGATCGTCACAGTATTTAAATATGATGGCTAAGATGCCTTCCTGGGTTGGAGTAACATCTAAAATTCGTGATAATAAAATTGGCCCGAATTCACTAACCGTTGCTCTTAATCGAACCCCATTCTGTTCAGAAATAGTAAGAAATTCAACGGGCGATTTTGAAGATTCAAATGGAAAGCCAAGTTTTTTATGGCGTTCGTGTAAGAATTCTTCTCCTGCAGAGGGTTTTGCAATACCACTAAGATCACCTTTTACGTCCATCAGTAAAACCGGAACTCCTTTTTGAGAAAGGTTTTCAGCTAAAATTTGCAGCGTTTTAGATTTTCCCGTTCCTGTAGCTCCGGCTATAAGCCCGTGCCGGTTCATTGTTTTCAAAGGAATTTTCACTGCAGCATCGGCGAAAGTTTCATCGTTAAGCATTGCGGCACCCAAATGGATATAATCGCCTTTAGGATTGTAGGCCTGGCTGATATGTTCTACAAACTCTTCTGTTTTATCCACGCTTCAAATTTTCTTAAAAATAAGAATTGTTGGGAATAATCGACAGGTTTAAGCCAATTTACTTTTTATGAAATAATTATTTAACGGGGTTTTCCTGAAGTTCTATGCTTCCTTTTGTTGCGTTTATCTTCGCTTTCAGTCCGTTAGGAATTGTAACATTATCATCGATATGTCCAATCATCGCCCCTGAAAATGCAGGAATATTTAGAGGTTTTATATAATGATCTATAACTTCTTCCATTGTTAAAGATCCGTAACCGGAGCCGCCGGGATTGCAGCTAGTGCATTTTCCGAAGACAAAGCCGCTAATTTTATCCAGTACACCGCCTAATTGCAATTGGCTCATCATCCTGTCTACCGCATAAATTTGTTCGCCAACATCTTCTAAATAAAGTATGTTGCCTTCCCAATCTGATGGGAAATATTCCGATCCCATAATTCCGGTAAGCACCGAAAGGTTTCCGCCAATTAGTCTGCCGGTGGCTTCGCCTTCTCTAATAGTCCTGATCCTGTTTTCTACTTGTACCAGGTTATCGCCTTTATCGGTAGGATTGGTGAAGGTGATTTTTTCCTTATCGAATAGCAAACGTTTAAAATAATCAAAACTGAAAGAATTCCAGGTAGAAACCGCCAATGGCCCATGAAAAGTTACAAGTCCGGTTTTTTCGTAAATGGCCAGGTGCAGTGCGGTAATATCGCTATAACCTATAAAGATCTTGGGATTGTTTTTAATCGTATCGTAATCTAATTTATCCAGAATTCTTGCTGCACCAGATCCTCCACGAAGTGCCATTACGGCCTGAATATTTTCGTCGCGAAACATCTTGTTTAATTCCCCGGCACGTTCCTCATCGGTTCCTGCCAGATGCCCGTAACGGCTTTTTACGAATTTTCCGAATTTCACCTTTAACCCCATGGCTTCCAGGTTTTCTTTGGCAATTTCGTAGGGTTCGGTTTCAAAAATAGCGCTAGACGGACTTACAACGCCCACCGTATCTCCTTCTTTTAGTCCTTGCGGAATTATCACCGAATTATTAGTAGGAGCGATTTTATCAATTTGGGTAAAACTAGCCAGCGGAAAAGCTAAACTTCCAATTCCTATATTCTGAATGAATTTTCTACGTTGCATGGGGATGATTTTAGAAGGTTAAAGTTAGTAATTATCACGAATTTGAAGCAGCACCTTTTCCATTTCCGCCTTTAAAACAGTAGTGGGAACCGTGTAGTTGCTATTCATAAAACTAAAAATCAATAGCTTGCCATTTTTCGTTTTTAAATATCCGCTAAGACTGTGATTGTTTTTTAATGTACCGGTTTTGGCGAAAACATAAGGCTTGTCAGCCTTATAGTAATTTTTTATCGTTCCAGAATGTCCGCCGGCAGGTAACATATCTAACAATTCTTCCTGCGGAACTTCAGCTTTAATTTTTTGAAGTAATTTTACCATACTTCTGGGTGTAAAAAGATTATAGCGAGAAAGGCCAGAACCATCATACCACATAGGTTCATCTGGCAAATCTTTTAGATGATTTTCTTTCATATAATCTATGGCAATATCAGATTTTAGGGTATCTGAAACTTTATTTGCCGCCATTAGTAAAATTTGTTCAGCTATAAAATTATCGCTCACCTTCAACATCCTTTTGTAAATACTGTCGCTTGGAATACTATATAAGGTATTATTTAGATTTTTATTTAATGCTGAATTCTGAATGAAACTAATCGGTTTTTGAAGTGTATCGCTTAAGAGATTTACCAGAATTTCTGAAGAATACTTAAAGGGAACAACTTGAGAAAACTCTGAATCTTTCTTTTGATTGTTGAACGTAAAACGGTTTTTGACTATATCGCGCCTAAGCCGTGAAGAAATTAGGCTGTCTTTTGAGCTTACCAGGGAATCTGTGAAAATTGCAGGTGAAACCACGGGAAACTCCTTATTTTTTTGAAACTCAAATCCCACCATATTGCCATAAATAGGAAAGGCGGTACGTTCAGCCGAATAGTATGCATTGTAATCGTCCCAGGCCCAACCTGGTCCCTGGTGCTTTTCGGTAAATGTTGGCGCAATGTAAGCCAGGTGTTTGTCAGTCTGCTTTAAGAATTCAAAAACCTTTGATCCTGGTAGATCCTCATTTAAAAAAGAGGGATCTCCGGTAGCCTTAAAATAAAGCGTATCGTTGTCAATTCGATATTGAAGTGCGGGAATAGAATCGCCTAATATTTTTAAGCCTGCATAAAAAGAAAAGAGCTTGGTATTTGAAGCCGGAGTAAAATATTTTTCTTCGTTATGGCTGTAAAGGGTTTTGTTTTCTTCGGGGTCAACTACCATAAAACCCGAGAACCCCTGTTGGAAAACCGGGGATTCTTCAAAAATTTTGTCTAGTGGCTTGCTTATTTTTCTCGTGCTTGAACAGGAGCCAAATATTATGATAGTTGCAAAAAGTATAAAAGCTTTTAGGGGAAATTTAAGTGGGTGGCAATTTTTCACAATTATAAACTTTTAAATAGGTTGAGATATTTTTAAAAAATTAATACGAAGTTAAATTAATAATCAAGAACTTAATAAAAGTTTAAATTTTAATGTGACTAATTGGCTTAAATATGCGCGTTTTAGGTATATTTAGTTTATAATTCAGAAAACTTTAACACAGAAAGGAATGAAAAACAAAATTACAATTATGGCTTTGCTGGCTTTTTTCCAACTTACCGGGATGTTTGCCCAGCAGCAGGAAGTAACCGGTACGGTTACTGTGGCCAGTGATGGAATGCCTTTACCGGGCGTTAATGTGTTGGTAAAAGGGACAAACGAAGGTACTGTTACTGACATGGAAGGTAATTACGCTGTGGAAGTTGGAGAAGATGCTGTTTTGGTATTTTCTTCTTTAGGCTTCGAAAAACAGGAACAACCTGTAAATGGAAGAAGCGTAATTAATGTTAGCATGGTTGAGAATCTTGAAGGTCTTGATGAGGTAGTGGTTACCTCTTTTGGTATTGAACAGGAAAAGAGATCACTGGGATATGCCGTGCAAGAAATTAATGCAGAAGAAATTACTAAAACTAAACAGCAGAACGTGGTAAGTGCATTGCAGGGTCAGGCTGCTGGTGTACAAATAACCAACTCTGGTGGGGCTCCCGGGCAAAGTGCCAGGATTATAATTAGGGGTGTAAACTCTTTAGATCCTAATGCTGATAACCAACCCTTATTTGTTGTAGATGGTGTGCCTATTGATAACTCTACAACCGAATCTGCAGGTACGCCTCGTGGTTTAACGAACAGGGCAGCAGATATTAATCCTAATGATATCGAATCTTTAAACGTGTTGAAAGGAGCTGCGGCTACTGCTCTATATGGAGTTAGAGCTGCAAACGGTGCTGTTATCATCACTACAAAGAAAGGTAAGGAAGGACAGGTTAGAATTAACCTTAATAGTTCAATAGGTTTTGAAGAGATTAACCGATATCCCGATTTTCAGGAAGTGTATGGGCAAGGATTTTCTGGAGAATACGATCCAGACTCTTTTTGGCCTAACTGGGGGCCTTCTATGGAGGAGATTAATGCCATAGATCCAGATGCTAAATTTTATGATATTTGGAGAGATGCTTTTGATACCGGGGTTCAAATAGATAACTCTGTTAGCATTTCTGGCGGAAATGAAAAAGCTACTTTTTATGGTTCGTTAGGTAATTTAGGTCACGAAGGGATTATGCCTTTTAGTGACTGGAACAGAACTTCGGCCAGATTAAATGGTCAGGTTAAATTCAGCGAAAAATTTACGTTTTCAGGAAATTTGAATTATACTATTTCGGGGGGTAATCGTGTTCCTCATGATAGGTTTATGGAACGTATGATGTACTGGGCACCAAACCATGATGTTACAGATTATATAAATCCAGATGGGACCATGAAAACCTATGGGAATACGAACCCATTGTATGATGCTCGTTTTAGCACTTTTGAGGATGAGGTTAACAGAACTATTGGGAATTTTAAATTCACCTACAGCCCCTTTGAGTGGTTGGATATTAATTACCTGATTGGTACCGACTATTACAGTGAAAATAGAACAGAGATTACTCCTGGTCCATTAGGAATAGATGGAGAAGTGCCGCTAAGTAGTACCGGTTCTATTTCAGAAACAAGTATTGAAAGTCGCGATATCAACTCTAATTTCTTTATTACGCTTACAAAAGATTGGACTGAAAAATTTGGAAGTACGCTAAGAATAGGAAATGATGTTTTTGAGAGAGATTATAAAAGATTTGATGCTTCGGGATCCAACTTTGTAATTCCTCAATTTTATGATCTAAGTTATACGAGCCAAATTTCAAATTCGCAGGATAAGCGTAAGAAAAGACTTGTTGGTTTGTATGGAGATTTAATGTTAAGTTATGATGATATGTTATTCGTTAACATAACTGCCAGGAACGACTGGACTTCTACACTTCCAATAGGAAATAATTCATTTTTCTATCCTTCGGTGAATGTGGGTTGGGTTTTTAGTGAAGTTGTAGAAACACCAGAATTTTTAACTTTTGGTAAATTAAGAGGGTCATGGGCGCAGGTTGGTAAGGATACAGATCCATACTTAATAGGACAAACTTACACTTCGCCTTCAAATTATCCGTTAAACGGGCAGGTTGGTTTTACACGTTTTAGCCGGTTTGGAGACCCATTGCTAAAACCTGAAGAAACTACTTCTATTGAATTTGGTACAGATCTTAGATTCCTTGAAAATCGTTTGGGAATAGATTTTACCTGGTATAAATCTAATAGTAAAGACCAGATTATTCCTGTTCCGGTTTCAGAAAGTGTAGGGTTTTCAACATTTGTAACAAATGCAGGAGAGATAGAAAATAAAGGGGTGGAATTTATTATTCGGGGTACTCCAATTAAATCTGAAGATTTTAGATGGGATGTTTCGTTGAACGCTGCCTATAATCAAAATGAAGTGGTAAATATTAGAGAAGGTATAGATGAGATTGTTGTTGGAAGTCAATTTGGTTATGGTGGAAGCTCAGTAACTATGAAGCTTATAGAAGGTGAAGCTTATGGGAATATTTTTGGCACTAGCTATGAAAGATTTGGTGCGGATGAAAATAGCATCTTTTTAAACGAAGACTTGCCAGTAGTAATTGGGGAAAATGGTTTCCCTGCACGAAATGGAGCACAACTTGTTCTAGGAAACACCACTCCAAAATGGATTGGAGGTCTCAAAAACGACTTCACTTATAAAGGTTTTGATTTCTCTTTTTTAATAGATTTTAGAACCGGATTAGAACAATATAGCCAATATGATAACTTCTTTTCTGCCTTTGGGATTGCAGAATATACCCTTGCCAGAAATGACACCCGTGTTTTTGATGGTGTCTTAGCTGATGGTTCTCCGAACAGTCAAGAAGTTTGGTTAGGACAGGGTGTGGGTCCAGATGGTAGAGATTATGGTGCTGGTTTTTATAGAAATACTTATAGAACGGTGAGTGAGAATTTTGTAAACGACGCTTCTTTTATAAAATTGAGGAATATTTCTCTGGGATATAGCTTCCAGGAAAATGTTTTAAATGTTTTGCCATTTACTTCAGCACGTGTTTCCGTAGCGGCTAACAACATTATCCTCTATACCCCTTGGGATGGCTTTGATCCCGAATCTTTTAGCGCGGGAGCCGGCGGGAATGCTGTTGGTTTTACTGGGTTAGGTTACCCGGGAGTGCAAAGTTTATTTTTCACGCTTAATCTAGGACTATAATTAAAAAGATAAAGAATATGAATTTTCTAAAAAATAAATACACATACCTTGTCATTGCCAGTATGTTTATGTTTTCATCGTGCGATGATTACCTGGATATTAACGATGACCCGAATAATCCTACAGAGGCTCCAATTTCAGCCTTAATGGTGAATTCCACTTTTGAAACGGCCCAGAATACCTTTAGAATGGGAAATATTACTACTAATTATGTGCAACATCTCGCTTCCCCTAACCCGGCCAGTTCTTCAGATGTTATGGACCCGGTAAATTATAGCGGCACCTGGTCCAGTATGTATAATGTAATGACAGATTTGAGCGACCTTATAAATCAATCCAGAGAAAATGGAGCAAACCACTATGAAGGTGTAGGACAAATCTTAATGGCCATAAACCTGGGAATGACGGTAGATGCCTGGGGAAGTATTCCTTATAGTGAAGGACTGGATTTTCAAACTATCACTCCGTCTTATGACGATGATAGTGCATTGTACCAGGAAATCTTGAACTTGTTAGACGAGGGACTTGTAAATTTATCTAACCCTACCGAAGTTTCAGTGGGAGAAGACGATTTTATTTATGGCGGAGATATTAGTAAATGGATGAAACTGGGGAACATGCTTAAAGCAAGGTATCTTAATCACTACAGTGAGACAGGTTCTTATGATCCTGCTGCGGTGCTTGCTGCTTTAGACAGTGGAATGGAGTCCAATGCAGATGATGCTCAGGTAGAATATTTTCCAGAACAGTTTAATCCATGGGCAAACGTAGCTATAAATAACGCCAATTTACTTTTAGGAGGTTGGATTTCAGAGCAATTTATAGAAAGTTTGGACGGGACACTTTATGGGGTCCAGGATCCAAGGCTGCCTTATATGGTTGGTGCCACAGATGATGGTGAATACATTGGCGTAGAGAATGGAGCTGGTAGAGGAAATGCTCCGGAGCAAGGAGCTCGGTCTGTGCTTGAACCTGGTGACTATTACTCGAGTGAGTTGGCGCCAATATTAATAGCTACTTATTTTGAGCAGAAATTCATTGAAGCTGAAGCTGCTTTTGAAATTGATAAAAGTAGATCTTATGAAGCCTATTTAACAGGAATTAGAGCTCATATGACTAAAATAGGGGTTGAGCCGGCTGAAATTGATGCTTATATGAGTAATCCTGAAGTAAGCATGGGTGAAGCAGATTTTACCATGGATGAAATATTCGAGGAGAAATGGATTGCCATGTTCCTACATCCTGAAGCCTGGGTTGATGCTCGTAGGTATGATTATTCTTATGAAGATTTTGATCTGCCGGCAAACGTAAACCCAGATCTTAATGGGGAGTTTATTAGTAGGTTAGCATATCCTGATTCTGAAGTTAGTAGAAATGGAAGTAATGTTCCTGATGTAAGTCTTACCGATAAGATTTTTTGGGATGAATAAGATTATCAAATATTATTAATGAAAAAATCTCCCGGCTTGCCCGGGAGATTTTAGTTTTAAATATGTTTTCAATGAGGTATATAATTATCATTTTCACACTCTTTTTATTCAGTTGTAAAAGTGCTGACGTTTCCGAGAGAATAATAGATCGTCCTATAATTTTTAATGAAGAACGAATGCAGCTTAGCCTGGATTATCTGGAGGAACGTTACGGTTTAGAAAAATCTTCTCCTGAAATTTCTCCAAAAATGATCGTGCTGCACTGGACGGCAATTCCAGATTTAGAAAGTTCGTTTCGTGCATTTAATTCGGTTAAATTACCTGGCGCCAGAGAAGATATTCAAAAAGCCGGTGCTTTAAATGTATCTGCTCATTTTCTGGTGGATCACGATGGTACAATTTACAGGTTAATGCCAGAAACTACAATGGCGCGACACGTAATTGGCTTAAACCACGCAGCAATTGGAGTCGAAAATGTCGGAGGTACTAAAGAAACCCCGCTTACTAAAGCCCAGCTTAAGTCTAATATTGATTTAGTGAAATATTTAGCTGAAAAACATGATATAGAATATTTGCTGGGACATTATGAATATCCGCAGTTTGAAGGCCATGAATTATGGCTGGAGAAAGACGAATCTTATCGAACTCAAAAGACCGATCCCGGTAAAGAATTTATGCAAAAAGTTCGGAAAAAAACTAAAAACCTTAATTTTAAACCTGTTCCTAAAAACGATGCTAAATGAATTTTAAAAAATTAAGTTTCCTGTTTTTTGTATGCGCTTTTTTCACCCTTTCAAGTAGTACAGCACAGGATAAAGAACTCTATAGAGAACTATACAATTCTTATGAAAATTTTAAAGAGAAATCTATTGAAAAGCGCCGTTTTACGCAGACTAAAATTCGGCCTTTAATCGATAATTTCAATCAAAAGGAAAATTTTAAAGTCACTAAGGTTGGGGAATCTATAGAGGGTAGGCCACTTCAGTTAATTTCTGTAGGTGAAGGCGATGTAGATATTTTTCTATGGTCGCAAATGCATGGCGATGAATCTACCGCTACCATGGCAATTTTCGATATTCTCAATTTCCTGGATTCCGAAGCATTTTTAGAAGAAAAAGAAGAAATGTTGAAAAATGTAAAACTTCATTTTCTGCCAATGCTAAATCCTGATGGTGCAGCCCGTTTTCAGCGTAGAAACTTATTGGGTGTAGATATTAATCGTGATGCCCTGAGATTACAGTCACCGGAAAGTAAAGCTTTAAAAAATGTGCGTGATAGCCTGGATGCCGATTTTGGTTTTAATCTTCATGATCAAAGTACCTATTATAATGCTGAAAGAACTCCAAAGCCTGCAACCATTTCTTATTTAGCGCCGGCCTATAATTACGAAAAATCAATAAATGAAGTGCGTGGAGCAGCGATGCAGGTAATTGTGCAAATGAATAACATTCTGCAGGAATATGCGCCGGGCCAGGTGGGACGTTATAACGACGATTTTGAGCCTCGTGCTTTTGGAGATAATATTCAAAAATGGGGGACAAGTACTATTCTAATTGAATCTGGTGGTTACCCAAAAGATCCGGAAAAACAGGAAATTAGAAAGTTGAATTTCGTTTCTATTCTTGCCGCCATATTTTCTATTGCCGATGGGGATTATAAAAATGCTGAAATTTCTAAATATGAAGAGATTCCCAATAACGACAGGAAGCTATTTGATTTAAAACTTACCGGGCTTACTTATGAATTATTAGGAGAAGACTATATTTTAGATTTAGGGATTAACCAATACGAAGTTCAGGATGAGGATCTGGATTATTTTTATAATTCCAGTATTTCAGATCAGGGAGATCTTTCTACCTATTACGGATACGAAGAATTTGAAGCTTCTGGTTATAAATTTGAACAGGGGAAAATTTACCCGGAGACCTTTGAAAATTTAGAGAAATTTCAACAAGTGAATATTTCAGAAATACTTAAAGAGGGTTATTCTTATGTCGTTTTAAAAGAGTTGCCGAAAGATGATTTTACCAAATTACCTATAAACCTGGTAACCGAAGATTTCGAAATTCCGGAAAATTTGCAGCCTAATTTCTTTCTAAAAAAAGATGGAAACTTAGAGTATGCTGTAATTAATGGGTTTTTCATAGATCTTTCAGAAGAAAAATTTGATGTGGAAAATGCGCTTATTTTAGATTAGAGAGGAATTTGACCTGAAGCACAGGATAAAAAAAGAGATTCCGTATCTTTGCCGGCTATGATTACAGAAGAAACTAAGGCATTGGTAGATGATGGAATAATGCTTCCTTTAATGGAGGAGTTTTATACCATACAGGGAGAAGGATTTCATAAAGGAACTGCCGCTTATTTTATAAGAATTGGAGGCTGCGATGTAGGATGCCATTGGTGCGATGTTAAAGAAAGCTGGGACCCATCTATTCATCCGCCAACACATATAGGTGAGATTGTAGAAAAAGCGGTAGCAAGCAGTAAAACTATTGTGATTACCGGTGGGGAACCGCTTACCTGGGATATGACGAGGCTTACCGGGGCATTAAAAGCAAAAGGTTGTGATATTCATATAGAAACCTCGGGAGCTTATAAATTAACCGGACAGTGGGATTGGATTTGTTTATCCCCAAAGAAAATAAAATTACCTACTGAAGAGATTTATCCATTAGCGCACGAGCTTAAAGTGATTATTTTTAATAAGCACGATTTTAAATTTGCTGAGGAGCAAGCCGAAAAAGTTAGTGAGAATTGCATTCTTTATTTGCAACCGGAGTGGAGCAATAGAGATAAAATGATGCCCTTGATAGTTGATTTTGTAATGAAAAATCCAAAATGGAAGGTTTCGCTTCAAACGCATAAATACCTCAATATTCCGTAAAAAAAACGGCTGTTCCTTTTATAAACAGCCGTTTTAGTTTTAGTTCAATTATTTTATTGTCCCGCAGGAGAGAAGGGTACTTTTACATATTTATCTGCCCAACCCATCAATAGGTTAGCGCCTTCTTCATTTTCTTTCTGCTCTATAGTCATAGAGAAATTCTCAATATTATGACTCGCGTTTCTAACTGGAACTTTAATTCTTACATAATCTCTTTCATCGGTATATTCGTAAGCGCCCCAGGTGTGAACTGATTTATTCAGGATTACGGTCCAATGCTTTTCATCTGGAATAGTGTAAAGCGTATAGGTGCCAGCTTTTACAGTTTCGCCACCAACGGTCATATCATTATAAAAAGTAATTTCCGTAGCTTCGTTAGCTCCGGTTCTCCAAACTTCTCCATAAGGTACCAGTTTTCCGAAAATTTCACGATCCCGCATTTGAGGACGGCTGTATATTACTCTCATGATTACCTCGTCTTTTTGATTTCGGTGTATAATCATATCAAGAGGGCTGGTATCTAATTTCGGGAAATTAGGATCACTGCTTTGCTCTGTTTCCTGTGCCAGTACATCCTGGAATCCAAGAAATCCTATTAAACAAACTGCTGTTAAAAGTATTTTTTTCATGGTGTTTTATTTTAAGCTTAAAGATAGTTCACTGCTATTTCTTAAGATGTTAAAGATTTATTTAGTTGCTGTTAAAATATTAAATTTTTAAAGAGCTGAAAATGTTAGTCTTGCAAAGTGTTTGTTTATAACAATTGAGAAACCATTTAGAGAAGTGTTGTTTATGATTGGAGAGAAAATATGATTCTTAAGACTATGGCAAAAGTTGTAGAGGGTAAAAGCTGTAAAAGCAGTAATTCTATGGCTTCCCAATTTCAGGCAGTTTTTACTACAAGTTCTTTATAAGTAGTTCTCTACGTGGATTAAATCCAGAAAAACGAAATGTAATAATTAGAAGATTTTTAGGTTTACAATCGTGTGATTTGTTATGCACGATGACAGCTTTAATTTTGCTTTATTTTAGGCTTTTTTTTGCACAAATTGTTAATAACTTAAAGCCTTGTAAGAGCTTGTGGGGTCATTAAAAATATGCGTTTTGTTATATTTGTTCGTTATTCAAAATAGACGAATTTAATTAGCAAAATATATGAGCGAAGAAGCCAAAAAACACAATTACTCGGCCGATAGTATCCAGGCGTTAGAAGGAATGGAGCATGTGCGCTTACGGCCTTCTATGTATATTGGAGATACCGGCGTAAGAGGTTTGCATCATTTGGTGTATGAGGTGGTAGATAACTCTATAGATGAGGCTATGGCCGGCCATTGTGATACCATTAAAGTTACCATAAATGAAGATGGCTCGGTAACTACCGAGGATAACGGGAGGGGAATCCCGATAGACCTTCATAAGAAAGAAGGTGTTTCTGCGTTGCAGGTGGTAATGACCAAGATTGGTGCCGGTGGTAAATTCGATAAAGACTCTTATAAGGTTTCCGGTGGTTTACACGGGGTTGGGGTAAGTTGTGTTAACGCGCTTTCTACCGCTCTTAAAGCTACGGTTTACAGAGATGGTCAAATTTGGGAGCAGGAATATGAAATAGGAAAGCCGCTTTATCCGGTTAAACCTGTGGGTGAAACCGACCTTAATGGAACGGTGATCACCTTTAAGCCAGATCCAAGTATTTTTCAGCAAAGTGTAGATTATAGCTACGAAACTTTGTCTAGCAGAATGCGTGAGTTGGCATATTTGAACAAAGGAATTCAAATTACACTTACCGATAAGCGTGAGGTTAATAAAGAAGGTGAATATCTTTCTGAAAGATTTTATTCTGAAGATGGATTAAAAGAATTTATAAAATTCCTTGATGGAAACCGTGAGCCTATTATCGCAGATGTGATCTCGATGGAAGGCGAAAAGAACGATATTCCTGTTGAGGTAGCGATGGTTTATAATACCTCTTTTAACGAAAACCTGCATTCTTACGTTAATAATATTAATACCCACGAAGGTGGAACACACTTATCTGGTTTTAGACGTGGTTTAACTACCACGCTTAAAAAATATGCCGATGCTTCGGGTATGCTGGATAAACTGAAGTTTGAGATCGTTGGAGATGATTTCCGTGAGGGATTAACCGCGATTATTTCAGTAAAAGTAGCAGAGCCTCAGTTTGAAGGGCAAACAAAAACAAAACTTGGGAACAGGGAAGTGACTTCGGCTGTTTCACAGGCGGTTTCAGAAATGCTTGAAAATTACCTGGAAGAAAACCCGAATGATGCGAAAACCATTATTCAAAAGGTGATTCTTGCAGCGCAGGCCAGGAATGCGGCGAAGAAAGCCCGTGATATGGTTCAGCGTAAAACCGCGATGAGTATTGGCGGCTTGCCCGGGAAATTATCTGACTGTTCTGAACAGGATCCTACACAGAGTGAAGTTTTTCTTGTTGAGGGTGACTCGGCGGGTGGTACAGCCAAACAGGGTCGTGACCGTAAATTCCAGGCCATCCTTCCGTTGAGAGGTAAGATTCTGAATGTTGAAAAAGCGATGACACATCGTGTTTTTGATAATGAAGAGATAAAGAATATTTACACTGCTCTTGGAGTTACTATTGGTACTGAGGAGGATAGTAAGGCCTTAAATACCGATAAATTAAGATATCATAAAGTGGTAATAATGTGTGATGCCGACGTAGATGGTAGTCACATTGAAACCCTTATCTTAACTTTCTTCTATAGATATATGAAAGAATTGATAGAAGGAGGACATATTTATATTGCAACCCCACCTTTATATTTGGTGAAAAAAGGAAGCAAGAAGCGTTATGCCTGGAGCGAGGAAGAACGCGATGAGATTGCTGAAAGTTATAGCGGTGGAGTTCAAATTCAACGTTATAAGGGTCTTGGGGAGATGAATGCCGAACAACTTTGGGATACTACTATGGATCCTGAAAGAAGAAAACTAAGACAGGTAAGTATAGACAATAGTGGTGAGGCTGATAGAATCTTCTCTATGCTTATGGGAGATGAGGTGCCGCCAAGACGTGAATTTATCGAGAAGAACGCTAAGTACGCGAATATTGATGCCTAGTGCTTAACGAGTATTAAATATAACCCGCAAGTGTTCTTGCGGGTTTTTTTATGCTCTTGTTTAATGTTGCTTTTAGAAAACTTTTTTTGTTATTTTTACCGCCTAACTTAACACCTACTTATTTTGAAATTTCAAGCTAAATACCTCATTCTATTTATTTTATTTTCAGTTAATTCCTACGCTCAGGAAGATGATCTTACAAAATTTGCAAATGAGATGCTGTATATCGCAGATGAATTTGCAGGACCTGCAGCCGAAGGGGCTGCCTATCAGGCAGGAGCCGGTTGGTTTACTTCAGCAACTGCTTTAAAACCATGGAAAGTAGAGATCTCCTTTCAGGGAAATGCTTTAATTGTTCCTTCTAACCGTCAAAGTTTTACTATTTCAAATAACGATCTTGCCGGTGTTCACGAAAATGGCGGGGCAATTCTAAGTATTGAAGGTGAAGGCAGTAATGCGGTGGTGCCAACTGCTTTTGGTGGAGAAACCGATACTTATTTTGTTGGAGATATTGATTACGCAGGTAATACTGTACCCATTAGATTTCAGGCTATAGAAGGAATTAATAAAAGTGTACTTGCCTATCCTTTTGTGCAAGCTACTGTTGGCTTGCCCTATGAGACAGAATTTTCAGCAAGAATCCTTCCGCAGCTAACTGTAGACGGCGTGGCATTTACTACTTACGGTGCAGCGCTAAAACATAATTTTACACAGTATTTTAAATTTAATAATGAAGATGATTTTCAGGCTTCAGCAATAGTTGCATTTAGCCAGTTTGATGTAGAATATGAATTTATTGATCCGGTAGACCTATCTTCTGACGGTAGTTCTTTCGGAAACTTAACGCTAGTAAATGTGAACTCCAATCTTTGGATGGCTTCGGTATTAGGCTCTAAAAAGTATGGAGATGATTTTGAAGTATTTGGAGCTTTAGGAGCAACGAATTCTAATTTTAGCTATGCTATGGGAGGATCTGGTATAGCATTAAGTCCTATTAATAATGCGCTGAGAGGCTTAGACCAAAGCCAGGCGCAATTTAAAGCCGATCTTGGTTTTAATATTTATTTCAATAGATTTAAAATTAGTACCATGGCGACTGCCGGTAAATTTTTTCATATTAACGCCGGGCTGCATTTTAGAATATAATGTACGCCAGTTTTAACCATATCTTATAGTAATACTATAGCAATATTTGTATTTTTGGAATCAAATATTAACCGATTTAAATAAAATATAAGATGAAAGTTACTATAGTAGGAGCAGGTGCCGTTGGTGCTAGCTGTGCAGAATATGTTGCCATTAAAGATTTTGCTTCAGAAGTGGTTTTACTCGATATTAAAGACGGAGTAGCTGAAGGGAAAGCAATGGATTTAATGCAAACTGCAACCCTTAACAGTTTTGATACTAAAATCACCGGAACAACCAACGATTATTCTAAAACTGCGGGTAGTGATATTGCTGTGATTACAAGTGGTATTCCGCGTAAACCAGGAATGACTCGCGAGGAATTGATTGGAATAAACGCCGGGATCGTAAAAGAAGTTTCATCAAACCTTATTAAGCATTCTCCGAATGTAACACTAATAGTGGTAAGTAATCCTATGGATACTATGACTTACCTTGTGCATAAAACTACCGGTCTTCCAAAGAATAAAATTATTGGAATGGGCGGAGCTTTAGATAGCGCACGTTTTAAATTTAGATTGAGTGAAGCTTTAGAATGTCCGCCATCAGATGTTGATGGGATGGTAATTGGAGGTCATAGCGATACCGGGATGGTGCCGCTAACAAGATTGGCTACCAGAAATTCTGTACCTGTATCTGCATTTTTATCTGAAGATCGTTTAAACCAGGTTTCAGAAGATACTAAAGTAGGTGGCGCAACCCTTACAAAATTATTAGGAACCAGTGCATGGTATGCACCTGGTGCGGCAGTTTCAGCTTTGGTTCAGGCAATTGCTTGCGACCAAAAGAAAATGTTCCCTTGCTCTGCAATGTTGGAAGGTGAATACGGATTAAATGATATTTGCATTGGAGTGCCTGCAATTTTAGGTAAAGACGGACTTGAGAAAATTGTTGAGATAGAGCTTGATGATGCAGAGTCTAATAAGATTAAAGAAAGTGCAGAGGGCGTGAATAAAACCAATGCCCTATTAGAACTATAAGTAGTTTTAAACTTGAATATATGTTAAAAAAGGCCGCAAAACTTGCGGTCTTTTTTATGTTTAAAAGTTAAATTATTCAAAAAAAAATTGTTGGCATTTCATTTTTGAAACCCTATATTTGTCCGTTTTTAAAATCGACCTAATTAATTATAACTTAAGGAATAATGCAGAACAAAGGACTGATTAAGGTTTTTGCAATTTTATTTGGACTGGTATGTATATATCAGTTGTCTTTTACTTTTATTACCAATAATGTAGAAAGTGAAGCTGAAGATTTTGCCAGGCAAAAAATTAGCGAAAATGTAGAAAATTATTCAGCATTGAGAGATGTTGAACAGCAAAACTATCTCGATTCGGTTGGGAACAACGAGATTGTTGCAGGTATTACTTACAGTGACGCCAAAGACAAAGAGCTTAACAAAGGGCTTGACCTTAAAGGAGGAATTAACGTAATTCTTCAAATTTCGGTTAAAGATATTCTTGCCGGCTTAGCAAATAATACCGACGATCCTGCCTTTAACCAGGCGATAGCAGAAGCTGATGAAGCTTCTACAGATAGCCAGGACGATTATGTAGACCTTTTCTTTGAGGCTTTTAATAATATTCCTGATGCTAAGCTTGCATCTCCAGATGTGTTTGCTAATAAAACACTAAGTGATGAGATTAACTTCGAAATGTCTAACGACGAAGTTGAAACAGTAATTAGAAGGAAGGTTGATGAGTCTATTACTTCTGCTTTTGAAGTTTTAAGAAAACGTATCGATAAATTCGGGGTAACCCAACCAAATATTCAGCGTTTAGGGAATTCAGGAAGAATTCTTGTTGAATTACCTGGTGCAAAAGATATTAACCGTGTACAGGGATTGTTGCAGAGTACTGCGCAATTAGAGTTTTGGCACGTTTATAAAAATAATGAGTTAGGTAACTTCCTGGCTCAGGCTAATAATGTGCTTAAGGATGTAGTTGGCGAAGAAACAGAAGTTCAAGCTGATACTACTGCTGCTGAAAGCGATAGCGACATAGATGAATTACTTGCCGAAAGTGAAGAATCTACTGATGAAGTAAGCACAGGAAATAATCCTTTATTCGAACTTGTAGAAGGTCCTGGATTCCAGGGAGGTCCTGTTTTGGCATATTTCTCTGTTCAGGATACCGCTAAAGTGAACAAATATCTAAGTATGCCGCAGGTAAGATCTTTACTTCCTGCAGAGCAACGTTACGCTAAATTCGCCTGGGGAATTCCAGAAGAAGAAGGTGTTGTTGGTCTTTATGCTTTAAAAGGTAACCGTAATATGGAGCCACCACTTAGTGGTGATGTGATTACAGATGCACAACAAACTTATGACCAAATGGGTCGGGTTGCGGTTTCTATGCAAATGGATGGAAGAGGAGCTAAGCTATGGGAAGAAATGACCGGTCTGGCTTCAACACAACAGAGCAATATCGCAATTGTTTTAGATAATACAGTTTATTCTGCTCCGGGAGTTTCTACCGGACCTATTTCAGGTGGAAGAAGCGAAATTAGTGGAGATTTTACTATTACCGAAGGTCAGGATTTAGCCAATGTTCTTAGAGCTGGTAAACTTCCTGCTTCCGCAGATATTATTCAGAGCGAAATTGTAGGACCAAGTTTAGGTCAGGAAGCTATAGACAGCGGAATTTGGTCATTTGCCATCGCCCTTGTTTTTGTATTGCTATGGATGATTTTCTACTATGGTAAAGCCGGTCTTTTTGCTGATGTTGCCCTTGCAGTGAACATTCTTTTCATCTTCGGAATCCTTGCGGGTCTTGGAGCTGTGTTAACGTTACCTGGTATTGCCGGTATTGTATTAACTATTGGTATATCGGTAGATGCTAACGTACTTATCTTTGAGAGAATTCGTGAAGAACTTGCTAAAGGAAAAGTACAAAAAGATGCCATTAAAGACGGGTTTAATAACGCACTGTCTTCAATTTTAGATGCGAATATTACTACCGGTTTAACTGGTTTCATTCTATTGATTTTAGGTACAGGGCCAATTAAAGGTTTTGCCACTACTTTATTAATAGGTATCGCGACTTCTTTATTTACCGCAATTTTCATCACTAGATTATTTATTGATGGTTATGGTAAAAACGGAAAGTCACTTGATTTTGCTACGGGCGCAACCAAAAACCTTTTCAGAAATGTAAAAATAGATTGGCTCGGAAAGCGTAAAATGGCTTACATAATCTCTGGAATTTTAATCATAATAAGTATTGGTTCTATAATAGTACAAGGATTAAACCCGGGAGTTGATTTTGTAGGGGGTAGAACTTATACCGTGCGTTTTGATCAGGATGTGAATCCAACTGATGTAGAACAGGATCTGATCGCTGAATTTGGAAGTGCCGAAGCAAAAACTTTTGGACCAAATAATCAGCTTAAGATCACGACTAAATACAAGGTTGATGAAGAAAGTACAGCGGTAGATAACGAGATCCAACAATCTATGTTTAATGCTTTACAATCTTACCTTCCGCAAGATCTTACTTTCGATGAATTTACTACAGGTGGAGCCGAAAGAGAAATTGGTATTATGCAGTCTATGAAAGTAGGTCCAACTATTGCCGATGATATTAAGAACGACTCTTTCTGGGCTATCTTAGGATCGCTAGTAGTAATTTTCTTGTATATCTTATTGCGATTTAGAAAATGGCAGTTTAGTATTGGTGCTGTTGCTGCAGTAGCTCACGATGTTATAATTGTTTTGGGTGTCTTCTCTTTATTATACAAAGTGATGCCATTTAGTATGGAAATTAACCAGGCATTTATTGCTGCAATCCTTACGGTAATTGGTTACTCATTAAACGATACCGTGGTTGTATTTGATAGAATTAGAGAATTTGTAAACGAACACACCAGCTGGCCATTAGGTAAAACAGTAAATGTGGCTTTAGATAGTACTATTAGCCGTACCTTGAATACCTCGCTTACTACTTTAATCGTTTTACTTGCTATCTTTATCTTTGGTGGAGAAAGCATTAGAGGCTTTATGTTTGCCTTGATCATTGGTGTGATTGTAGGTACTTATTCCTCTTTATTTATCGCAACTCCTGTTATGTTTGACAGTGTGACTGATAAATCTAAGATTGAAAAGAAGAAGAAAATTGAAGAAGACTCTGAAGCAACTACTGCTTAAGATTTCTTCGGAAATAGATAAAGTAAAAAGCGCTCCAAAAGGGGCGCTTTTTTTATGGATTGGTTTTGTTGTACCCGGGTTTTATAGTTCTTATGCTCAATTCAGAGAAAATGGGTTTGGACTGCTTGATTTTAGGCTAAACCTGTATATTTGATTCACCTTGCCACTCTTTTCAAATAAAGCTCGATATGCAAAAAGTTATTACTCTTTTAGTTATTTTTATTAGCATAAATTGTTATTCACAAGAGATTTATAAGCTAAAAATAGAATCAAGTGGAACCTTTCCTGCTTTTGAACACATTTTTGATGTTCGCCACTATAATGAGGAGGATATCAAAGTTTATTTTTCAGAGTATACTGGAGAAGATGATTTAAGTAAAACCGATAGTCTTAGATATAGACAACTGCGATATAAAAAAAATCGTACCGCAGAGGATAATCGAGAGATGATGAATATTATAGATGCAAGTAAAATATTTACAAAAAAATGCATGGTTTTTTCACATGAAGATAGACTTATTCAACTAGCTGATTCTATAATAAATTCGAAAGAGGAAATTTTATTCGAAATAAAAAATAATAAGAACCGAGTTATTATAGATGGGATTCAAGTGAGTGTAACGGTAACCAATAAAAGTGGAATAGGATATTTTTATCCTATTCACAATCCAGATAAAAAGAATTACATATTGTTTAGTGAATTTTTAGATGAAGCTTATAAGTTTTTCCCTAAACCTTAATTATAGAGGAGAGCATAGGTATTAGTGGGAAATAAAAGTACTATTATGAATACGAGGATGAAGCTTGTATCAAATCCACGCGGAAGTATCTTCCCTGCTCAGCTCAGGAACTAGGATCAATTTCATTTAATAGGTATGGTAAAAGCGGAAATTAAGCCGCCCTATTCAATGATAAACTTTATATAAATAGTAAGGAATAAAACCTGTAGGTCTAAACCTAATCTACCCTTTCGAAATCTATCTTGTCGCCAACTTCAATGTTCCAATCGTCTGCAAGTCCCGCGTTTAATTCAAGGACGAACTGGGCCGGTTCTCCAGATGGTAACGAAGTTTCATCCTGCGGTTGCGCGTTCTTCTGGAAACTCACTGCGGTGCTGTCTGCAGCAAAATAAATAATATCTAGAGGGATATAAGTGTTTTTCATATAAAAGGCTCGTGGAGCTTCGTTATCATAAATAAAGAGCATTCCCCGGTTGTCTTCCATACTTTCGCGATACATTAAACCTGTTTGGCGTTCATAAGAATTATCGGCAATTTCAATATCGATTTGCTGAATAGTATCTCCATTAGGTTTCAGCAAAGTAGCTTCACCTTCTTTAGTGAAAGTGATCTCTTCGGTTTCTATGGGTGCTTCAGTCTCATCATCTTTACAGGAAGATAGGAAGGAAATGGTTAAAATAGCCGATAAGATTATGCATTTACGTATCATACGGTTCTTGGTTTGGTAGGACGATACATAAAATACAATCCAGCAATTATAAAGGGAATACTAAGCCATTGCCCGGTATTTAACAACCAGGTGGTTCGTTCTTCTACCTGGGCTTCTTTTATAAATTCGATAAAGAATCTCACCGTCCAAAGTAAAACCAGGAATAGGCCAAAAAGATAACCTATTTTATGGCGTTTTTCGGTTTTCCAGTATAAGAACCATAGCAATATAAAGATAAGTAAATAGCAAAAAGATTCATATAACTGGGCTGGGTGGCGTGGAAAAGTCTCGCCTAGATTTGCGAAAATCACTCCGTAATCGGAATTGGTGGGTTTTCCTATAATTTCAGAATTCATAAAATTTCCTATTCTTACAAAAATAGCTCCACTGGCTACAGGAAGTACAATTCTATCTAAAACCCATAGCACTGGTTTGTCTAAAACGCGTTTTCGATAAAGATACATTGCGATGATAATCCCAATTGCTGCACCATGACTGGCCAAACCTCTAAAACCGGTAAATTCAAATTCGGGTTCAAATCTAACCGGTAAGAATATTTCTAATAAATGATTTTGAAAGTAATCCCAATCATAAAAAATTACGTGTCCCAGCCTAGCACCAATTAGCGTTGCCAGAACCGTATAAATAAAAAGCGAATCCAGTTTTTCTATAGATACTTTTTCCCTTACATAAATGCTTTTCATGATATACCAGCCTAATCCAAAGGCTATCAAAAACATTAAACTGTAATAGTGAAGGGTGAAAAAACCTAAGTCTAAACCTTCTGAAGGGCTCCAGGTGATCGCGTTAAAAAGCATAAATTAAAATTGATTAGTAGGGTAAAGATACATATTTGGAAGTAGTTGCCCTATATTTTGGTTTTTGTTTTTTCGGGAACGGGATCGTAGCCTTTTCCGCCCCAGGGGTTACAGCTAAAAATGCGTTTTAAGCTAAGCCAGCCACCTTTGAAAACGCCAAAACGCTGTAAAGCCGTTAGGCTGTACTGGGAGCAGGTTGGTGTATAACGACAGGTTGCCGGTGTAAGTGGCGAAATGAAATTCTGATAAAATCTCACTAACAGGATAAACGGATATGCTAACCATTTTTTAAGCATCGTCTTTCCTGTTTTTAGAGGTTTGTAATTTGGATAGAAACTCTGAAATTCAGCATAGAACTTTAATTATTACTCTAATTTTTGCCGCTATTGTGCCCAGCATCATGCTGGTTTGATAGTGAAAGTAGTGCCCTCTTTTCCGTCTTTAAGCTGAATACCCATTTCCTGTAATTGATCTCTTATCTGGTCACTTAAAGCAAAATCTTTATTGTTTCTTGCTTCAGCTCGCAGTTTTATAAGTAATTCTATTGTTGAAGAAAGCTTATCTGAAGTATCATTATTTTCAGAAACCTTGTCTAAAAGACCTAACACGTCAAACATAAAAGCCGACATTGTTTTTTGCAATTCGTCTTTATCTTCAGAAGTGATTGTAGCGGCTTCTTCTTTGATGTTATTAATCATCTTAACCGCATCAAAAAGCTTGGCAATTAGAATCGGGCTGTTAAAGTCATCGTTCATCGCATCGTAGCAAGACTGTTTCCAACTCTTTATATCTATGCTCGATTTATCTGAAATCGGAAGCTCATCTATGGCGTGGTAAGCATCCATTAATCGGTTAAAACCTTTTTCGCTTGCTTTTAGTGCTTCATCTGAAAAATCCAGGATGCTACGGTAATTGGCCTGAAGCATAAAGAATCGGGTCACATTCGGTGAAAATGGTTTGTCTAAAACATCGTTATTTCCAGAGAAAATTTCTTCAGGAAGAATATTATTGCCCGTACTTTTAGCCATTTTCTTACCGTTTAAAGTAAGCATGTTGGCGTGTAGCCAGTAATGAACCGGGTTTTTCCCGGTAGCGGCTTCTCCCTGGGCAATTTCACATTCATGGTGCGGGAATTTTAGATCCATTCCGCCTCCGTGAATATCAAATTCTTCCCCTAAATATTTTGTGCTCATCACGGTGCACTCTAAATGCCAGCCAGGGAAACCATCGCTCCAGGGCGAAGGCCAGCGCATAATATGCTGTGGTTCGGCTTTTTTCCAAAGTGCAAAGTCCTGCGGATTTTTCTTATCGCTCTGTGCGGCAAGTTCTCGTGTATTGGCGATCATGTTATCAATATCCCTTCCGCTTAGCTTACCATAATGGTTGGTTTCGTTGAACTTCTTTACATCAAAATAAACCGAACCGTTTACCTCGTAGGCAAATCCTTTTTCGATAATGGTTTTAATGATCTCGATTTGTTCAACAATATGGCCGGTAGCCGTAGGTTCTATACTTGGCGGCAGGTTATTGAATTTCTGCAGGATATTATGAAAATCTATGGTGTAGCGTTGTACTACTTCCATAGGTTCTATTTGTTCTAATCGTGCTTTCTTGGCAATTCTATCTTCTCCACTGTCGGCATCATTTTCAAGATGACCGGCATCGGTAATATTTCTAACATATCTTACTTTATATCCCAAATGCTTCAGATATCGAAAAACAAGATCAAAGGAGATAAAAGTTCGGCAATTACCTAAATGAACATTACTGTAAACAGTAGGGCCGCAAACATACATTCCAACGGTTCCTTCGTTTATGGGTTTAAAGACTTCTTTTTCCCCCGTCATTGAATTGTACATTTTCAAGCTTTGTTCCTGGTATAGCGCCATAGATAGTTAGTTGTTGATTATTAAGAAATAGAATTATTTAAAAAGTAGTGTCTAATTTTATATAGTCAAGGAATTCTCTTTTTACAGACTGTTCTTTGAAAGCTCCACCAAATTCACTGGTCACGGTGCTACTATCTATATCTCTAATTCCGCGGCTGTTCACACAAAGGTGCTTGGCATCAACTACACAAGCAACATCTGGTGTACCCAAAGCTTTTTGTAGCTCCTGAACAATTTGCATCGTCATTCGCTCCTGTACCTGTGGTCTTTTCGCGAAATAATCTACTATTCGGTTCATTTTTGAAAGCCCGATAACGCGCCCTTTAGAAATATAGGCCACGTGAGCTTTTCCAACTATAGGAAGTAAATGGTGCTCGCAGGTAGAATATACAGTGATATTCTTTTCTACCAACATTTCGCCATATTTGTATTTGTTTTCAAAAGTTGATGCAATGGGTTTTCTCTCCGGGTTTAATCCGGCAAAAATCTCATTTACAAACATTTTTGCCACCCGTTGTGGAGTTCCCTTCAGGCTATCGTCTGTAAGATCAAGGCCTAAAGTTTCCATAATATGTTTTACATCTTTATTGATGAGCGCTACTTTTTCAATATCACTCAGTTCAAAAGCATCTTCACGAATAGGGGTTTCTGCACTGCTTCCTACATGTGCATCTCCCTGCTCATCAATTTCATTCAAAATTTTGTCTATTTTCATACCGTTTTTACAATAATAGTCGTAAACCGATTGTTTGGCTTGCAAAGATACATATTTAATAGGTTTTTATGTAATCATAAAAGACTGGGATTAAATAGATATTTGTTATTTTGTAAGTTCTTAAACCTATTATGAAACAAGGATCCCTACTTATCTTTTGTATTTTTCTTCTTTACGGAAGTATTCAGGTGGTTTTTGGCCAGGGTAGTTCTTGCGAAAGTTTAGATCCTTTTTGTGCCGGTAATGAAGAGCTGGTATTTCCTAATTCCAATATAAATAACAGTAATCAGGCTAATGGGCAGCCCGGTCCAGATTATGGATGTTTACTTTCTCAGCCATATCCCGCCTGGTTTTATTTGCAAGTTGAACAAACGGGAGACTTGAGATTTAATATTTCACAGTTTCAAAATGAAGATGGTAGCGGTTCGCAATATGATGTAGATTATATTGTTTGGGGGCCGTTTGAGCGAACAGATAATTATTGTGAAGATGAATCTCTAAGCGCGCAAAAGATTGTGGATTGTAGCTATGAGCCCGATACGGTAGAACAGATGAATATTCTTAATGCCGAAGCTGGAGAAGTTTACGTGGTGCTAATTACTAATTATGAAGAGCTTCCCGGGTTTATAAGTTTACGGCAAACCAATGCAAATCAGCCTAATTCCGGCTCTACAGATTGTGGAATTTTAGACGAGGTGCTGGGACCTGATAGGTTGCTTTGTGGTGAAACCGAAACAACTTTAGATGCCACCACAGATGGGGTGGCGTTTTATGAATGGTACCGTTTTGACGAAAATATGAACGATTTTCAATTGATAGCAGGGGAGGAAGAATCAACATTAACAATAGATGATTCCGGCCGCTATAAAGTGATCGTTTATGAAAATCAAACTTTACGTCCAGATGAAGATGAGATTGAAGTTAGCTTTTATAGTGAGCCAATAGCAAATACTCCTGAAGATCTCTATATATGCGATCCAAATCAAACGAGTATAGACCTAAGTTTAACTTCAGCAGAAATTTTAGACGGAAATACTTCTGAAGAAAATTATAGAGTGAATTTTTATGAATCTTTACAGGAGCTGGAAGACGAAAATCCTATTGAAAATCCATCTAGCTTTCCAATTGCAGAAACTATTGAAATTTTTGCCCAGGTAGAAGGAGTGGAAAGTGGTTGCCTTTCCCAGGAAATTTCATTTAATGTAGAAGTAGAACTTCTTCCTGAAAATTATCTTCCCACCGAAAGCATAATTTGTGTCGATCTTAATGGAGATATCACTCAACAAATTGAAATAGGCGAGGATCTTGGGAATAATTATACTTACGAGTGGCTGGCTAATGGAACGGTGATTAGTACCAATGCTTTATTAGATTTTACCGAAATTCCAGAGGCTGAAATCATAGAACTTATTGTCACCAATTCCCAGTCTGGATGCAGCGTAAGCTTTCAAACAGATCTTGCTGTTTATTCCAGGCCCGAAAGTGTTGTAGTTGAAATTGAAGGGAGTGATTTTACGGGAGGCTATGTGATTACTGCAGAAGCCATACCCGGTCTGGGAGATAATACTACCTACGAGTATCGCTTAGATGAAGGAGTTTGGCAGGAAAATCCGGTTTTTAGAAACTTAAATCCCGGTTATCATACTATTAGCGCCCGCGAAATAAATGGCTGCGGAATTACTAGTTCGGAAGAATTTTATTTAGTTGGTTATCCGCGTTTCTTCACTCCAAATGGCGATGGATATAATGATACCTGGAATATTGCTAATACCGCTGAAATTCAAATTTTAGAACTTTATATTTTTGATCGCTACGGAAAACTATTAAAGGAATTATCGCCCGGTGGCCAGGGCTGGGATGGCACTTATAATGGCCGGTCTTTACCTGCAGATGATTATTGGTTTAAAGTAGAGTTTGAAATGTTGGATGGCACTCGTGATCATTTTGGGGCTAATTTCACCCTAAAAAGATAAAAGCGCCCGAAATCTGGACGCTCTTAAACAACAATTTATTTAAAAAATTAAATTAAGCAGCGGGAAGGTCGCCTTCTCCTTTTCTTGGCAACATAGATTTTCCCATTAAGTATTTGTCTACGTGATAAGCGGCTTCACGGCCTTCAGAAATTGCCCAGACAATTAAGGATTGTCCGCGGCGCATATCTCCGGCAGTAAAGATATTTGGTATGTTGGTTTGGTAGCCATCATCTCCTTTAATATTTGTTCTGCTATCCAGTTCAAGGCCTAATTGCTCGCTTAATGTTTTTTCAGGTCCGGTAAATCCTAAAGCTAAAAGTACCAGCTCACAAGGCCACTCTTTTTCTGAGCCTTCAACTTCTTTAAGTTGTGGTCTTCCATTTTTACCTTTTACCCATTCTATATTTACGGTTTTTAAAGCTTTTAAATTGCCCTCTTTATCCCGAATAAACTCTTTGGTATTAATACTCCAGTTACGCTCTACACCTTCTTCGTGAGAAGAAGTAGTTTTTAAGGTGAACGGCCAATACGGCCAGGGATTTTCTTTATCTCTATGTTCTCCCGGAACCGGCATGATCTCAAAATTGGTAACCGATTTTGCTCCATGTCGATTAGAAGTTCCAACACAGTCAGAACCTGTGTCACCACCACCAATTACAATCACATTTTTGCCTTTAGCCGAATATTCTTCGGTTTGCTCTTTTAAACCGTCTACAACTTCATTATTATTTTTTAGAAAATCCATCGCCTGCATAACACCACCGCCTTCGGCACCTTCAATTGGTAAATGACGGCGTTTGGTAGCGCCACCGCAAAGTACTACAGCATCAAATTCCTTCAGTTTTTCGGCTTCATAATTTTCACCTACGTGTACTCCGGTTTTAAATGTAATTCCTTCTTCTTTCATAACATCAACCCTACGGTCAATTACATGTTTTTCCATTTTAAAATCGGGAATTCCGTAGCGTAATAATCCGCCAACTTTATTGTCGCGTTCAAATACGGTAACCTCGTGACCAGCACGGTTAAGCTGTTGTGCCGCTGCAAGACCTGCTGGGCCAGAACCTACTACAGCTGCGGTTTTTCCGGTTCTGGATTTTGGAGGTTGTGGAGTGATCCATCCTTCTTTAAATCCGCGTTCAACAATGTATTTTTCAATAAGTTCAATCGCTACCGGCGGATCTGTAATACCCAATACACAAGCAGATTCGCAAGGCGCGGGGCACAATCTTCCGGTAAATTCAGGGAAGTTATTTGTTCCGTGTAGAATTTTGAGCGCTTTTTTCCAGTCGTTTTTATAAACCGCGTGGTTAAAATCCGGAATTAAATTTCCAACCGGGCAACCGCTATGGCAAAACGGAATTCCGCAATCCATACATCTTGCTCCCTGAACGCCAAGTTCTTCGGGAGACATTTCTTTCGTGAATTCTTTGTAATCTTTAACTCGTTTCTCTACAGCTACTGTCTCTTCAACCTTACGGTCGTATTCCATAAAACCTCTTATCTTACCCATAATTATGCTGTTTTGAGTTCTTTTTGTTCTTGTTCCATTTTCTCTTCTTCCATTTTCTGTAAAGCCTTTTTGAATTCTGTAGGCATTACTTTTATGAATTTGCCAGAACTCTCTTTCCAATTTTCAAGAATTTCCCTGGCCACATCACTTTCGGTATACTGGTAGTGATTTGAAATAAGTTCTTTAAGTTCTTCTTTATTTTCTTCGGAAGGATCTTCTAAACCAATCATTTCCATATTGAAATTATTATTGTCCAGGCTGTTATCTGGATTATAAATATAGGCGATTCCTCCACTCATTCCGGCAGCGAAATTTCTTCCAATAGTTCCTAAAATTACAGCAACTCCACCGGTCATATATTCACAACCGTGATCGCCAATTCCTTCAATAACTGCTTTTGCGCCGGAGTTTCTTACGCAGAAACGTTCCCCGCCAATTCCATTGATATACGCTTCTCCATCTGTAGCGCCATAAAGCGCTACATTCCCAATGATCACATTTTCATTAGATTTAAAGGAAGCTTCTTTTGGTTTTCTAACACTTAAAGTTGCTCCCGAAAGACCTTTCCCTAAATAATCGTTAGAATTTCCATCAATATTCATCGTAAGGCCTTTAGTTGCAAATGCTCCAAAACTTTGTCCGCCGGAACCTGTGAAATTTAAAGTAAGCGTACCATTAGGCAAACCTTTTGCGCCGTGAATCTTTGAAATTTCATTACTTAAAATAGCACCCGTTGTACGGTTGATATTGCTGATTGGGAAATCCAGGCTCATTTTTTCTTTTCGGTAAATAGCTGGATGCGCTTGTTTTAAAATTTCAAAATCCAATACATTTTCCAGGTTGTGATCCTGGTTTTCGGTATTGTATAGCGGCATATCTTCATCGATTTTCGGCTTATACAAAATATTAGAAAGATCTAATCCCTGTGCTTTATAATGTTCAATTGCGCGGTTCATATCTAACTTCTGGCTTTGACCCACCATTTCGTTGATACTTCTAAAGCCAAGATCGGCCATTATTTGTCTTAATTCCTGGGCGATGAAATACATAAAGTTGATCACATCTTCAGGAGTACCTTTAAATTTCTTTCTAAGTTCAGGATCTTGCGTAGCAATTCCCACGGGACAGGTATTTAAATGGCAGGCGCGCATCATAATACAGCCAGAAGCTACAAGTGGAGCGGTGGAAAAACCAAATTCTTCAGCTCCCAGCAACGCGGCGATAGCCACATCCCGACCGGTTTTTAACTGGCCGTCACATTCTACAACAATTCTATTTCTAAGATTATTGATAAGCAGTGTTTGTTGTGCTTCAGCAATTCCTAGTTCCCAGGGCAAACCTGCGTGGCGCAGGGAAGTTAGGGGAGAAGCTCCCGTACCGCCATCATAACCTGAAATTAAAACCACATCAGCTTTTGCTTTTGCTACCCCGGCGGCAATAGTTCCCACGCCAACTTTAGAAACCAGTTTTACATTGATCCTGGCTTCGCGATTCGCGTTTTTAAGGTCGAAGATCAGCTGCGCTAGATCTTCAATTGAATAAATATCGTGGTGTGGCGGTGGTGAAATTAATCCTACATAAGGAGTGGAATTTCTGGTTTTAGCAATATCGGGATTTACTTTTGGTCCTGGTAATTGCCCACCTTCCCCGGGTTTTGCACCCTGGGCCATTTTAATTTGAATCTCTTTCGCATTGCTTAAATAATTAATAGAAACTCCAAATCTTCCCGAAGCTACCTGCTTAATGGCAGAATTTCTCCAATTTCCATCAAGATCTTTATGAAAACGCTGTGGGTCTTCACCGCCTTCTCCCGAGTTGCTTTTTCCCTGCATACGGTTCATTGCAACTGCAAGGTTCTCGTGAGCTTCTTTACTTATAGAGCCAAAAGACATAGCTCCGGTTTTAAATCGTTTTACGATCTCTGTCCAGGGCTCAACCTCCTCAACCGGAATAGGATTTAAATCACGGAATTTAAACATTCCGCGAAGCGTCATTAAACGTTCACTTTGGTCGTTTATTAATTTTGAATATTCTTCGTAAGCTTTAGTGCTGTTTTGTTTTACCGCTTGTTGCAGTTTTGCAACGCTGGCCGGGTTGAACATATGTCTTTCTCCTGTTCTTCTCCAGCGGTAGTCTCCACCAATTTCCAGGTCAAGATCGGTATCTGTTTTCTTAGGCGCAAAGGCGTTGTCAAAACGTTTTTGAATTTCTTTTTCTATTTCATACAATCCAATACCTTCAATTCGGGTTGGCGTATTGGTGAAATATTTATCTACGAATTTCTGGTTTAATCCCAGGATCTCAAAAATTTGAGCACCACGATAGGAGTGAAGAGTAGAAATACCAATTTTGTTCATAATCTTCACAATCCCTTTTCCAATGGCAACATTAAAATTCTCAACGGCAACTTCAGGATCTTCAACCTCAATTTCTTTTTCTTCAACCAGGTTGTAAATAATTTCGTTAACCATATATGGGTTAATCGCGCTGGCACCATAACCGAATAATAATGCAAAATGATGCGGTTCTCTTGGTTCTGCTGATTCGATAACAATTCCGAAGGAAGATCTTCGGTTGTATTTCTTCACGCGATGGTGCACAAATGAACAAGCCAAAAGCGAAGGAATTGGCGCTAATTTAGAATCTGAATTTCGGTCGGTAAGAATAATTACATTACAACCATCGTCTACGGCATCATTAATTTCATAAATAATTTCATCTAAACGTGCTTCAAGTCCGTTAAGGCCTTTTTCGACTTCGTATAAAATTGAAATAGAAGCAGTCTTGAAATCTGGATGCTCTATATATTTTATTTTATCTAGATCTTCGTTAGAAATAACGGGATTTTGAATTCTCAATTTCTTGGATTGCTCCGGAATAATATCGAATAAGTTTCGGTCTTCCCCAATAGAAAGGCTAATATCGGTAACGATCTCTTCTCTAATTCCGTCTAAAGGCGGGTTGGTTACCTGCGCAAATAATTGTTTGAAATAGTTGAATAATAGCTGCGATTTATCTGAAAGTACCGCCAGTGGAATATCGGCGCCCATAGAACCAATTGCCTCTTTCCCTTGCGTGGCCATTGGGGTGATTATGGTTTTAATGTCTTCCTGTGTATAACCGAATAATTTTTGCCGGGTATTTATATCAATATTTTCAACCGGCGTTTTGTTGCCGGTGTATGGAACTTCAGATAGGTTTAGTAGGTTTTCATCAAGCCACTTGCGATAAGGTCTTTCTGAAATTATTTTTTGTTTAACTTCTTTATCTTCGATAATTCGGCCTTCGTTCATATCTACCAAAAACATTCTTCCCGGCTCTAACCTTCCGTGTCGCTCAACATTTTCGGGTTGAATTTCCAATACCCCGGTTTCTGAAGACATAATTACATAACCATCTTTGGTTAAGGTATAGCGGGAAGGTCTAAGACCATTTCGGTCTAAAAGTGCACCAATATAATTTCCATCGGTAAATGGAATGGAAGCGGGCCCATCCCAGGGCTCCATAATACAGGAATTATATTCGTAAAATGCTTTTTTCTCATCTTGCATGGAAGGATTTTTCTCCCAGGCTTCAGGTACCATCATCATAATTGCTTCAGGTAGAGATCGGCCGGTTTGTAAAAGCAATTCCAGAACCATATCCATAGAAGCTGAATCTGATTTTCCTTCGGGAACAATAGGGATAATTTCTTTTAAATCCTCTCCAAATTTCTCACTTTCAAAAAGCTCTTCCCGGGCTTTCATTCGACTAAGATTTCCGCGAAGCGTATTTATTTCTCCATTATGGCACATATAGCGGAAGGGTTGTGCTAAATCCCAGGTTGGGAAAGTATTCGTGGAGAAACGTTGGTGAACCAGTGCCAATTTGGTAACTACATCTGGTTCGTTTAGATCGCGATAGTAAACGTTTATGTCTTGCGGCATCAACAAACCTTTGTATATAATGGTGTTGGTTGATAAACTTGGCAGGTAAAAATATTCTGATTCAGAAAGTTCTGATTTTTCTATTCTATGTTCAGCGATCTTTCTGGCTGCAAATAGTTTTGCATTAAAACTTTCAGCAGAAACATCGTCTCCTTTTCCGATAAAGACCTGTTGCGCATTAGGTTCAGAGAGTGAAGCAATGCTTCCAAGGCAGGCTCTGTTTACAGGCACTTCACGCCAGCCAATAAGATTTAGCCCCTGCCCAATGATTTCTTCTTCAAAGATCTCACGGCAAATTTTTTGCTGATTTTTGGACTGCGGAAGAAAAACCATTCCAACCGCATATTCTTTAAAGTCTGGTAATTTAAATTCACAGGTTTTTTTAAAAAAATCGTGAGGAATTTCTATCAAAATACCGGCACCGTCACCAGTCTTTCCATCTGCGCTAACTGCGCCTCTATGTTCCAGCCGAATGAGAATATCTAAGGCCTTGTGAATAATATCGTTTGTTCGTTTGCCTTTTAGATTACATATAAATCCTGCTCCACAATTATCATGCTCAAATTCGGGTGAATAGAGCCCCTGTTTTTTTAATTTCATGTCCTTTTCGTCCTTAAGTTATCGTCTCAAAATTACCTAATTAGATAAATAATATGAAGCGTTCACCTCTTAAAGTAAGAAGAAATTCAGTAAAATCAATTAAAATTATTATAAATGATAATTATATAATTTGACCCCTTTAATATTATAAATTCTATAAAATTTATGGTTGATTTTCGGGCATAAAAAAGCCCGGTTTGGAAAAAACCGGGCTTTAAAATAATGAGATGGAAAATACTAGTCTCTTAAAATCCCTCTGGAGATTACGATTTTTTGAATTTCTGAAGTTCCTTCGTAAATCTGGGTGATTTTAGCATCACGCATTAAACGTTCTACGTGGTATTCTTTTACATAGCCATTACCACCGTGTACCTGTACAGCTTCCGTGGTAACATCCATTGCAGTTTTTGAAGCGTATACTTTCGCCATTGCTCCGGTAAGGTCATAATTCTGGCCCTGGTCTTTATCCCAGGCTGCTCTCATAACCATATGTCTTGAAGCTTCAATGGAAGTATACATATCGGCAAGTTTAAAAGCGATTGCCTGGTGGTTACAAATTTCGGTGCCAAAAGCTTTGCGTTGTTTAGAATAATCTAAAGCCAACTCGTAAGCTCCCGAAGCTATACCTAATGCCTGGGCAGCGATTCCAATTCTTCCACCAGAAAGTGTTTTCATGGCGAATTTAAATCCGAAACCATCCTCACCAATTCTATTCTCTTTTGGAACTTTTACATCATTAAAATTTAATGAATGTGTATCGCTTCCGCGAATTCCCATTTTTTGTTCTTTAGGGCCTATTTCGAAACCTTCTACTCCTTTTTCTACAATAAAGGCATTAATTCCTTTATGCTTTTTCTCACGGTCGGTTTGGGCGATCACTAAATAATAATCGGCAGAGCTACCGTTAGTGATCCAGTTTTTGGTTCCGTTAAGAACATAATGGTCACCTTTATCTATAGCGGTAGTGCGTTGTGAAGTCGCATCACTTCCTGCTTCAGGTTCTGAAAGACAGAAGGCACCGAGTTTCTCACCCGTAGTAAGCTTAGATAAATATTTTTTCTTTTGTTCTTCGCTTCCGTAGGTGTCCAGTCCCCAGCATACCAACGAGTTGTTCACCGATACCATCACAGATGCAGACGCATCTATTTTAGAAAGCTCTTCCATTACTAATATGTAAGAAATGGTATCCATTCCGCCTCCACCGTATTCTGGAGAAGCCATCATTCCAAGAAAACCAAGATCTCCCATTTTCTTTACCAGCTCTTTTGGGAATTCCTGTTTCTCATCTCTCTCTATCACACCGGGCAGTAATTCTGTTTTTGCAAAATCACGCGCGGCATCGCGAATCATTATATGTTCTTCTGTAAGTTTGAAATCCATATTATTATTTTAATTTAGGAAAATCTAATTTTGGTCACCAAAGATAAAGTTTTGGTGTGTAATTTTCAATTTAGTTTAATAAATTTTACGAATATGAAAAAAGCAAACTATAAGGTTATTGGTGTAATGTCAGGAACTTCCTTAGATGGCATCGATCTGGTCTATGTTAATTTTGATTTTAAAAACTCCTGGAGTTATAAGATACTAAAGGCTGAAACCATCCCGTACCCTTTAAACTGGCAGGAGACTTTGGCCGAGGCAATTAATTATTCTGAGGAACGATTGGAAGAATTGAATAAGAAATACACCAATTTTCTGGCCGGGATTATTTCCCGTTTTATTGAAACTCACCAAATAAAAAATATAGATGCAGTTTGTAGTCACGGCCATACCATTAAACACGAGCCTGAAAATAACTATACGCTGCAAATTGGTAATTTGCCTGAACTGGCTTATCTCTCGGGCCAAACCGTGATTTGTGATTTCAGAGTGCAAGATGTAGAATTGGGCGGTCAGGGTGCGCCATTGGTACCTATTGGAGATCAATTGCTTTTTTCAGACTATAAATATTGCGTGAACTTAGGCGGATTTGCAAATATTTCTACCGAAAAAGATAACAAACGCCTGGCCTATGATATCTGTGCCGTAAACACCGTAATAAATTATTATGCTCAAAAATTAGGAAAAGAATTTGATGAAGGCGGGAAATTAGCGGCTTCCGGAGAAGTAAATAAAGATTTGCTCAAGGAGTTAAATAAGCTCCCTTTTTATACTCAAAAACCACCTAAATCTTTGGGAATAGAGTGGGTGAAGTCTACAGTTTTTCCAATCCTGGAGAAATATGAAGATAATATTCCAGATATTCTACACACCTATACCCTGCACGTAGCCCAGCAAATCGCTAAAACTTTAGACGATGATCCTGAAACTAAAGTATTAATGACTGGCGGTGGAACATTTAATAATTTTCTATTGCGTCTTTTGAAAACGGAATCTAAATGTCATTTTACGATTCCTTCAGATGAAATTATTAATTATAAAGAAGCTCTGATTTTCGGTTTACTGGGAGTTTTAAAACTTCGAGATGAGGTAAATGTATTAACATCTGTTACCGGCGCTAAAAAAGATCATTCTTCCGGAGTTATTTATGAGATCTAAACTTTTTGCTGAAAAATTAAAAATATTCTACTTAGTTTATATATTTGCGAAAAATTAGAGTATAAATGAAGGAATTATTAAAATTATACGAAAATAAAGAACCCGAAATCGTTTTCAACTGGAAAGATTCTGAAACGGAAGCTGAAGGTTGGACCGTAATAAATTCTTTACGCGGTGGTGCTGCCGGTGGAGGTACAAGAATGCGTGTAGGATTAGATCAAAATGAAGTGCTTTCCCTGGCCAAAACTATGGAAGTGAAATTTACCGTTTCTGGCCCTCCAATTGGAGGAGCTAAATCGGGTATAAACTTCGATCCTAAAGATCCGCGTAAAAAAGGCGTTTTAGAGCGTTGGTATAAAGCAGTTTCCCCTTTGTTGAAGAGTTACTATGGTACCGGTGGCGATCTAAATGTAGATGAGATAAATGAAGTAATTCCTATTACCGAAGACTGTGGCGTATGGCACCCGCAGGAAGGTGTTTTTAACGGGCACTTTAAACCCAGCGAAGCCGACAAAATTAATAGAATTGGACAGTTGCGCCAGGGTGTGATTAAAGTCCTGGAAAATACCAAATTCTCTCCAGATGTAACCCGTAAATATACCGTTGCCGATATGATTACCGGTTATGGCGTAGCCGAATCGGTTAAACATTACTACGATATTTATGGCGGTGATGTAACCGAAAAAAGAGCCATTGTTCAGGGCTTTGGAAATGTGGGTTCTGCGGCAGCTTATTACCTGGCTCAAATGGGCGTTAAGATTGTGGGAATAATAGACCGTGTTGGTGGTTTAATTAATGAAGACGGATTTACTTTTGAAGAAATTAAGGAGCTTTTTCTTAATAAAGAAGGGAATACAATTAAACACGATAATTTAATTCCTTTTGAAGAAATTAATGAAAAGATTTGGGAGCTTGATGCCGAGATCTTTGCGCCTTGTGCTGCTTCCCGATTAATTACCCAGGATCAAATTAATAATTTGATTGAAAGAAAATTAGAGGTGATTACCAGTGGAGCTAATGTTCCTTTTGCTGATAAAGAAATTTTCTTCGGCTCAATTATGGAATCTACCGACGAGAAAGTTAGCTTAATCCCTGATTTTATTGCAAACTGCGGAATGGCGAGAGTTTTCGCTTATTTTATGGAAAGAAGAGTGCAAATGACCGATGAGTCTATTTTTAACGATACTTCAATGACCATTAAAAATGCCATCCAGAATACCTACGATAACAATAGCAGTAAAACCAATATCAGCAAAACAGCCTTTGAAGTTGCGCTGAAGCAATTGGTATAAGTTTTTGATTAATCTTTTAATTTTAGTTGATTGAGATTATTTCTGAAGATCCTGCTTTCGAGCGGGATTTTTTATGAATAAAATTTAATGAAATTCATCTTCAGGAAATAAAAAATTCCCAATTGGGATAATGCAGTTTGCACTGCTGATTATTTTACTAAATTTGATTTACAATTAAATCTGGTTTATCACGTTACATTAAAAACCCTAATAGAAACCTATGCTATACTTTTTTCAGCAGGACGGCGTTGCCGAAGCCGCCCAGGAGGCAGAACCGGTAGTAGAAGAAAAAACCCTGTCTTTATTCGATTTAATGCTTAGTGGAGGCCTTGGAGGCCAAATCATCATCCTTATTCTTTTTATCCTGTTGTTTGCGGCAGTTTATATTTACTTCGAGAGGCTGTTTGCGATAAAATCGGCCAGCCAGGTAGATAAAAATTTTATGCTTCAAATTAAGGATAACGTTTTAAACGGAAATATAGAATCGGCTAAAATGCGTTGTGCACAAAGTGATTCTCCCGTAGCCAGGTTAACCGAAAAAGGAATTTCCCGAATTGGAAGTCCGTTAGAAGATATTAATACCGCTATAGAAAATGCAGGCCGCTTAGAAGTTTACAAACTGGAGAAGAATGTAAGTATTTTGGCTACTATTGCCGGGGCTGCACCAATGATTGGTTTCCTTGGAACAGTAATAGGTATGGTAATTGCTTTTCATGAGCTGGCAACTAGTAGTGGCCAGGCGCAAATGGGAGCACTTGCTGAAGGTATTTATACCGCGATGACTACAACCGTTGCCGGACTTATTGTAGGCATTATCGCTTATATTGGATATAACCACTTAGTGGTAAAAACCGATAAAGTAGTGCACCAAATGGAAGCTACCGCAGTAGATTTCCTAGACCTGTTAAACGAGCCCGCTTAATATGAATTTAAGAGGAAGAAATAAAGTAAGCCCAGAGTTCAGTATGAGCTCAATGACAGATATTGTATTCCTGTTATTGATCTTTTTTATGCTCACCTCGCCAGTAATTACTCCAGAAGCTTTAGATCTAATACTTCCAAAGGCGAAAGGAAAAACTACCAGCGTTCAGAATGTATCGGTGAGTATTACAAAAGACCTTCAATTCTATGTAGATGATCAGCGTATTACACAGTCTTCATTAGAAAGTACTTTAAAAACCAAATTGTCTGGTAAAGAAAAGCCAACAATTATTTTGAGAGCAGAAGAAGGGGTTCCTATAGAAAAGGCAGTAAATGTTATGGATATCGCGAATCGAAATAGTTATAAGATCGTTTTAGCGGTTAAACCCGAATAAATCTAATTATGTTAGAAACCAAACACGAAAAAAAATCTTTTACCATCACGGTTATCTTACACGTGCTGTTAATTGCATTGCTATTTCTGTTAGGCTTTAAATATTTAGATCCGCCACCAGAGAGTGGAATAGCCATAAATTTTGGGACTTCTGAAGTTGGCTCCGGAAATGAGCAACCTACCGAGCCGGTTAAATCGGCTCCTCAACAAACTACGGTGCCTGAAACCCAAACACAACCGGAACCTGTAATAGAAGAGGAAGTAGTGACCCAGGAAATAGAAGAAGCTCCGGTTATTGAAGAAAAGAAAGAGCCGAAACCGGTAGAAAAGAAGAAGCCGGAAGAACCTAAAGAACAACCACCGGCTAAAAAGCCAGAACCCAAACCAGATCAATCTACTACCGATGCTATGAGTAGTATTTTGAACGGTCCCGAAAGGTCGGGAACCGAAAGTGGAGGAGAAGGGAATGATAATCAGGCCGGGGATAAAGGTGATCCCAACGGGGATCCTAATGCCAGTTCTTATTACGGAAGTGGCTCTGGACTTGATGGAGATGGGAATTACCGTTTAGGTGGAAGAAGGGCTCTAAACAAAGAAAAATTTGTTCAGGATTGTAATGAATCTGGAATCGTGGTGGTTCGTATAGAAGTTAATCAAAACGGGCAGGTAATCAATGCCACGCCCGGTGTAAAAGGAACTACAAATAGCGCTGCCTGTTTATCAGATCCGGCTAGAAGGGCGGCCATGGCCACTCGCTTTAATAGTGATAGCAATGCACCTTCCCGCCAGGTTGGAACCATTATTTATAACTTTAAACTTTCGGAATAAGTGGATGCATATACCCAAACTGTTGACTGGATGTTTCAGCAGTTGCCTATGTACCAAAGAATAGGTGCGCAGGCATTCAAAAAAGATCTTTCGCGTACCCTTAAACTTGCAAAACATCTAAATAATCCGCATAAAAACTTTAAGTCGGTTCATATTGCCGGTACCAACGGAAAAGGTTCTACCAGCCATATGTTGGCTTCGGTGTTTCAGGAAGCCGGTTATAAAGTAGGTTTATATACGTCGCCACATTTAAAGGATTTCCGGGAGCGGATTAAGGTAAACGGTAAATTTATTCCGAAGAAATCTGTAGTAAGTTTTATATATGCAAACAAAGATTTCCTAACTGAAAATCAACTTTCTTTTTTTGAAATGACCGTAGGAATGGCCTTCGATTACTTTTCAAGGGTGAAAGTTGATATTGCTATTATAGAAGTAGGCCTTGGCGGTCGGCTAGATTCTACAAATATTATCATACCAGAGGTTTCGGTAATTACTAATATTGGGATAGATCATATCGCGTTTTTAGGAAATTCTCTTCCTGAAATAGCCCGGGAAAAAGCAGGAATTATAAAAGATAATATTCCGGTAATCATTGGCGAAAAGCAAAAAGAAACTACCGACATTTTTAAGGCTGAAGCTAAAAAACATAATTCAGCGATATATTTTGCTCAGGATTTGAAATTCCCAACCTACCATACCGATCTTAAAGGAGATTACCAGAATAAGAATATGAATACCGCAATTGCCGGGGTAAAAATTTTAAGAGAAAAGGGCTGGGAAATCCCGGAAGAATGTCTTAAAAACGGACTTAATAGTGTAAAGTTGCATACTTCCTTGCAGGGTCGCTGGGATATATTAAAGGAAAAACCCAGGGTGATTTGCGATACCGCACATAATACCGAAGGCTTAACTTTAGTTTTTGAGCAACTAAAAAAGGAAAAATTTCAGCATTTGCATATAGTTTTGGGTGTGGTAAACGATAAAGATTTAGAAAAAATCTTACCCTTATTTCCAAAAACGGCTATTTATTACTTTTCAAAACCAGAAGTTCCTCGTGGGCTGGAAGCTAAAATTTTACAGGAAAAAGCTTCAGAATTTGAGTTGGAAGGAAGGGTATTTAATTCTGTTTCAGAAGCCTATGATGCTGCCGTGGATGCGGCCTTAGATGAAGATTTGGTCTTTGTTGGTGGGAGCACATTTACCGTTGCAGAAATAATTTAATTTTTTTGAAATTTTTCTTGGTGTAGATTAAAAACTAGTCTATATTTGCATCCGAATTCAAGAATAGGGCGCGTAGCTCAGTTGGTTCAGAGCACTTGGTTTACACCCAAGGGGTCAGGGGTTCGAATCCCTTCGCGCCCACCACTATTCAAAAGGCTTCTATAAAAGGAAGCCTTTTTTTAGCAAAACCTTCAATAGAGTAAGGTTTTTATTGAAATTTTAAGACGTAGCTCAGTTAGTTCAGAGCATCCCGATTTTACATCGGGAGGATCAGGGATTAAAATCCCATAAAATATTGTGCTTTCTTTTATTAGTAAGTAGAATTTATTAAAATTATTTAGGGCGCGTAGCTCAGTTGGTTCAGAGCACTTGGTTTACACCCAAGGGGTCAGGGGTTCGAATCCCTTCGCGCCCACTTTTATTCCCAAATCCCAAAGTATACCTACTTTAGGGATTTTTTTATGTCAAAATTTCACGTTTATATACTATTTTCTGAAGCACTGAATAAATATTATATCGGTTCTACACAGGATATTAATATACGTTTAGAAAAGCATTTACAAAGCAAGCAAGGTTTTACATCGAAGGCTAAAGATTGGGTTCTGGTGTATTCTGAAGAATTCAAAATAAGAACAGAAGCAATTCGAAGAGAGCGACAAATTAAGAAGTGGAAAAGTCGAATAATGATTGAGAAATTATTTAAAAAGTAGCTCATCCCGAAGTAAATTCGGGACAAGGTATGGTTCAGAGCATCCCGATTTTACATCGGGAGGATCAGGCAATTGAATCCCTTCGCGCCCACTTTTATTCTCAAATCCCAAAGTACACCTACTTTAGGGATTTTTTTATGTCAAAATTTCACATTTATATACTATTTTCTGAAGCGCTGAATAAATATTATATCAGTTCTACTCAAGATATAAATATTCGTTTAGAAAAGCATTTACAAAGTAATAAAGTTTTTACATCGAAAGCTAAAGATTGGGTTCTGGTGTATTCTGAAGAGTTTAAAACCAGAACAGAAGCAATTCGAAGAGAGCGACAAATTAAGAAGTGCAAAAGTCGAATAATGATTGAGAAATTATTTAAAAAGTAGCTCATCCCGAAGTAAATTCGGGACAAGGTATGGTTCAGAGCATCCCGATTTCACATCGGGAGGATCAGGCAGTTGAATCCCTTCGCGCCCACTTTTATTCCCAAATCCCAAAGTATACCTACTTTAGGGATTTTTTTATGCCTATTTTTTACGTCTATATAATATTTTCTGAAGCGCTAATAGACATCAAGAAAGATGGTTTGCGACTAAGCAAAAATTGGTGTCAAAATATTTAAGAAAAACCTCACAGGTTTTGCTAAGCAAGTGTTTTTTCTTCAGCTTCAATATAATTGGCAAGGTATTGAGCGTCTTTTTTAATTCCGCCTAAAGTTGCTGAGCCTCTTGTATGCAACCAGGGAAGACCTATAAAGTAAAGTCCTTCAATATTACTTATGCCGCGATTATGCTTTGGGTAACCGTCTTTAGTAAGTTCTAAACCTTCTATCCAACTAAAATTAGGTCGGTAGCCGGTGGCCCAGACGATATTCTTTAGCTCTTCAATTTTTCGATTTTCAGTAATTATAATTTCACCTTTTGCGTTCTTAGTTTTTCCTACAGGTATTACATTATCTCTTTTCAGGATACCTTTTACATCCGTGCCAATAATAGGTTGCTTAGACTGACTCAACTTTTTCCCCAACCAGGTTTTTCGGCTAAAATTTAGGAAACCTATTTTAGTAAACCACCACCATAAAGTTTTTCCTAAAATTTCCTGCGGAAGCACACGCACATCGGTAGCGCCCGAAAAATAAGTTGTTCTATTTGTCTGGGAGACTTCATCTAAGATTTGAAAACCCGAATCTCCGGCTCCAACAACCATCGCTGGACCTTTTTTTAATTGACCCGGATTTTTATAATAGTTACTATGAATTTGAAAAATGTCTTCTGATATTTTCTTGGAAAAGGAAGGTGTGTATGGAATATGAAATGGCCCGGTAGCGATAACTACATTTTTGGACTTAATCTCGCCCTCCTGATGTTTCAGAATAAAGTAATCTTCTTCTTTGCTAACTTGCTCCACCAATGTATTTAGACGAACATCAATATTAAATTTAGCTACATAGTTTTTAAAGTATTCAGCAACATCTTCTTTAGTAGGATAATAACCTTTTTTCGCAGGAAAATCCATTCCCGGTAAATTATTGAATTCTGAAGGCGTAAAAAGCTTAAGGGAATCCCAGCGATTTAACCAGGAAGCGCCTACTTCTTTCTCCTTATCTACCACAACATAACTTTTGTCAAGTTCATTGAGATAATAAGCTATAGAAAGTCCGGCTTGAGCGCCACCAACAATTACAAAATCTAACATTTATTCAGGTTTTTGTAAAGGTAAGTTTTAATTTCTAACCGTTAAATCGGTTGAAAAGATTCAGAATTGCTAATTTTAAATCAAATTTAGCTTATGGAAAGAAAAATCAGGCCTTATGTTCTGGCTGAAACAAACTGGAAGCACGTAAAAGATGAAGATTTTAGCGTATCGGTTTTGCCGTGGGGCGCTACCGAAGCACATAACTACCATTTGCCGTATGCTACCGATAATATTCTTGCCGAAGAAGCAGCGATATATACTGCGGGAAAAGCCTGGAAAAAGAAAGCTAAAGTTGTGGTCTTACCTACAATTCCTTTTGGGGTTAATACCGGCCAAATGGACGTGAAATTGTGTATGAATCTTAATCCCAGTACCCAGTATGCTATTCTAAAAGATGTAGCGCAGGTTTTGCAGAAGCACAAGATTAATAAACTGGTGATTCTAAATTCTCATGGTGGAAATAATTTTAAGCAAATGATTAGGGAACTAAGCCTTGAATATCCTAAGCTTTTCGCCTGTTCTGTAAACTGGTGGCAAACTACAGATGCAAGACCTTATTTTGATGAGCCCGGCGATCACGCCGGTGAACTCGAAACCGCTGCGGTGATGCATTTGCGACCCGAGTTGGTTTTACCACTTAAAGAAGCCGGTGATGGCAGCGCCAAAACTTTTAAAATAAAAGCTTTAAAAGAAGGTTGGGCAAGTGCACAGCGTGAATGGACAAGCGTAACAAAAGATACAGGTGTGGGGAACCCAAAAGCTGCAACTGCTGAAAAAGGAAAAAGATTTATTGAAAAAACTACCGATATGATCGCTGATTTCTTTGTAGAATTACATTCAGCAGATCTTGAAGATATGTACCATTAATTATAGAAAAACCAATGCTTAAAGCCCTGGCGTATATTTTTGGATTTTTACTTTTGGGTGAGTTAATTACCTATTTTTTTGAAATTCCAATTGCAGGAAATATTCTGGGAATGTTCTTGATTTTTATAGCTCTGCGTTTAAAGCTCATAAAGCTTCAGGATGTAAAACCGGCTTCAGATAAACTCATAAAATACCTGGTATTGTTCTTTATTCCGTATGGTGTAGGATTAATGGTTTATTTTGAAATTATCGCCGATTACTGGATGCCAATATCTGTGGCAGTAATTGCCAGCACCGTGATCACCCTTTATATTTCAGCTATAATTATTGAAAAGCTAGAAAAATAATGCAGGAGTTTTTCCAATTACCGGTTTTTGGAGTTTTTATAAGCATACTTGCCTTTGCGGGAGGGCGCGAACTTCGCAAAAAGTTTAATTATGTTCTGCTGAATCCGGTATTGTTAGCTATTTTATTTATCATTTCATTTTTATTGATCTTTAATATTGATTTTGAAGATTATAATCGGGGCGGTAAGTTTATTAGTTTTTTCCTGGGACCATCGGTAGTTGCGCTTGGGGTTTTCTTTTATGAGAAATATGAAGAAGTAAAGCAGAATTTAAAGGTGTTTTTACTTTCTGTAGTGGTTGGTGGAGTAAGCGGAATTTTGACGATAATTATTTTTCTTCTGCTTTTAAAAGTTCCCGACTTTATTATTCAATCGCTCGCAGCAAAATCGGTTACCACACCTATTGCTATTGAAATTACCAAACTTACCGGTGGAATTCCTGAAATTACGGCCGGAATTGTAATTGCAGTTGGGATTTTTGGAAATGCTTTTGGCCCTTTTATCCTGAAGAAATTAGGCATTAAAAGTAAAATTGCCATTGGGACGGCGCTGGGAACCGCAGCTCACGGAATAGGAACTGCCCGCGCTTTTGAGGAAAGCAAACTGGCGGGAGTTTACAGCGGACTTGCAATGTGCGTAAACGGAATTATCACAGCACTTCTTACTCCATATTTGCTTCAGTTATTCCTTGGGAGTTTCTCCTGATTCGTTTTCGTTTTGTTCAGTTTTTCGCTTAAAATATTCTATAATTGAAGGTGCGGTAAGTCCGTGAAGGACAACAGAAATTAAAATAATATATGCGGTAATAGCATAGAGTTCATTTTTATGTTCAAAACCTTCAAATTCTACAAAAGCCCAGGAAAGATAGAAAACCGAACCAATTCCTTTAATTCCAAGGAAACTAATTGCAAGCTTATTTTTAAAACTATCTTTTATCCCAATCATACTTATTATACCGGCAACGGGTCTAATAATTAATACAAAAGCGAAAGCGAAAACAATTCCTTTCCAGTCGGTAAGGCTAAGCATTCCATTCATTATAGAAGCTCCAAAAAGAATGATCCATACAACCAGGAGCAAACGTTCTACCTCGTGAATAAAATCGTGCATTTTTGTTTTATAATCTCCACTAACTTTCTCATAATGCCGCAGGCTTAATCCGGTAAAGAAGACCGCCAGGAAGCCGTAACCGTGTATTAGCTCTGTGGCCCCATAACTAAATAGCGTGAGGGAAAGTGCAAGAAAACCGTCAAAAGTTTTAATACCGGTGTATTTATGAACTCTATCCAGTAAAAAGCCTATAGATCGCCCAATGGCAAAACCTGCTATAGTTCCAATTATAATTTTTAAAAAGAATTTATCCAGTACCCAGTCAGAAAAATCGAATGCGGCCCAACTCCCGGCCTGGGCTACCAAAACTGCCATGTAGGTAAATGGGAAAGCAAGCCCATCATTTAAACCCGCTTCTGCGGTAAGTGCAAATCTTATTTTTCCTTTGTATTCTTTTTCTCTCTCTGGGTCGTCAAGTTGAGTTTCGGCAGCCAGAACAGGATCGGTGGGAGCAAGAACGGCAGCTAGCAGCAAAGAAGAAGGAACACTTAAATATAGAAAATGTTGTCCCAGCAAATATGCTGAAATTATACATAGCGGCATAGTTAGAAAAACCAATAAAAAAGGTCTTTTCCAGGCCTTAAAACTATAATTATTACCAATTTTTAAACCGGCGCCCATCAGGGAGATAATTACGATCATTTCAGAAAAATACATAAGACCTTTATCGGCCCATATAGGATCTGGCCATCCAATTGGTAGTCCCAATGCGAATAATAAAAACCCTATAAGAAGTAAAATTATAGGTCCGCTGATTTTAATACGCTTTGAAATTGATGGCAGCCAGGCCATAATAAGTGTGGTGAAACCAATTCCCGCTAAGATCCAGTAATGTTCTTTCATATATTTAAAATTAACTTTTTTAATTGATCTTGCTTAAAACACCGGGTTTTTTTACAAAAGTCTAACAGTTTAAATAAGATAGATTATTAGTTATTCAGCTGATATTTATCATATTAAAATCTTTTTATACAGGTTAACTTTGAGAGAGTAACCAAGGCCTGTAAAAGATGGATACTTCCTTATTTCTCGCTAAATTCTGGGGTTGGTATCTCCTTATTTTCTTTTTTGTACTGAGTTTTAATCCCAGGAGAATACAACAGATCTTTGAAGATCTAAAAGATCAAAAGTTCCTGATATTGGCTGCTTTTGCCGCTATAATTATTGGCTTGCTGAATATTCTTTTTCATAATATCTGGGAACTAAATTGGAAATTTATAATTACCATTCTGGGTTGGACTTCACTTTTTATAGGTCTTGGCCTCTTTGTTTTTCCTGAACCTACTACGCGCAAACTTGCTGTACTAAATCTCAAATTTGTACAAACAATTTATGTGTTGCTTTTCTTATTGGGGATTTTTCTACTGAATATGGGTTATGGACTCGTGTTACAATAAAAATTAAGCTTATGAAATTCATTAAAAAATTTAGAGAGATATCTATAAAAGATGTCACAAAGGTAGGCGGGAAAAATGCTTCTCTGGGCGAAATGTATAACGAATTATCTTCTGAAGGTGTTTTAGTGCCAGATGGTTTCGCTACCACTTCTGAAGGTTTTTGGGCCTTTTTAAAGTCAAATAATATTGAAGAAGAGATAAAAAGTCTGTTGAAAAAACTTGACAGGAAGAATTACGAGAACCTTAGCAATATTGGTTCTGAAGCCAGAAAACTAATTTTAGGAGGAGAATTTTCCAAAGAATTTTCCGAAGAAATTGTTGCGGCTTATAGCGATTTGGGAAAAGGAAAAGATATCCAGGTTGCCGTGAGAAGTAGTGCTACGGCCGAGGATTTGCCGGGTGCGAGTTTTGCCGGCCAGCATGATACTTTTTTAAATATTAAAGGAAACGAAGCTTTGCTTGATGCGGTTAAGAAATGTTTTGCTTCTCTTTATACCAATAGGGCCATTAAATACAGGGAAGACCAGGGCTTTTTGCATCACGAAATAGCGCTTTCGGTTGGGGTGCAAAAGATGGTGCGATCTGATATTAGTTGCTCGGGAATTGGCTTTAGTCTTGAACCCGAATCTGGTTTCAGGAATATTATTCATTTATCGGGTGTTTGGGGATTGGGTGAAAATATAGTGCAGGGATTGGTGAACCCAGATGAGTTTGATGTTTTTAAACCAACTATTGATAAAGCCGAAAACCCTATTATTCAGAAGAAACTGGGACATAAAGAACTTTCTATGGTTTACGCCGAGTCCAGTGGTCATTCTTCAACCGTAAACATTGAAACACCTCTGGAAAAACAGGATAGCTTTGTTTTAATTGACGATGAGGTAATTAAACTTTCCCGTTGGATTTTATTAATAGAAAAGCATTACAATCGCCCAATGGATGTGGAGTGGGCAAAGGATGGTTTAACAAAGGAACTTTTTATTACCCAGGCCCGGCCGGAAACAGTACATAAAGATGAAGATAAACGTTATTATATTGAATATCACCTAAAACAAAAAGGCGAAATTTTAAGCAGCGGAAGCGCGATTGGTTCCAGCATTGCTACTGGCAAAGCACGATTTTTAAAATCACCTGAAGAAGGACATAAATTAAATCCCGGTGAAATTCTTATTACCAATAACACCAGCCCAGATTGGGACCCGCTATTAAAATTGGCAGCTGCAGTTGTAACCGATAGAGGCGGTAGAACCAGTCACGCAGCAATTGTAGCCCGAGAACTTGGTGTGCCGGCAGTAGTGGGAACAAACGATGCTACTACAAAAATTAAAGACGGCGAAATGATTACCGTTTCCTGTGAAGGTAAAACCGGTTTTGTTTATAAAGGTGCCCTGGAGTTTGATACGAAAGAAATTGATTTTGGAAAAATTTCACTTCCCAAAACCGAAGCTAAATTTATTCTATCAGATCCAGACAGGGCTTTTCAACTCTCTTTTTATCCTAATACAGGAATTGGATTATTAAGAATGGAATTTATAATTACCCATAAAATAAAAATTCACCCAATGGCTTTGGTGAAATATGATGAGGTTAAAGAAAAAACGGCGAAAAAGGCTATAGATGAACTTACCTGGCAATATAAAGATAAACGCGATTTTTTTGTTGAAGAATTATCCCGGGGAATAGCCGTAATGGCTGCCGCATTTCACCCAAAAGAGGTAATTGTGAGGCTTAGTGATTTTAAGAGTAATGAATATGCAAACCTAATTGGAGGTCGCCAATTTGAACCTTTAGAAGAAAATCCTATGCTTGGTTTTAGAGGCGCTGCGCGCTATCCGCACCCTAACTATAAAGAGGCATTTGAACTTGAATGTAAAGCTATTAAAAGAGTTAGGGAAGAAATGGGCCTCGATAATTTAAAAGTGATGATCCCTTTTTGCAGAACGATAACAGAAGCAAAAACCGTAATCGATCTTATGAAAGAATTCGAATTGGAACGCGGAAAGAATTCTCTCGAAATCTATATGATGGTGGAAATTCCCTCTAACGTAATTCTCCTTGAAGAATTTGCAGAATATTTTGATGGATTCTCCATAGGATCTAACGATCTCACCCAACTAACGCTTGGCGTTGATCGCGATTCAGAATTAATGGTAAGTGTTTTTGATGAAAATAATGCTGCTGCAAAAGAAATGGTTGCCACAGCGATACAAAAAGCCAGGAAAGTTGGCAAGAAAATAGGACTCTGCGGGCAGGCGCCAAGTGATTTTCCCGAGTTCGCTTCATTTCTGGTAAAAGAAAAAATTGATAGTATTTCGTTTAATCCTGATGCACTTTTAAAAGGAATAGAAAATATTAATAAGGCCGAGGCCGTGCAGTAAATAAATTCGGAGCAAGCTCACGAAGCATTGATATTGAAAAATATAATCTGATTTCGAGATAAGCCACAGAACATTTAATCGCTATTACCGCGTAAAATACTAAGAAATGTCTAAAGATCTGCACACGCTCTCTGTTGAACAAATCCTTTCGGAATTTAATGTAGATCCCAATAAAGGATTAACTGGTTCTGAGGTTAAATCAAGATTAGAAAAGCACGGCTATAATCGTTTAAAAAAGAGAAAATCTAAGAATATAGGGCTCATATTTTTAGAGCAATTCCTTGATCCCATAATTTATATTCTGGCTGCTGCCATGGCATTGGCTTATTTTTTTGGTGAATGGTTAGAAGGCACCGCGGTTTTAATAGTTATTCTTATTACTGCCTTAATTGGCTTTTTTATGGAGTGGCAAGCGCTTCGCTCGGTAGAGGCTCTTCAGAAAATGGTAGAAACCCAGGCCAATGTTTTGCGTGGTGGTAAGGAAGAACAAATCAAGGCAGCGGGATTGGTTCCCGGCGACATTGTAATTCTGGAAAGTGGCGATGTTATCCCCGCCGATTGCCGAATGCTGGAAACTGAAAGTTTCGCGGTAAAAGAAGCCATTCTTACCGGTGAGAGCAATCAGATTGAAAAAAGTATAGAAAAAATTTCTGGCCAGGTAGCCCTGGCCGATCGCAAAAATATGCTTTATAAAGGTACTATTGCGGTTAGGGGAAATGCGAAAGCAATTGTAGTGGCTACAGGCCTCAAAACCGAAATAGGGCGTATTAGTGAACTAACCAGTAGTGCCGAAAAAGAAAGTACACCTTTAGAGAAAAAACTGAAAAGATTAAGCAGATGGCTCATCTGGCTTACCTTAGTTCTCGCCCTGCTTATCATTGTTACCGGCTATTTTCAAGGTAAAGATCTAATGCTGATGATAGAAACCGGGATCGCTCTGGCAGTGGCAGCTATCCCGGAAGGATTGCCTATTGTGGCAACCATCGCGCTGGCTAGAGGGATGCTTCGACTTTCCAAAAGGAAAGTGATAATTAAAAAACTGGAAGCCGTTCAAACTTTGGGTGAAACCGGGATAATTTGCACTGATAAGACCGGTACACTTACCGAAAACAAAATGAGCGTTCATCATTTAGTGCTTGGTTCTTCAGAATTCCCTGCCACCGAAGCTGAAAAATTCAAAAAAGATCCAGCTTTTGAAAGGTTTATAGATATTGGTTGCCTCTGCAATAATTCAAAAATGAAAAATGGGGAAATGGCCGGAGACGCCGTAGAGATCGCCCTGGTAGAATTTGCGGCTGAAATGGGTTTTGATTGTAAAGGAATTCAGCAAAAATATCCCAGGAGTCAGGAAATTCCTTTTGATGCTGAAATCAAAAAGATGGCCACGCTTAACCGCGTTGAAGATAATTTCCTGGTATGTGTAAAAGGCGCCCTGGAAGCTTTGCTGGAATCTTGCGATTTAGTTTTAACTAAAAAAGGGCCAAAAGAGTTTCAGGATAAAAAAAGGTGGGAAAGACAAGCCGAATTAATCGCTGCCGAGGGGATGCGGGTTTTGGCTTTCGCCTACAAAGAAAGTAAAGAAGAGCCAGAGAAAGAATCCTTGATGGACAATCTCACATTTGTTGGGATTCTTGGTTTTTTAGATCCACCGCGAAAAGATATTAAACAAGCTATTGAAACCTACAAAAACGCCGGAATAAGAGTGGTAATGATTACAGGAGACCACCCAGATACCGCTAGAAAAATAGGAGAGGAAGTCGGGCTTATTACGGAAGATGCCCCTGCCGACATGGTGATAAAAGGCAGTGAACTAGAAGATATAAAAACGATAACAGAAGATCGGCAAAAAACTTTAATGGAAGCGGGGATTTTTGCCAGGATGGTTCCGGGTCAAAAACTGGATTTGGTAGAATTCTATCAGAAAAATAAAGCAATTGTAGGTATGCTTGGCGATGGTGTAAATGATGCACCCGCTCTTAAAAAGGCTGATATTGGGATTGCTATGGGAATTAGGGGAACAGAAGCTGCCAAAGAAGTTGCCGATGTGATTTTGATGGACGATAAGTTTACTTCTACAGAACTTGCCATAAGGCAGGGTCGCACAATTTTTGAAAATATCAGGCAATTTGTAATCTTTTTACTTTCGTGTAACCTGGCAGAAATAATCTCGGTAGCGCTGGCGTCTTTGAGTAATTTGCCTATGCCTTTATTGCCGCTGCAAATTCTTTTTCTAAATCTTATAACCGATGTTTTTCCTGCTTTGGCGCTAGGCGTGGGAAAAGGAGATCCCAATATTATGAAAGATCCTCCAAGAGACCCGCAGGAGCCTATTCTAACTAAAAAGCTTTGGAGAGCCACAGTTTTGTATGGCTTGAGTATTACGGCTGCTGTGATTGGCGTAGTGGCTTATACCCATTTTGAGATGGGCTTAAGTGCAATTCTGGTAAATAATATTGCTTTTTATACGCTTATTTTGGCTCAATTACTCAATGTCTTCAATCTCCCCAGAAGAAAAATATCTTTTTTAAAGAATGAGGTAACCACCAACCCCTGGGTTTGGGCAGCTTCAGCTTTTTCAATTTTGGTGATGGTAATAGTTTATCACATCCCTGTGATGGCTGAAGCCTTATCCCTGGTGCCTCTTTCGGCAAACCACCTTTTAGTGATAATTGTTTTTGGTGCTGCTTCGCTGGTGATTTCCCAAATACTGAAGCATTTAAAATTAACCAACTGATCTTATTGAGACTGACGGAAATCATACTTTTTTAATTCAGTTTATATTAATTTCAATAGAACTTAAAATTTTAAAAAGATGGAAAGCATAAGGAAAAGGCCAAAAGGCGATTTTATTGCTGAGGCCAATATGGAGCAGCTCTATGCGCTTACCAAACACTGGAATTCAGATCTACATTTCTTTAAAGACGACCTCAATTTTCTGCATAAACTTTTAGATAGCTACTTTATTTGGATAGATAAGGATGAGAATTACAAAGTGGCTTCCAAAATGAAGAATGAATTATTAAAACTTAGGGAGCGTTGCGAAGATCTTTTGGAAAAAACCGATAAGCATAGGCAACAAATAGGAAAAATGATTCTGGAGAAAATTAAAGATTCCCGGGTTTTTAGATTAGAGCACGAACACTTGGAAGATGAGATTGCAAGTTTTGTGAAAGCTTTCAGGTTGAACCGTTTAGAACTCTTTAAAGTAACTGAATATATTAAGGATACAGATAGGCTTCCCGAGACCTACTAAGAGGAGAGAAGAAATTAAAGCAGGCAAAGTGACCGTTGTCATATTTTAGAAACTGCCTTCAACTTATCTTTGATTAAACTTAAAACTACTACTATTATGCTCATTAATATTCAATTTATAAAAATAAAAGGAAGTCAGAATTTAACTCAATTTGTATCAGAACACTTAGATAAATTATCAGAAAAATATGAATGGCTTATTAGAGCCGAAGTTTATTTTAAAGAAGAAAATGATCCTACGGGAAAATCAAAAATTTGTGAGATCGAGCTCAGTGCTCCCGGACCAAGAATTTTTGCTTCCTCTACAGAAGAAAGTTTTGAATTAGCCATCAAAAAGACCGTCTTCGAACTGGAACAGCAACTCAAAAAACGTAAAGCTGTTTTCGCAGCATATTAGGATGCTTGCAGAGACTGTTTAAAAATTACAGGTTCTACAACCCATTGCGGTTAAGCTCAATTTACCCGACTTTTGGTAAAACCTTTTTTTAAACAGTCTCTTTTTTAAAATATTAATTCCCGGAACTCCCAGGCTTTATAGCTAAAGAAAATTAAGAACCCCACGGCCACAACCATTTCCATAAAGGTAGAAGCGAGCAAGCCAATAAAAGATCCGTAGGCAGCTCGTAAAGCCGATTTAGAGTCAGATTTATTAATTATCTCGCCAATAAAGGCTCCGGCAAAAGCTCCTATTATTATTCCTAACGGAATTGGAACAAAGATCCCTATTACCAATCCAATAGTAGCGCCCCACATTCCGGCTTTACTGCCCCCATACTTTTTTGTTCCCATGGCGGGAATCACAAGTTGTAATGCATAAATTATAGCAGCGAGAATAAAAGCGATTCCCAAAACCCAATAATTTATTGGCACCGATGGTGCTAAATAGAGTAGAAGTAATCCTCCCCAACTAAGCGGTACACCGGGCAAAACCGGTAAAAAACTCCCCATAATTCCAAGGATCATTAAAACCGCTCCAACTCCAAATAATATTAGATCCATAGTCTTTTAAATGTTTAGAGTACCAAATATAATTTAATTCCGAAGAAGTTTTTAACTAAATTATTAGGTTAAACTAAAATGTTAGTTTATATTAGCGGTATTGAATTTGAATTTTACGGTATTATAAACTCGTCATCTCGAGCGTAGTCGAGAAGTCAGGATCTGATAGATATAACGTCATCCTGAACTTTTTTCAGGATCTAATTTTAAATCGACTTAGAATCCCGAAGTTAATCCGGAATAAATTCAGCTTGACGAATTAGACGTTTAATATTCAAAGTAAATTAATAAGAGATTTCCGCCGGAGTTTATCCCAATTTTTTATCGGTGCGGAAATGACAAAAATTAATTATGAAACAACTAACTAAGGCCGAAGAAGAGATCATGCAGATTCTTTGGAAACTGGAGAAAGCCAATGTGGCTTCAATTATTGAAGAAATGCCAGAGCCTAAACCGGCTTACAACACAGTTTCTACCATTGTAAGAATCCTGGAAGATAAAGGTTTTGTAGATCACGAAAAGAAGGGGAAGGGCTATTTATATTTTCCGCTTTTAGCTCGTGAGACGTATAGCAATCAAAGCATCAATAAATTGATGAACAATTATTTTAACGGCTCTTTTAAAAGTATGGTTTCCTTTTTTATGAAAAAGAACGATATGGACACTAAAGACCTGGAAGCGATTTTAAAGGAGATCAATAAAAAAGAGAAATAATGTTACAGTATATAATTCAGGCGGTATTGTTTCAACTCGGTTTTTTGCTGATGTATGAACTGCTGCTAAAAAAAGAGACGTTTTTCAATATAAACAGGCTGTATTTATTGGTAACACCGCTTGTTTCCCTGTTACTGCCTCTATTGAAAATTGAAAGTTTATCGACATTGGTTCCGGCAGACTCTATTTCTGAAATTTCGCAGGTTTTACTCCCTGAAGTTTATATTGGCGGTGAACCGGAGAATATTCGACAATTACCTGCTGTAAATGTAGTGCAGGAGCAGGGGTTACAAATAAATTGGTGGCTGGTTACCTATGTTGCGGGTGTGATACTTAGCTTAATTTTATTGCTGAAAAAATATCAAAATCTAAATCATTTATTTCGATTCCGAAGAATTTCAGAAGATAAAGAGCTGCGAATTATTGAAGTTCCTAACTCGAAAATTGCCTGCACTTTTTATAAAACCGTGTTTTTAGGCGATAAATTATCTGAAGCAGAAAAGCAACAAATTTTGTCTCACGAGTTGGTTCACGTAAAACAAAAACATAGCCTGGACCTGGTGTTTTTTGAAGCTTTAAAGATCATATTTTGGTTTAATCCGCTGGTGTATATCTACCAAAGCAGGATTGCCACTTTGCACGAGTTCATCGCCGATGCAAATGTGGTAAAAACCACAACCAAACGCAGCTATTATGAACAGTTGCTTAACACCGCGTTTAACACGCAGAATATTTCATTCATCAATCAATTTTTTAATCATTCATTAATCAAAAAACGAATTATTATGTTACAAAAATCAAGATCAAAAACAATTGCGAAATTCAAGTATTTATTTGTGCTGCCTTTACTCTTTATGATGCTTACCTATGTGTCATGTTCGGAAAATAAAGAAGGAATAGAAAAGGACGAACCGATCTATCAGCAATTGACTGAAATTAAGTTAGCCGTTCAGGAAGGTAAAGAACTATCGCTTGAAGAGAAAGAAGAGTTATTCGAAATAATGAAAGTTGTAATGGATAATGAAGATCGTCCAACTCCACCACCACTGCCACCTTTTGAAAAATCGGAAGCTTCAAAAGACAACTCAAACGCTATTCCGTTTGGAGTAATCGAAGAAGTGCCAGTATTTGAGGGTTGTGAAGACTTAAGTTCTAATGAAGAGAGGAAAAAATGTATGTCTAATAAGATTTCGCAATTTGTAAATAGAAATTTTAATACCGGCTTGGGAAAAGAATTAAATCTTTCCGGAATACATCGCGTAATTGCTCAGTTTAGAATAAATGATACGGGACAAATTGTTGATGTAAAAGCACGAGCTTCTCGACCTGAACTTGAAGCCGAAGCCATCCGTGTTATCTCCGAACTTCCTGAAATGCAACCCGGGAAACAAGATGGTGAAAACATAAGTGTGATGTATTCTCTTCCTATAGTTTTTCAAGTAGGTAGCAGTGAATAGAGTTAGTCTAATAATTATTTTAATGTTAGTAGCCTTTAAAGCCGAAGCTCAAACTTCGGCTTTGGCTGTTTCAGACAGTTTGTATGCCGTGGGCGAATATGCCGGGGCCATAAATAAACTTCAGGAGATAGATCCCCAAACAGAGAAGACCTACTTAAAACTTGCTAAAAATTATGCGGCCAACAGGCAACCTGAAATCGCACTCGAAAATTATAAAAAGGTTTTAAGTAAAAATCCCGATCGCGTTTTAACCGCGGTAGATTATGGTGAGTTACTGGTAAAAACCGGAAAATTAAATAGCGCCGACAGCCTGTTTAAGATTTTAGCCGAAAAATATCCTAAAAACGCCAATTTTAAATTTCAGCAGGGTTTAATTAAGGAGAAATTAAAAGACAGTACTGCGTTGGGATACTTTATGCATACCATGATCCTGGACACCACACATCAGGGAGCGCTGTATAAATTGGCAAAAGATAAATTAAGAAATCGCCAGTATACCATGGCCGAACATTACAGCAAACAAGGGCTTCGGGCTAATGCAAACAATGCTTCTTTGCTATCTATTTTGGCACAAACTTATTCCTTCCTAAAACTTTACAAAGAGGCGATTCCACATTATGAAAAATTGATCCAGCTGGGAGAGGATACTGAGTTCATCTATAATAAACTCGGGTTTGCTTATTACAGACTTGGCGACTATAAAAAAGCCGTAAAGATGTATAACGAAGCTTTGAATTTTGAAGACAGAAATTCGGCTACGCATTATACCCTCGGAAAATTATATGCTTTAATCGGCGATTTAGATAAGTCTGAAACTCATTTATTGATGTCAATTCTTATTAAGAAGCAGCCGGTAGATGCCGAGTTCTTTAGTCTGGGACTCACTTACAAAATGCAGGAAAAACATAAAAGCGCGCTGGAGTATTTCAATAAAGCTTTGGAAGAAAACCCCGATCACGAAAGAGCTTTATATGAGCGTGCAGTAGCTGCCGATAACTATATGGCCGATGACGAAACCGTAATTGGCTATTACCAGATGTACTTTGATAAATATGAGAGTATAGGAAACGATGGAATGCTTTATAGGGCAAAAACCAGAATTAGTGATCTAAAACAAAAAATACACTTAGCTGAGAATTAATTTAATTTTCCAACATCGAGCATTTGTAGATATTCCATACAGGCTTATTGGATATCTTGCTCGATTTCAGCGTCATTACGAACGAAGTGAAGTAATCTCTTTATTTGAAAAAGCTTTAAATTAACACCTATGAAATTTAAACTTACTCTACTCTTTTTCAGTCTTTTTTTCAATACTTATACTGGACTTTCCCAGGAAGCTTTTGAAATCAATGTTTTTGTAGATGCCGATAAAAATATCTTTTTAGAAGAGCAAAAGTTGAGCCTGAACGAACTTTTAGAAGAAACAAAAGCTTTGGTTTATAAACAGCCGGCGGTAAAATATAACCGGCTTGTTTACAATATCTATGCAGATAAGAACCTGAAACACGGTTTTATTATGGATATAAATCATCAACTTTTACGAGCCGTGGAAGGTTTAAAATCAAAGACGAATAAATATCTTTTGGAGTATAAAAACCTCGATCTTGATGAGGCTGCGTGGCAGTTAGAGATAAAGGCTTTAAAACTGGACGCCATAGAAGATTAGTTTTTTTATTTTACCCAGGCTTTCTTTTAATTTTCCTTACTTTTGCTTAAAGTCCAAGTGCGTTTGCCAATGAAAAAAGCTTTACTCGATACTCGAGATTTAAATGCTCTGAAACCTACTTCAAGTTTTAAGTCTTATTTCTTCAATAATTGTTTGTTAGTCTTCTTTCGGCGTGGATTATTTGTAATTGCACTTTTAGTAATTTCCTCCTGTAATTTTGAGACCAAAAAAATTTCTTCAGAGGAAGTGCTGGAGCTGGAATCCAAAACGCTTAATTGGAAAGAAGTAGACGAATATCCGGCTTTTGAAGACTGCCAGAATGAAACCGAACTACTTGCGGCCCGGGAATGTTTTGAGCGGGAAGTAGCCGAAAATATTTATGCTTACCTGTCTAAACAACAACCGGTAGTGACAGAATCTATAGACGATACCCTGTATCTTTACCTGGAAATAAATAGTGCGGGCCGTCCCGAGATAGATTCGGTTAAAATAGATTCTACCTTAAACAATCAACTGCCAGAATTGCGAATGTGGTTAGACCAAAGCATAGATTCTCTTCCAAAAATTTACCCGGCCAGTAAGCGCGGTGTACCTATTTCTACCGTTTTTAAGATGCCTATTGTTATTAAAGCGGAATAGATTATTCCCCAATAACCACATTCCATTTTTTTACTGACCAGCTTTCAATAAGTCCGTTTTTTACGTAGGGGTCTTTTTGGGCAAAAGCTTCCACGATTTTATCACTGTCTGCTTTAAAAACCAATACTGCTTCGTTTGCCGCATCTATGGCTCCACCAAGTATAAGATAACCTTCATTAAAATATTCGGTGGCGTGATTTAAGTGTTCTTTTCGGTATTTTACCCTTTCCTCCAGGTAATTGTCAGAGGTGATATAATCTAAAATATAATAATTCATCTTTAGTTTTTAAATTGTCTTCCTTTCCAGGAAAAATCCGAAAATAGGGATTTCACTGCGACATAAGTGCTAAAGAAAGGATAAAAGATACTGCTCCAAAAATAACTTCGTAATACTGTTTCTCGTTGAAAAAAATTAGCTGAGCTGTAGATTAGTATAAAATCAAGATTAAATTTTACCAGGAAAATGATCAAAATAGGCTGGTAGGGCAGGATTTGTAAGAAGACTAAAAAAACAGCGATCACAAGACTTAAGTTCATTAAAAGCACGCTTATTCCGGTGAATTTTGCAAATAAGCTTTTGTAAGCCGGCGCTTTAGAAGCCCAACGAATTCGCTGTGAAACCAGGTTACCAAAACTTTGTTGAGGTTTGGTATAAACAAGTACTTCTTGACTTTTTAAAAATCCGATTTTATAATTCTCTTGCTGAAATTTTTGAAGTAAAAAAACATCATCACCGCTTGCTATATTATCATTTCCGGCAAAGCCTGAAACCTTTAAAAAGGCATCTTTCTTATAACATAAATTGGCGCCATTGCACATAAATGCTTTTTTGATGCCGAAGGCTCCGCCAGTAGATGCCTGAAGACTCAAAACATCTAATTCCTCAAAATTCCTTAAGATGTTTTTGCGCTTATTATTTGTATTTGCTGCCGGAAGAGAATTTAAAGCAACCGGTCCCGCAACGAGTTTATTTCCAGTTTTAAGTATAAAATCATTATAAGATTTTAACCAGTTTCCAGGGACCTGGCAGTCTGCATCGGTGGTAATGATATATTCAAATTGAGCTGAATCAATTGCCGTATTAATTGCGTCCTTTTTTGGCGAATTTGAAGTGCGTTCATTGTCTAAAACCTTTATTCTGAAATCTGAGTGAAGTTGCGGAAATCCCTCAATTATTTCCATCGAATTATCTTCAGATTCATCATTTACCAGGATAATTTCAAACTTAGAATTTGGGTAATTTATTTCAGTTAAAGATTTCAGTAAAATCGGTAGATTTCTAGCTTCATTTCTAAAAGGGATAATAATAGAAAACCGTATTTCGGCAGGTGAATTTTCCGCAGGGAATTCTTGGATTTTTTTCCATCCATAAAGTAGCATTAGCATTAAAACCGAATAACAAATGCAGATTATAATAAAGATGAACATATTCGGTTTTTTAATTCTTGTTTTCCGCGTAAAGTAAACCAAATCACTGCAAATTCAACAACAGTAGTAAGAGAAAATATTTAAGCTATTCTGTATTTGAAATCTCGCTTAGCGAGTAAGGAAATGAAATTGCTTAGCTTTGCCTAGCTACATGAATTTTGGTAGGTTTTAAATTGAAAAAGTTATTTTGAAAAGCGAAAGAATCATTTTAGGAATTGATCCCGGTACCACGATTATGGGCTTCGGACTTATAAAAGTGGAAAACAAACAGATGAAATTTATGCAGCTGAATGAATTGCAGCTTAGTAAATACAGCGATCATTATGTGAAACTAAAATTGATTTTTGAACGTACCATAGAGTTGATAGACACTTATCATCCAGATGAAATTGCAATTGAAGCCCCGTTTTTTGGTAAAAACGTACAATCTATGCTTAAGTTGGGAAGGGCACAGGGCGTGGCAATGGCCGCAGGACTTTCAAGAGAAATACCAATTACCGAATATTTACCCAAGAAAATTAAAATGGCAATTACCGGTAACGGAAATGCCAGTAAAGAGCAGGTAGCAAAAATGCTACAAAGTTTACTCGGTTTGAAATCATTACCAAAGAATCTCGATTCAACCGATGGACTTGCCGCTGCGGTTTGTCATTTTTACAATTCGGGTAGAACCGAAGTGGGAAAAAGCTATTCCGGTTGGGCTGCATTCGTAAAGCAAAATAGCTCTCCAACCCCCAAAGGGGGAGTTAGCTCAGTAAATCTACGAGGAAAGAAAAACAAGAAATAGTCTGAGATTCTGGAGATTATTAATAATTAAGAATAGGTTGTGTTAGAAAATCCTATACAGAGTGAAGATAAAAACTCCTCCCCATTGGGGAGGCCGGGAGGGGCTGCGGGCCTTTACATCCATATTCCTTTTTGTAAGCAGGCTTGTCACTATTGCGATTTTCATTTTTCTACCTCTTTAAAAAAGAAAAGGAAGCTTGTAGAAATGTTATGCAGGGAATTAGTGCTCCGGAAAAATGAGCTCAATTCTCCCGAAATCCAGACGATCTATTTTGGCGGCGGAACACCCAGTTTGTTAGAAGCAGATGAACTTCAGCAAATTTTTGAGACCATTTACTCGAATTATAGAATTGCCGAAAGTCCTGAAATCACCCTGGAAGCAAATCCCGACGATCTAACCGAAGAAAAGTTAAAAATGCTCCAGGCTTCTAAAATAAACCGGTTGAGTATTGGAGTTCAATCTTTTTTTGAAGAAGATTTAAAGCTGATGAACCGAGCACATAACTCTGAAGAAGCTCTAAAAAGTATAAAACTCGCAAAATCATATTTCGATAATATTTCTATAGATCTTATCTACGGAATTCCGGGAATGAGCGCGGAACAATGGAAAAATAATATAGAAATTTCACTTGAACTTGGCGTGCCGCATATTTCCAGTTATGCGCTTACCGTAGAGCCGAATACCGCGCTTCAAAAATTTATTGAAAGAGGAAAAATAAAACCGGTAGATGATGAAGCCGCTAAACTTCATTTTGAAATTCTGGTTGAAACCCTAACTAAAAATGGTTTTGAACATTACGAGTTTTCCAACTTTGGTAAGCCGGGCTTTTTTTCAGAAAACAACACCGCCTATTGGCTTGGTAAACCTTATTTGGGTATTGGCCCTGCCGCACATTCTTATGATGGAAACTCCCGAAAATGGAATATCTCGAATAATCTTTTGTATATAAAAGCTATAGAAAATGATAAGATTCCGCAGGAAACTGAGGTCTTATCACTTTCAGACAAGTATAATGAATATGTGATGACAAGGCTTCGAACGAAATTTGGAGTGGAGCTTGCTGAGGTTTCCGGGAAATTTGGAGAAGCTTATAAAGCTCACTTTTTGGAACTTGCAAAACCTTTACAGAAGGAAGATTTACTTCAGGAGAAAAATGGAATCTATCATATCACTTCTAAAGGGAAATTTTTAAGTGATGGTATTGCTGCAGATTTGTTTTTCCTGGAATAAAAGCTTGTTTTTGACTTTCAATTTAAAATTATCCAAAAAATTCAAACCTCGTCAAGCTGAATTTATTTCAGCTTATAACATGTTTTAGTTACGAACAACTTAGATCCTGACTTCTCGACTCCGCTCGAAGTAACAAGTTCAGAAAGACCATTTCATAAGATTATTGGAAGACTCATCTCATTCTATGTTCATCTTATTTTAGAGCAAAAAGTTTTTAATACATTTAGCTTGTGAAAACAAGTATAGAACTCAACAGGAAAACTTACGAAACGGATCTTTCCAAACCCCTTGATATTTCCATTGGTTTGCGGGGCGATGAAAAAAATCCCGTAGCCTGGTATTTAGATGCTCCTAAAATAAACCCGGTGAAGGACGGCGATTTTATCGGGAAAGTCTCAGAAGGAGCTTCTGTTAATTTTAATAATATTCAATTTAACCCACACGCTCATGGTACGCATACCGAATGCGTGGGGCATATTTCCAGGGAGTTTTACAGTATTAATCAAACGCTGAAAACCTTTTTCTTTTTTGCTAAATTGATTTCAGTAGAGCCTGAAACAAAAGGAGAAGATAAAGTGATTTCCGAAGCAATTTTAAAGGAGAAAATTCAGCCTAACGCAACTGAAGCTTTAATTATACGAACGCTGCCCAATTTCAGGGAAAAGCAAACAAAAAAGTATTCACATACTAATTGGCCTTATCTTAGTGAAGAGGCTGCGGTTTATCTCAGAAATTCCGGTATAAAACATTTGCTTATAGATTTACCTTCGGTAGATAAGGAAAAGGATGGCGGGAAGTTGTTAGCGCATAAAGCTTTTTGGAATTACCCGAAAAACACTCGTTTTGATGCGACCATTACCGAACTGGTTTATGTTCCTAATTCTATTGAGGATGGTAATTATTTGCTAAACCTGCAAATAGCTTCTTTTGAAAACGATGCAAGCCCCTCAAAACCGGTTTTATATAAATTCTTATGAAAATAACACTCGCACTTGAAGAATTCGCAATGTTAATGTTGGGAATTTTCGTTTTTAGCCGATTAGACTTTGCCTGGTGGTGGTTTCTAGTTTTATTTTTTACACCAGATTTTGGAATGCTGGGATATCTCTTCAATAATAGAATTAGTGCTTTTATTTATAATCTTTTTCATCATAAAGGGCTTGCAATTTTAATATGGTTCCTGGGATTTTATGTGCAAAGTGAAGTATTTCAATTAATAGGTGTAATTTTGTTTTCACACGCGGCTTTTGATCGTATTTTAGGCTACGGACTCAAGTATGAAAAAGGCTTTAAGTTCACACATTTGGGAGAAATAGGAAATTAATATGGAATTTTTATTTATCGGATTGGCCGTGGGAGCGGTGGTGGCTTATTTTATTTTTGCCAGGTTTAATAAGGAGAAATCAAAGCTTAAAACGAATGAGCAGTCGTTGGTGATTATGGATAAAATAAGGAGCGTTTGCAAATTTATAACCGTTGAAGGCGATTTTTCTGAAGTTTATCATTACGAGAATTTAAAGGAAAAATACCTGAGTTTACTTTTGGGAAAGAAAAAGGCTATTGTTTTAGTTAACGCCAAAGCGCATGTGGGTTTTGATCTTAGCAAAGTTAGAATGAATAGCGAAAATGAAAAGAAAACCATTGTACTTACCAATTTTCCACAACCGGAGCTACTTACTGTAGAGACAGATTTCAAATATTACGACAAGCGCGAGGGCTGGGCAAACCCTTTTACAACTTCAGATCTCACCGATATTAACCGAGACGCAAAGAACTATATAGTTGATAAAATTCCCCAAAGCGGACTTTTAGACCAGGCACGAAAAGAGGCACTGGATACTATTTTATTGATGGAAAAAATAGTGGAAACCATAGGCTGGAAACTCGACTATACCGCACTGACTTTAGAAGATAGAAATCAGAAGAAAATTGAGAAATAATAACCTGTGGAAGTAAGTCATTCTGAACTCGTCACTTCGAGCGGAGTCGAGAAGTCAGGATCTGGCATATTGATTATTAGATAGATTTCCGTCTTCACGGAAATGACAATTCTTAAAATATGGACATTGAAACGCTAAGAAACTACTGCATCAGCAAAAAAGGCGTAACCGAAGGTTTACCTTTTGGTCCAGATACCCTCGTTTTTAAAGTTATGGGCAAGATGTTTGCTTTGGCCGGTCTTGATGCGATTCCACTTAGTGTAAATTTGAAATGTGATCCTGAAAAGGCTATAATTTTACGGGAGGAATACGAGAATAATATTTTACCCGGTTACCATATGAATAAACAACATTGGAATACCGTAATCCTGGATGGCCACCTAAAACCTGATTTTATTTATCAATTAATAGACGATTCTTACAATTTGATAATAGCAGGATTAAGCAAAAAGCAACAACAAGAACTTAAAGATTTAGATGAATAATCCATTAGAATTTTATTCAAAGCAAAAAGAAATACATCAGCAGGAATTAAGCAAGATCTCCAAAAAATTGCTGGTATCCAGTTTAATCAGGCTTTTCATTTTTCTAGTCATATGTTTTACGATCTATTATTTCTTCGGAAATATGAATGTGATCGTTCCGGTAATTATTGGCGGGATTGCGCTTTTCCTTTTTTTAGTTTCCAGGCACAGCAATCTTAAGGATAAAAGCGATAAGCAAAAGGAAATCATCAGGCTAAACGAACTGGAAATTGATATTTTAAAAACCCGCAATTTCCAGGAATTACCCGAAGGAAGCGAATTTGAAAATCCCACACATCCTTACAGTCAGGATATCGATTTATTCGGGCGGGGTTCGTTTTTTCAGTATTCCAACCGAACCGCGCTTTATGAGGGTACAAAAATACTTGCCGGTATTTTTACTGAAAATAGCATTGAAAATATTCCGCAGAAACAGGAAGCCGTTAAAGAACTGGCAACTAAAGCAGAATGGAGACAGGAGTTTACTGCCCTGGCGAAACTGGTAAAGACTGAAACGGCGTCAAAAACTGTAGTTAAATGGTTTAAGAATTATAAGAATTTTGTCCCAAATTATATGAAATGGTTGCCTGGTGTATTTTCGGCAATTTCAGTTCTAGTGATCGCGGGTTATTCGTTTGATTATTTAAAGGGAATTCACCTTTTTCTATGGTTTTTGGCAGGAATACTTTTTACTGGAATTTATCTTAAGAGAATCAACCTGCTTTCAGGTAGCGTAAGTAAGATTCAAGATACTTTTCATCAATATCATTTTTTACTGGGACTTTTGGAGCAGGAAAATTTTTCTTCAGAAATATTAAAAAAGAACCAGGCATTAATTCATTCAGAAAAGAAAAAGGCATCAGCAATTTTTAAAGAATTTTCCAAGGCGATTGACGCTTTAGATCAGCGAAATAATATGCTTTTTGGCATTTTTGGGAATGGTTTTTTGCTTTGGGATCTTCGCCAAAGTTATAAATTAGAAAAATGGATTTTGGCTTACCGCCAGCACGTAAAGAACTGGTTTGAGGTAATTGAATTTACTGACGCCTATAATTCGCTGGGGAATTTTGTGTTTAACCATCCAGACTATATTTTTCCTGAGATCATCAACGAAAAAAGAGGGATTTCGGCTAACAAATTGGCACATCCGCTTTTAGATCCTAAAAAGAGGGTTGCTAATGATTTTACGATTGGAGACGAAGAATTCTTTATTATTACCGGGGCAAATATGGCCGGGAAAAGTACTTTTTTAAGAACAGTTTCCCTTCAAATTTTAATGAGCAATATAGGGCTTCCGGTTTGTGCTGAAGCTTGCAAATATTCGCCCATTAAACTCATTACCAGTATGCGCACCAGCGATTCGTTAAGCGATGACGAATCTTATTTCTTTTCAGAATTAAAGCGCTTAAAATTTATAGTAGACGAAATCAAAACCGATAGGTATTTTATTATTCTTGATGAAATTTTAAAAGGAACCAATAGCAGCGATAAAGCTATAGGTTCTAAAAAGTTTATCAGGAAGTTGGTAAACTCTAATTCAACCGGAATCATCGCTACGCACGATTTGAGTTTATGCGAAATTACTTCAGAATTAAGTCAGGTGAAAAACCATTATTTTGATGCTGAAATTATCAATGATGAGCTGCATTTTGATTATAAATTCAAAGACGGAATTTGCCAGAACATGAATGCCTCATTCCTTCTAAGAAAAATGGAGATTGTTGATGATTAAGAGCATCGCCACCCTGAATTTGTCACTTTGAGCGGAGTCGAGAAGTCAGGATCTAATTTATCAAGGAGAATGAAGCTAAAGGGAAAATATAAATGGATTCACTAACACAAATAGTATTAGGCGCAGCGGTTGGGGAAGCAGTTCTCGGCAAAAAAGTGGGGAACAAAGCGATGCTTTATGGAGCCATTGCGGGCACAATACCCGACCTGGATACTTTTGCAAGCGCTTTTACAGATACTATTACTGCTATTGAAATACACCGTGGCTTTACACACTCCATCGTATTCTCCATACTTTTTGCACCCATTTTTGGCTGGCTAATTTCAAAGATTGAAAAAAAATCTATTGCCACCCGGCAAAACTGGTCCTGGTTGATGTTTTGGGGCTTGTTTACGCATCCACTTCTAGATTCGCATACAACCTGGGGCACACAGTTATTCTGGCCTTTAGAAGTCCGTTTGGCCTATAAGAACATTTTTGTAATAGATCCATTATATACGTTACCATTTTTGGTGTTCTTAATCCTGGCAATGCGACAGGAAAGAGGAACTAAAAAAAGGAGAAAATTGAATAATCTTGGACTCCTAGTAAGCAGTATCTATTTGTTGATTATTACTCCTGCATTGAAACTTTACACGTTTGATAAGTTTACTGAAGCTTTGGAAGACCAGGATATTGCTTATTATAAAATTGAAACCAAACCGTCTCCGCTAAATGCTGTTTTATGGTCGGCTAATGTGGAGGTTGATGATGCATATTTAATTGGGAACTATTCAATTTTTGATACACAACCAATAGAGTTTGTAGCACATCCTAAAAATCATCAATTGCTTGGCGACTGGATTGAAAAGCGCAATGTAAAACGGCTTATCGATATTTCGGAAGGCTGGTATACCATTTCAGAAAGAGAAGGAGACATTTACTTTAATGATCTTCGTTTTGGAACGTTAAGCCCAATTGCCAGGGCAGATGCCGACTTCGCTTTTAGCTATAAATTGGTTGAGGAAAATGGCAAAATTAAAGCCATAGAAACAGAAAAGACCAGGGGAGATGCAAAGGAGTTATTGTCGCAGCTTGGAAATAGGATCTTAGGGAATTAGATTTTTCGAGAACCAAGAACCAAGAGAAAAGAATAAAGAATAAAGACAAAACATTCGTGTATTCCTGGTAAAAGGCGCTGTAAATTAGCATTTAGTATTAGACGATATGTATTTGTAATATAAATTATACAAACTAAAGACTACCAGCTAGAGACTAAGAATATTCGTGAATTCGTGGCAAAACCAACTCCCTTAAAAACTTCTTCAGAAACCTTATCTTTATTGAAAATTCTACTTTCTTATGAAAAAACTGTTCAACCTTGCCCTCGCTTTTTATTGTGTTTCTTTTTTATCTGCCCAGGAAGCTTCAGAAAAATTAGACTCCATCATCAGTAAAATAGAAGATCATAAAGCTTATGATCGCGAAGAATTTCCTTTGGGATTATATACTGAGAATTATTACAAGGAAGAATCAGAATTTGCTGAAAAACAGTTGGAGCAGCTCCAGGATATAAAGATCGATTCTTTAAGTGAAACTGAACAGATTTCACTGGAAATGCTAAAATTTAAACTCCAGGAAACCATAGATCGTTATAAATACGAAGCTTATTTAAATCCGTTGCTTTCAGATTCGGGGTTTCATTTAAGCCTTGCTTACCAGGTTCGAGATTTAAATAATTATGAGCAAGTGAAAGCTTATTTGAATAGGTTAAATGCGATTCCCGCTTATGTAGATCAGCATTTCGTATTATTACGTAAAGGATTAAAGAAAGGAAATACACAGCCGCGCGTGATTTTTGAAGGTTATGAATCTACTTATAACGACCAGATTTTAAAAGATCCAAAAGAAAGTTATTTTTATGGACCTTTTGAAAATCTTCCAAAAACACTTTCAGAAAAACAAAAAGATTCGGTTTTATCGGCCGCTGAATATGCGATTGCCAATAATGTGATTCCGCAGTTTAAGAGAATTAAAACATTTTTTGAAACCGAATATCTACCCAATACCCGAACAAGTTTGGGAGTTTCTGAAATTCCAAATGGAAGGGAATATTATCAAAACAGGCTGGAGTATTATACCACTTTAGATTTAACGGCAGAAGAAATTCATCAAATTGGTTTGGAGGAAGTAGCGCGGATTAATTCAGAAATGAAAAAAATAATCGCCGAAGTTGAGTTTGAGGGAAGTTTCGAAGAATTCATTCATTTTTTAAGAACGGACGAACAATTTTACGCAAAAACCGGCGACGAATTATTAATGGAAGCACGGGATATCGCTAAGCGTATTGATGCTAAACTTCCCGCTTATTTTAAAACCTTACCCAGAAAACCTTATGGAGTGACAAAAGTGCCTGATGCTATCGCTCCAAAGTATACCACGGGACGTTATATCGGCGCTTCAAATGAAACCCAGCCGGGCTATTATTGGGTGAATACTTATAATTTATCTAATCGTCCGCTATATGTTTTGCCTTCTTTAACCGCCCACGAAGCGGTGCCCGGACATCATTTACAGAATGCGTTGAATGCCGAATTAGGTGACAGTATTCCAAAATTCCGTAGAAATATGTATTTATCGGCTTACGGTGAAGGCTGGGGTTTATATTCTGAATTTTTAGCTGAAGATATGGGAATTTATACCACGCCTTACGAGCTGTTTGGTAAACTTACCTACGAGCAATGGCGTGCCTGCCGGTTAGTTATCGATACAGGAATTCACGCAATGGGTTGGAGCAGGGAGGAAGCGGTAGCATATTTCGAGAAGAATACCGCGCTTTCTATGCATAATATCAATACAGAAGTAGATCGTTATATTTCCTGGCCGGGCCAGGCGGTGTCGTATAAGATTGGAGAAATCAAAATCAGGGAATTACGAAAAAAGGCTGAAGAAGCCCTTGGTTCAGATTTCAATATTCGGGATTTCCACGAAGTGATTTTAGAGCAGGGAGTGGTTACACTTCCTATTTTGGAAAAACGGGTGAATGCGTTTATTGAAAGTAATACCGATTGATAGGTGCTAAAAATTAAATAAAAAACCTCTTCCATCTAATATCGAAGAGGTTTTTTATTTTTTAATCAGTTTTTCTAATTCTCTTTGTCGGTTAATTTAACTATTGGTTTTTCCTGGTTGTTATAGGTAATATGAACATTTACCTTTTTCTGGTCTTCAACCAATTTCCGAGCTTTTTGTGGTTCAATAGTTTTTTCCTGGTAATAAAAGATTGCACCATCGGCCAGCAATTTTTCAAAGCTTGGTGGTGCTGGAGGTGTAGGTGGAGTTACAGGAGCCGGTGGGGGTGGCGGAAGAATTTCAAATCTTATTTTTTCAGCTTTCTTTCTTTGCGTTGCGGTCATTAGACTTCTTATATACATAATTCTATTGGCGTGTTCCTGAGTCATTTTAAAGTCTTCTTCCGGAATAGAATTATAATGTTTAACCAGCCTGTTGTGTTCTGAAATCATATCAGGAGTGGCTTTTTCCTGATCTTTATTGTTAGTAGTACAGGTAGCCACACTTCCTTTCAATTTATTTTCAGCCATTAGTTGAATTAGGTCTTTTAAAATAGCCGGTGAAGAATTTTCGACAACTTCAACGTGGTATGAAGTAAAACTATTCTCTTTTATGTGCTTATTCAATTCTTCTATGGTAATTTTATTCTCGTGCATCAGGAGTTGCCCGATCCTATCTACTTCAAGAATAAGAGTGGTGGAATTTAGATCATTCTCTACTTTTTCCTTATTAATGAAGCTAAAAAATAGAATAGAAATTAAAGGCAAGATCAATAGACTTTTTACTAAAATGGTTGATTTTGATGTTTGTGTTTTCATAACTGTAAAACGTTTTTTGATTGATGAATAATTAATAGGATTTACAAAATCACTATGTAAATCTCCCGATGAAAATGATAATAATGTGGTTTGATATTCTGCTTTCTGAATTCCTTTTTTAAGCACCTCGCGGTCGGCCAGGAACTCGTGGTTGAGTTTGATAAAATCTTTTAAGAAATATATAAGCGGATTTATCCAGAAAATAATCTGCAGAAATTCTACGAAAATAATATCTAAACTGTGTTTTTGATTAGCGTGTGCTTCTTCATGAATAATTACTTCTTTTGGAATTTGTTTCTGCTCATACTTCTGTTTGTTTAGAAAGATATAGTTCAAAAAAGTATGTGGATCAATTTCTTCTTGCAACAATATTCGCAAGAAACCTTTCTTCTTCACCTTGGGATTTTTTCTAACCTTTAGTAATAATTTTCTTAGATTTCTTATGAATTTTATACTGAAGAAAATCACTCCCAATGCATAGATGGTCCAAAGAACGAACGGCAGATAATCCATAAAAGATTGGTTTTCTGCTACTGAAGTTTTCTTGGAAGATTGAAGCAAAGCAGGGTCAATATTTTGAGAAGTAGGATCAATATAGGTAGTAATGGTAATAAGCGGGATTCCAATAGATGCTATTACCGCAACGAGTAAGTAAAAACGCTTAAACGTATGCATGTCTTCTTTCTCAAGAAGCAACTTGTGAAAAAGAAGTAAAGTGGCCAGGATTGTCACAGATTTTAAAATATACCATTCCATAACTACTTATTTTTTATCTCGTTATCTATTAACTTCTTTAAATCCTCCAATTCTTCTTTGGTTAAATTGGTTTCTTTGGTGAAAAATGAAGCAAACTGGGAAGCAGAATCATTGAAAAAATTCTTAATAATTCCATTAAACTGCTTAGAGAAGTAGTCTTTCTTTTTTACCAGCGGGAAATATTCCCGGGAACGGCCATATTGTTTATAGTCTACGAAACTTTTGTCCTGCATTCTTTTTAAGAGTGTGGCAATAGTTGTAGGTGCGGGTTTAGGTTCCGGGTATGCTTCTATAAGGTCTTTCATAAAAGCTTTTTCTTGTTTCCAGAGGATTTGCATTAATTGTTCTTCAGATTTTGAAAGACTCATTTTCTACAAGTTTAGATTATTCTCTACAAATGTAGAATAATTATTTAATTCTACAAACATAGAATTAAATAATTTTGCCTCAAGCAGCTGAGTAGTATTGAAATACTGTTTTTATAAAGAGGGATGAAATTGGAAAATGAAGGTTATTTTGGCCAGGGAAGAAGTAAATTAACAAATTTCGAAATGGCTGAACTATTAATTTCTTCTTTTACCTATCTTCGCGACTTCAAAAGGCAAGAATGAATTTAGAAAAAGAATTAAGGGAACGCAGCGATAGTACCTGCGAGCTTTGCAGTGCTACAGATAATTTACAGGTTTATAGCCTTGAGAATTTCCCGGGAGAAACTACCGATGGAAGTTTTATGGCCTGCCAGGTTTGCACCGAGCAACTGGAAAATTTTGATAAAGTAGAGGTAAACCACTGGCGTTGTTTAAACGATTCTATGTGGAGTACTGTTCCTGCTGTTCAGGTAACGGCTTTCCAAATGTTGACTAAACTAAAAGCCGAAGGCTGGCCACAGGATTTGCTTGATATGATGTATATGGAAGAAGAGCTGAAAGCTTTTGCCAAATCCCAGTTGGTTTCCAAAGAAAATGCTACGGCTGAAATTATTCATAAGGATAGCAATGGTGCAGTAATCGAAGCCGGTGATACTGTAGTTCTTATTAAAGATTTAAATGTAAAAGGCAGTAGTTTAACCGCTAAACGCGGAACCGCTGTGCGCCGGGTTTCTCTAGTACACGACAATGCAGAACAAATTGAGGGCAAAGTTGAAGGACAGCAGATCGTTATTTTAACCAAATTCGTGAAGAAAGTATAAGTTGAATTTTTAGAACAACTATTTCAAATAAGCCTCTTCAATATTTTTTATATAAAAAGCCACGAACACAATTTGTATTCGTGGTTTTAGATTTTACAGAAAAATTAAAGAAGGGAATTTATTAATTTTCGCTTCTTAATTTTTTACTCCGCTCCAGCGTCTTCTTTTAAAAAGTTATATTTTTTTGAATACTCCAGCATTTGCTCTTCAAAGCTTTCCGGCTGAGTAACTTTGATAGTGGTAATTTCACCATTCTCGTCTGTTTCGGTTACTAACTCAGGATTTACAAAACCGCTGTAAGGCGCTGACTTAAAAACCTCATTTCGTTCTAAAACTTCTTTATGAATTTCCTGATCTACTTTTACGCCATAATTTTCTACCAGGTTTTTGGCAGCTTCGTAATCACCTTCAGATTTAATTCTTTGAGTTTCGCGTAATAACTCTCCAAAAAGTTCTCTAAGTTTCTCGTAATCCTTAATGTCGTAATAGGTTTTTCCGTCTTTTTGAACTTTTTCTATTACTCCATCTTCTTTCCCTTTTTCAATAACCCAGGAACTTACCCACATCCTGTTTCTCATGTGAGCTTCCTCAATGTCTTCGCCCATCTCGATCCTGGTTAATTGGCCCAGCATTCCGTTCCTGATATAATCGTTGTAAGCCGCTTTTCCCAGTTTCGTATGATCATCAGTTAATCCTAATTCTTCTAATTTTGGATCCATCAGGTAATAAAGTCCCACTAAATCAGCGCGACCTTCTTCCATTGTAGAGGCATAACTTTTTAAGGTTTCTTTGGTCTGGCCAACTCCCTGGTTGATTTTACCAGATGCGTGGCCCACTACTTCGTGGAGTGCAGTATGCAATTTATCGGCCTGTTCGCCGTATTGCTCACTTAGCTCAATCTCTTCTTCATCGTGAGAGAATTCTTTAAGTTTCTCGCTTCCGCCAGCTTTGCTGTAGGCGTTAATAATATTACCCAAAGAAACCGATTTACTTCCATGCTCCTGTCTTATCCAGTTTGCATTAGGAAGATTTACACCAATAGGTGTGCTCGGTGAAGCATCTCCGGCTTCCCCGGCAACAATAACGGTTTTATAGGTTACACCAACTACTTCTTCTTTTTTGTGCTCATCCATAATAGGCGCGTTGTCTTCAAACCACTGCACATTGTCTTCCAAAACTTTCATTTTTTGAGACATATCGAAATCTTTTATCTGTACAATATTCTCATAAGAACCGCGGTAACCTAATGGATCATTATACACTTCGATAAACCCGTTGATATAATCGATATTTCCCTCTGTGGCTTCCACCCAGGCAACATTATAATCGTCCCAAACTTCAAGATCTCCGGTTTTATAATATTCTATAAGAAGTCCTAAAGCATTAGCTTGTTTTTCGTTTTCTGCAACCGCTTCAGCTTTTTCTAACCATTTGATAATTTCAGCAATTGCATCACCATATAGGCCATCAACCTTGTAAACCTGTTCCTTTAACTGGCCGTTTTCTTTGATAAGTTTAGAATTAAGGCCGAAAGAAAGTGGTTTCTCTGGATTAGGAGATTTTTTATTTGCATAGAATTCTTCAACTTCAGCAGCAGTAACATCTGCTCCGTAAAAATTGGTTGCAGATCCAGAAAGTAAACCTTCGGCTTCATCTAAGTTTACTTTTTTAGCATCCTTGTCGTTAAAAATAACTTCTAAAGGCTCACCACTAAGTTCTGTATTGGTAGCAGTTAATAATGATTGTAGATATTCTTTATCAAAATCTGGTTTGATCTTACTATTAGAATAATGATGGTGAATACCATTTGAAAACCAAATTCGTTTTAGGTAAGTTTCAAAAGCTTTCCAATCTTCAGAATCTTTGTCACCTTCGTAATTGGCATAAATATTCTCTAAAGCTTTTCTAATCTTTAAGTTGTGTTTGTAGTTTTGAGCCCAAATAATATCTCGCCCGGCAAGGCCTGCCTGGGTTAGATAATAAACTAACTTTTGTTCTTTGAGGTCTAAATTTTCCCATCCCGGTATTTCATACCTAAGAATCTTAATATCTGCGAATTCATCTACCTTAACAGAACTATTCTTTGTGGTTTCAGTCTGTTCCTGGTTATTATTCGCTTGTTTTTCCTGGTCGTTACAGGAAATAAAAATGCTTGCAAGTGCAAGCAGTAAAATTCCAAATTTATGCTTCATTTTAATGATTATTTAGATTTCAAAGTTAAGAATAATCCTTTTTATGTGAAGCTTTCAGATTTGGAAATCAGCCTACGTTGTAATTCCATAAAACGACCTGATAATTTCTGAAAAATGCAGAAGTCCGGCTTATATGCAAGCTTTTTTGAGTCGGATGAAAAAATCTGATTTAGGCAATTTTGGAAAGAAATTTATCCCGGGTAACCACCTATTGGCTAATAACCTCTTTTCGTTCATCGCTTTCTACCATTCCATCGCGAAGGCGTATAATACGGTGAGCGTGTTCTGCGATTTCTTCTTCGTGGGTAACCAGGATTACCGTATTTCCTGCGGCATGAATTTCATCAAAAAGATTCATGATTTCTACAGAGGTTTTGGAATCCAGGTTTCCGGTAGGCTCATCAGCCAGGATTATAGAAGGCTTATTCACCAAAGCTCTACCAACGGCAACTCTTTGACGCTGTCCACCCGAAAGCTGGTTGGGTTTATGGTCCATTCTATCTCCAAGCCCAACATTTGTTAAAACCTCCTCAGCCCGTTTTGTTCGATCGGTTTTACTATAACCGGCGTAGATCATTGGTAAAGCAACATTTTCTAAAGCGGTAGTCCTGGGAAGCAGGTTAAAGGTCTGAAAAACAAAACCGATCTCTTTGTTTCTAATTTCAGCAAGTTCATCGTCTCCCATTTGGCTGGCGTCTTTTCCATTTAGAATATAAGTTCCGGAAGTTGGCGTATCCAAACAGCCCAGTAAATTCATTAAAGTAGACTTTCCTGATCCAGAGGGTCCCATAATCGCTACATATTCCCCTCTATCTATATCGAGATCTATACCTTTTAAAACTTTTACCACTTCATTTCCCAGTGGAAAATCCCTGGTAATTTGCCTAATTTCAATGACTTTACTCATGCCAAAATAATTTTGTGTTTATAGGACGCTGCTTTGCTCTTTTTGTTACAACCTTATTGTAAAATGCTGTTTTGCCTGTTCCCTTCTAAAAAATACAAGTCCCAGGAAAAATGTGTCAATCGTTACTCTTACTTCTGGATGCGCTTTAATCTCTTCCCAGGCAGTTTCCATTCCGGGAGACCAATGAATATCATCAAAAATAAATACAGTATCGTTATGGGCGGTTGGAAGCAACTGCTTAAAATGGTTTAAGGTCGCTTCTTTTGTATGGTGGCCATCAAAATAAATTAAATCGTACTGGATTTGTTGTTCGTTGTTTGTGGTTTTATTAGGAAATACTACAAATTTTGAAAGAATTTCTTCAAATTCTCCCACTTTAAGATCAATATTATTGAACCCGAATTTCTCTAATTGATTTCTGGCCACATCGGCCGTTTGAGGGCAACCTTCGATACTTAGAACTTTGCTTTTTTTATTCGCAGCTAGTGCAGCGGTACCGATTCCCAGGGACGTGCCCAGTTCTAAAATATTCTTGCAGTTTAGGTAATTGGATAGCCGAAATAAAAATCTGGCCCTTTTCTTCGGAATTCCAACATTTTTAGCAATCGCTGAAATTGTACGTTTGTTTGAGGTAAACACCCTGCTCCCGGCACCAAAATCGGTCACCCGAATTTTTTTATTATTCTTTAAGAGATCTTTCCGGTATTTGTGTAGAAGCTTATATTCTTTATATTTTCTTTTATCATAAAAGCAATTTGTCACCAAATCGTACACAAATGGTGAGTGCAACCCGTGTTGATTCTGGGATTTTAAAAGGAATTTTATGTAGGATTTTAGATGCAAGCTAGCGGTTGTCAGTTATGAGTTCTCCGTTTTCAGTTTTCGGTTGAAAAATCAGGACTTCCAGTTTTTTTCTACGTATTGAATAAATGAATAAATTTTACCGCCTAAAAGGTCGTATTTTGATCTTAGCGTTTTTATTTCTTCGATTTCATATAATTCGTCAATCGTTTCCAATTGTGATAAACATTCTAAAAGTGAAGCGTGTGAATATACCAGAAATTTTATAAAATCTTGTTTGTAAGTTCTTCTTCTATATCCTTCAACGATATTGTCTTTGATACTTTTTGAGGACCTTCTTACCTGACTACCCTGCTCATATAATTCGAATTTAGGAAGTTTGAGTGAAACTTTGTGAACTTCCAGTGCGTATTCAAAAGAAAGATTGTAGATATCTAAATCCCTATAACTTTTCATATGTTGAATTTTAAAATTAGTTTGAACTCACAACTCACAACTCACAACTCACAACTCACAACTGAAACTACTCCGCCTTCGCACCAAGCTCAAACCAGCGTTCGGTTTTAGTTTCTATGGTATCATCTATTTCCTGAAGTTTTATGGAGTTTTCTTTAATTTCATCGGGATCCAGATCTTCTAAGAATTTTTGTTGAAGTTTCTCTTTTTTCTGCTCTAGTTTTGCGATTTCTTTTTCCAGTTTTTCAAACTCTTTTTGTTCGTTATAACTTAGTTTGGTGCCCGAACTGGTTTTTTTCCAATCTTTCTTATTAGTATCGTTTTCTGAAGTTTCTTCCCTGGCTTCTATAATAGCACTATCTTCATATGCACGATAATCGGTGTAATTTCCTGGAAAATCCTGAACTTCTGCATTGCCCTGAAATACGAAAAGGTGATCAACAATCTTATCCATAAAATACCTGTCGTGGGAAACCACCAATAAGCATCCCGGGAAATCTAGCAGAAAGCTTTCTAATACGTTCAGCGTAACGATATCAAGATCGTTAGTAGGTTCATCTAGAATCAGGAAGTTGGGGTTTTGAATAAGCACTGTACATAGGTAAAGTCGTTTTCGTTCGCCACCACTTAGTTTTTCAACAAAATCATATTGTTTTTTACGGTCGAATAAAAAGCGCTCTAAAAGTTGCTGTGCCGAAATTTGGCGGCCTTTTTTCAAAGGAATATAATCGCCAAACTCCCGAATCACTTCAATAACTTTTTGACCGGGTTTAATTTTAATTCCCGACTGAGTGTAATAACCGAATTTTATAGTTTCCCCTATCACTACTTTGCCGGTATCGGGTTTAATTCCTCCGGTTAGAATATTAAGGAATGTTGATTTTCCTGTACCGTTTTTCCCGATTATACCAATGCGTTCTCCGCGCTTAAAATTATAGCTGAAATTTTCCAGCAGTTGTTTATCCTGGAAAGACTTACCAATATTATGAAGTTCCACAATTTTGCTTCCCAGGCGTTCCATATTTAACTCCAGCTGCACTTCGTGATCCTGCCGGCGCTTGTGAGCACGATCTTTAATATCCTGAAAATCGTCTATCCTGGATTTAGATTTTGTGGTACGCGCTTTGGGTTGGCGGCGCATCCATTCCAGTTCTTTTTTGTAAAGTTGTTTGGCTTTTTCGGTATTGGTGGCTTCCTGGGCCATCCTTGCATCTTTCTTATCAAGGTAATAGCCGTAATTCCCTTTATAGGTGTAAAGATTGCCGTGATCCAGCTCAACGATCTCGTTGCAAACCCGTTCCAGGAAATACCTGTCGTGAGTAACCATAAAAATGGTGAAGTTCTCCTTCTTAAAATATTCTTCCAGCCACTCGATCATATCCAGGTCCAGGTGGTTGGTAGGCTCGTCCATTATTATGAAATTCGGTTTTTGGAGTAACATCACGGTAAGCGCAAGTCGCTTTTTTTGTCCGCCTGATAGATGTTTCACTTCTTTGGAAAGATCGTCCAGCTTCAGTTTAAATAAAATTTGCTTGTATTGGGTTTCAAAATCCCAGGCTTGTGCAGCGTCCATTTCTTCAAAAGCTTTTTGATAAGCTTCGGCATCATCAGGGTTTTTAAGGGCTTTTTCGTAACGATTTATTATATTCAGGATTTCATTATCTGAAGAAAATATAGTTTCCTCTACCGTTAAATTCGGATCTAAATTGGGTTCCTGCGGAAGAAAGGCAGTAGTAATATCCTTCCTGTACACCACTTTACCGGCATCTGGCGCATCGAAACCGGCCAGGATATCCAGCAGCGAAGTTTTTCCGGTTCCATTTTTAGCTATAAATCCTACTTTCTGACCTTCATTGATTCCGAAGGAAATATCTTCAAATAACACGCGTTCCCCGTAGGCTTTAGCAATATTTTCTACACTTAAATAATTCACAGACTTGAGTTTTGTGCAAAATAAAAGGAAAATTGCGACTTAATTTTATTATTAGCCTACAAAAACTATATTTGTTAAAACTATCTAAATTAAGATACAGGCTGGCTGTGAAAATAGTCGTTGGTCGATTTAAATCATCTTGATATCCCGAATCAATAGCAAAATATGCTGAAAAGATACTATCTCATTTTAATCTTAATGGCGGGAGTTTTAAGTTTCTCGTCTTGTATTTCTACTAAAAAAACAACTTACCTGCAGGGTAAGGATCGAGAAATGGATAGTATTATCCAGATTCAACAATTAAAAAAACCATATCGCATCCAAACCGGAGACCTTTTGAGTATTAGGGTTAAAGCGCTGGACCAGGAACTTGTGGGCATGTTTAATCCCGTAGGAGAAGCTGATAATAATGCTACGACCGAAGAGCGGGTTTATTTTGATGGTTTCACGGTAGACGATCACGGGAATATTCGTGTGCCAACCCTGGGAGAAGTAAACGTTTTAGGTTATACCGAAAGGGAGATAAGAGAGAAAATAGAAAATTTATTGCTGGAAAATTACTTTAGAGAGGAAGCCAATCTTTTTGTAACTGTAAAACTGGCGGGGATACGATATACCACGCTTGGAGAAATAGGAACCGGCAGCCAGGTAATCTATAAAGAAAAAGTAACCATCATGGAAGCCGTGGCGAATGCCGGTGGAATTTCTGAATATGGCGATATGGAAAATGTAAAGATTATAAGGCAATATCCATACGGCGAAGAAGTTCATAAAATAGATCTAACCGATATTGATGCTACCCAAAGTGAATATTATTATATACAACCCAACGATCTTATTTTGGTAAACGCTTTGCCACAAAAGGCGCTGGGATTGGGTACAACCGGATTGGAAATATTTAGAACTGGAGTAACTATTTTATCTTTTGTAACCACAACCATCTTATTATTTAGCAGGATTTAAATGGCGCACGAAGACGATCACATATCAGATGTTGGCTCAACCTTCGATTTTAAAGGTTTTGTACTAAAAGTTATAAGTTACTGGAAGCTAATTTTACTTTCGGTGGGGATTAGTTTGGCGGTTGCCTACTACAATAATGTTAGGAAATTACCGGTTTATAACCTGGGAAATTCCATTTCTATAAAAGATGATCAGAATCCATTCTTTACCAGCAATACCAGTTTAACTTTTAACTGGGGAGGAACTTCAGATAAGGTTAATACGGCAATGACCATCTTACGATCACGGTCGCATAACGAAGAGGTGGTAGAAGAACTTCAGTTTTATACTCAATATTTAAAGGAAGGTGAATATCAACGTATAGATGCTTATGGCAGCACTCCGTTCACAGTGGTGGCAGATACGGCAAAAGCTCAGGCTATAAATGTAACGATGACGATCACATTTGTAGATTCCCTTACCTACAACTTAAAAGCCAATGTACCGGCAAGTTTGAGTCTTCAAAATTATAAAACTAAAGAAAAAACTTACCGCGAGGTAGAACCTAAAGAGTTTAGTAAGACTTATAAATCGGGAGAACAGGTTCGGCTTCCTTTTTTTAATGGAACTATACTAAGGGTAGATCAACCTTTGCAGGCGGGAACTCCTTTTTATGTGAGTTTTATGAATTTTGACTCCGCCGTTGGGAAATATCGAAATGTAAATGTAAGTCCTGAATCTCAAGGTTCGTCTGTGCTGAAAATGAGTCAAACCGGAGGAAATAAAGACAGGATTGTAGATTACCTTAATGGAACTGTTCGCGTGCTTAGTGAAAATATGCTGGCGCGGAAGAACCTTTTTGCCACAAAAACCATTCGGTTTATAGATTCCAGTTTGGCAGTTCAATCTGAAGCTTTGAAATTGGTTGAAGCAGAGCTGAATCAATTCAGGAATGAAAATGCCATAATGGATATTTCTGCGGAAAGCTCCCAGCTTTCTAATAGGCTTTCAACTTTAGATCTTAGAAAAGAAGATATCAGGCGGCAACTTTCTTATTACGAAACCTTAAGAAATTACCTGGAAACCCGTAAAGATTATTCCAATGTTCCAGCGCCTTCTGTAGCGGGAATTTCTGAAGGAAGTATTGCCAGCGGCGTATCCCGAATTATTGCCCTGGCAGAAGAAAGAAGTAATTACCAGTATTCTCTAAAAGAAAATTCCCCGGTTTTTGACGATATAGACCGGCAAATAAATTCGGTTAAATCTATTTTGCTGGAGAATATCAGCTCTTCCAGAGGCTTATTGCGAGAAGAGCAGCAGGATATTAATCGGCAAATCGCCCAACTGGAATCCGAGATCAGTAAACTTCCACAGGAAGAGCAGGATTTGCTTAAAATTCAACGTCGTTACAGCCTTAATGAAAAATCTTACAATATGTTCCTTGAAAAGAGGAGCGAAGCCGGATTAATTAAAGCAGCGAATGTAAGTGATGTGATGGTGATCGATTCGGCTAAAGATACCGGTGGCGGACAAATTGGCCCGAATACCCAGCTTAACTATGTGATGGCTGTATTGGTAGGGGGCGTAATTCCGCTAACTTTTGTATTCCTGTTAGTTTTTATGAACACCAATATTCATAACGCCCAGGAAGTAACACGTTTATCACCAATCCCTATCCTGGGGATGATTGGAAAAAGTAAAACCGATTCTAACCTGGTTGTTTTTAATAATCCAAAATCCTCTATTTCAGAAGGTTTTAGAGGCTTGCGCTCTAGTTTGCAGTTTATGTATAAAAAACAGGGCGTTACCGGTTCTAAAACTTTATTGATTACTTCTTCGGTTTCAGGGGAAGGAAAAACTTTTTGCGCAATGAACCTGGCGACCGTTTTTGCGCTAAGCGAACGAAAAACGGTACTTGTTGGGGTCGATTTAAGAAAGCCGAAGATTTTTGATGATTTCCAACTGAATAACGATCTGGGAGTGGTAAATTACTTGATAGACCAGGCGAGTAGTGATGAGATTATTCAGCAAAGTAAAATTCCTTATTTGGATGTGATCACCGCCGGACCGGTTCCTCCAAATCCATCAGAGTTACTTATCAATGAGCAAATGGATAAGCTGATGGAGGAATTAAAACAGAAATACGACTATATCATCCTGGATACCCCACCAATTGGGATGGTTGCCGATGCTTTAAACCTTGTAAAACATGCCGATGCCACAATCTACCTGGTGCGCCAGGATTACACCAAGCGTGGCATGTTGGAGTCTATCAACGAGAAATACAGTAAAGGGGAAATTAAGAACATCAGTTTTGTATTAAACCACTTTGTACACCGGGCTAAATACGGTTATGGTTACGGCTATGGATATGGTTACGGCTATGGCTACGGGTATGGATATAACCGATATTCTAAAGGCTACGTAGAAAAATCTGATCCCACCCGAAAATTCAAACGCTGGTGGAAGAAAGCGATGCGAAATTTTGAGTAGGTTTTATAGTCGTAAGTCTGTAGACTACTTAGCCACGAATACTCGAATATTTGCTTCTTGATTCTCGTCGTCATTACGAGCGACACAGGAGCGTGGTAATCTTTTGAAGATAGTCAGTAGTTTGTAGTGTTTAAACGTTAGAACATAAAAACTACTGTTTTAAGACTAAGATCTCCCGATCTATTTTTTGCGCCACAAATATACGAATATGTTGTCTTTTTTATTCTCTAGTTTCAATTTTTTCTTCTCGTCATTAAGAGCGACGGAAGGTTCTTTTCGTAGTTAGAACGCTTCTTGCCCCGCTAAAGCTAATCAGAATCTCACTCTATATTATGTATTAGATGTTAGAAAAAACTGCCGACTAAAGACTACGTCCTAAGGATTATTTTCTCCACTAATGTCTATCGACTAAGTAAAAGCGCAGCATTAATCCACTGCCAGATGTGAAAACCGCTTTGATTGTCTCCGTTTTGATAATTTTTCCATTCCTTTTGCATTTCATCAAAATCAAACCAACCTGAAGCTTTTGAAAATCGAAGTTTCTCTAAATTTTCTTCTGTAAAGTCTTTTAGCTCATTGCCTAGCCATTCCCTTTGTGGTGTCTGTAAAGGTCGTTTGGGTGCATAGCTTAGATCTTTCGGAGCTATTTCTTTAAGGATTTTCCTGATTAAAAATTTTTGAACTCCATTGGAAATCTTGTATTTCCTAGGCTGTGCAAAAGCAAATTCTACCATTCTGTAGTCCAGAAATGGTTCTCGCAATTCTGTGCTATAAGCCATAGAGATCCGGTCGTTGAATCTTAGCGCCCGTGGTATTTTAGTATAAAAAATATCCCGGTATTGCAGGTTTTGTAAATCATTGTCAAAGGGAGTAGGATAGACGGGCTTTTCAACCAGTTCACTAAAATCTTTTTTGAGAATATTTACTCGAAATGGATTTACTTTTCCCATTCCCTGGATGGTAGTACTATTTCCGGAATTCTGATAGTAATCATACCCGGCCCATTGCTCGTCCATTCCCTGGCCGTCCAGTAGTACTTTTATTCCGTCTTCTTTTGCTGCTTGGAATAAAGCAGCATAGGATAAAGTAGGTAAGCCGGCATAAGGCTCGTCCTGAATATCACTTAAAAATTGTGCATTCTCTATAACATCAGTCGGCCGTATCTTTACTTTTTTTAGTAGATTCTGCGTAGTTTCAATCATTTTCTCTACCCAAGGTAGTTCGTCATAATTTTCGTTCCCGGTATAAAATGTATAAGCCTGAATATTTTTGTTATTTTGAAGTCGATTTACCAAAGCCAATAAAAGTGAGCTATCAACCCCACCACTAATATTAAACCCAATAGGCACATCAGCTCGAAATCTCAGCGAAATACTATCAGATAAAATTTCAGAATAAACCTTTTTGGCATCTTCAAATGAAAGGGTTTTAGCACTTTTCTTCACCCGTTCTTCAAAATCATACCACTTACTGATCTTTAAATTTCCATCATGATATTCTAAGAAATGTCCTCCAGGAAGCTGCTGGATATTATGGTAAAAAGTCTCTCTGGGCATCCCGTAAGAGCCATAAGCAAAATAATTAGCCCAGACTTTCTCATTCGGCTGATTCCGCTCCAATATGCTCTGTAAGGCTTTAATTTCACTGCTAAAATAGAATTCCTGATCTTCTTCGGAATAAAATAAAGGTTTTACGCCAAATCTATCGCGCGCAGCAAATAGTTTTTTCTTATAACTATCCCAAATAGCAAAAGAAAACATACCGTTGAGATGATTCAGACAGGATTTCCCCCAAACTATGAATGCAGCCAGTAAAACTTCGGTGTCGGATGTTGTTTTGAAATTATAGTAAGCCTGTAACTTCTGTCTTAATTCTATATAATTATATATTTCACCATTAAATGTAAGGTGATAACGCCCGGAATTATCTCTAAAGGGTTGATTCGCTTTTGAGGTAAGATCAATGATGGAAAGTCGGTTATGACCCAGGGCACAATATCCGGGATCAACATATTCCCCGGTATGATCGGGGCCGCGATGCTGCTGGAGTTTCAGTATTTCCTGAAGATTTCCGATGTTATGTTTTGCTGAAATTATCCCTGCGATTCCGCACATGTTTTAATTATATTTTGCTTTTATTTTTAAATAAGATCTATCCAAATACTTCTGGATCTGAGCTTATTGAAAATACATTTTATCGTCATTCTGAATTTATTTCAGAATCTAATTTATTGATAGATGGTATCAGTCCATTTATAAACTTCCAATACTTTTTGAAATTTTTAATCGTTATCCTGAACTTGTTTCAGGATCTAATATGATAGTAATTCTAATCGAGTTTGACCTCCAAATAAATTTCGGAGCAGGCTCTGAAATAAATTCAGGGTGACGAAATAGATTCATAATTAATCTCCAACATTATTTTTATCTCTCATTTTTTCCAATATCTCTTCTGCTTTTTTCCAATCTTCCGGTGTGTCAATATTTACATAAGGAAAGGGGGTGATGTCTACAAAACCAATATTTTTCCCGTAAAGAGAGTTTTCGTTCAAAAGCACTTCGGTTTTAGTCAGGTAAATCGCCCCATCTCTATGATAAGCTTTCGGTAAATCCTGTCTTCTACTTATTATTTCCTTTTCACCAGTAGAAATTTTTAGCGCTCCCTCATTTTCTTCAAATACCCAATGCGGATTATATTCTTTGGGCACTTCTCGCACCGAAACTAATGAGTCAAAATTACCATCTTTAAATTTTAGTATGCATTCATCAATAAATTCGGGCTTTCTAAATGGAGTTGTAGGCTGTAATAAACATACGGCATCAAAATTAATTCCCTGCTTCAGGTAAAAATTTAAGGCGTGCTGAACAACTTCCAGGCTAGAACTGGAATCTTCAGCCAGGTTTTCAGGTCTCTTAAAAGGGACCTCGATCTCAAGCTGTTTTGCGATTTGAATAATGTCTTCCTCATCTGAGCTCAGAATAACCTTATTTAAAAGTTTTGCTTTTCTTGCTGCTTCTAAGGAATATTGCAATAATGGTTTTCCTCCCAGGAGTTGAATGTTTTTACCCTGAATACCTTTGCTGCCACCGCGAGCGGGAATAAGACCTAAAATATTCATAATGAAGCAGATTTTTGAAATTTAATAGGTAATTGTTTTGCTATAAGTTAGTTCTGAAGTCGCTAAAATTTCAGCAATATTTTCTCCGGAATTCCCTTTTCCGTAAATCTCTGAAGACTCAAAATGCTTAGTATTAATTGATTTTTGGGTTGCTTTTAAAATTTTATCTAAATCATAATTTACATCGGTCACATTCTTTGCGCGTATACGTCTGTACTGTCTGTTTCCAATGTTTACCACAGGTACGCCTAAATAGGCACATTCCCGCAAACCGGCACTGGAATTACCTACCAAAGCTTTGGAGTTCTTTAAGAGCCTTAAAAAATCTTTCGGTTCCATATTTTTGAAAAAATGAATGTTTTTCGGTTTTTCAATTTCCCTAAAAGTTCTTATCCCATTAGATGTTCCGTCCGATCCTGCGTCCACATTAGGCCAAAACCAGAAAGTTGGTAGGTCTAATTTTTTTATGGCCTTTAAAGTTTCGGTTATATGTGATTTTGCCTGTTGATATTCGGTAGTAACCGGATGCTGCATAACCACAATATAACCGGTCTTCCAGTCAAGTTTAGAGCCTACACCCCCATATTTTTCGATAGGATCAAAATCCAGTTTGGGACTTTTCAATATCTCTTTTACTAAATCTATAGAAGGGCAGCCGGTGTTGATTACCTTTTCAGGAATTTCTCCCAGTTTTATAACTCGATCCCTGGCATCTTCTGAAGCTACTAGGTGAAGATCGGCTAATTTGGTGTTGGCGTGCCTTACTTTTTCATCAATGCTTCCTGTAACTTCACCTCCCTGGATATGTACCAGGGGAATATTTTGATAAGCTGCAGCGATAGAAGTGGCAATGGTCTCAAACCGGTCGGCAATGGTAAGTACGGCGTCGGGTTTTAGGTTATAAAAAACATTAGTGAGCTCCATTACTCCCAGCCCTGTTGTTTTGGCCATAGTAGTAGGATTTTCTCCTTCCAGTACCATAAATACTTTTGCGGCGATCTCAAAACCATCTTTTTCAATAAAATCTACCGCGTTTCCATAGCGATCTAATAAAGCCGAACCTGCAATTACCAATTGAAGCTCTAGCTCAGGATGCTCATTTATTGCAGTAAGTGCAGTTTTTATCCTGCTGTAAGAAGGCCTTGCGGTTACGACTACGCAGATTTTTCGTTTGAGCATTTTCGGTGGTCAGTTGTGGGTTATCAGTTAATTTCTTGAACTCCTTCATTTGGTTGGAAGGCTGGTATCGCTAAAGTAGCAAATCTGTTGGGAAATGCCGTTTATTGTTTTTGTTTTTACCACTGGGACTCCACACTGGAAACTGAATAGACAAGAATGAACAATATTTTCTCTTTATTATTGGTTCTATTCGTCATTACTAGTGAAGAAGGAACGCGGTAATCTTTTGATGAGATTTATAAATTGGATTTCTTCAATCGTTCTTCCATTGCAATAACGTGGGATTTTTTAATATTATCCTCCAAATTAATTCAGAAGTTTGACGTCGGAACTATAAAACTACAGTTTAAAGACTAAGGACTGCCAACTAAACATATTTTCAATATATTTGAAGGCTTGACCTTATTAATATTCTTTAAAAATCCAGTTCTATATTTTGAAAAATAAAAAACGAAACTCTTTCCAGGGAAAAGAAATTCCTTTGTTTTATTGGAGTGAGATCAAATTTATTTTTAGAGAAAAAGAGAATTATGGGGATTTGCTATCAAAGTACCTGGTAGAGAAAATAAGCGGCAAATCTGTGAAATTTGTTCATCCTAAAAAGCAGCCGTGGTATAAAAGAAATAAAACAAATTTTCTGGCGGTAGGAAGTATTTTGCATCACGCCGATAAAAATAGTATTGTTTGGGGAAGCGGAATTATAGATCACGAACAGGAAATTGCCGAAGCCGATTTTAGGGCGGTACGGGGACCACAAACCAGGGAATTCTTATTGAAACTCGGTTATCACTGTCCCAAAGTATATGGGGATCCGGTGCTTTTATTACCAAAATACTATAATCCACAAGTAGAGAGAAAATATAAAATTGGGATTGTTCCACATTATCACGATTACAAAAAAGCGGTGGAGCTTTTTCAACATGAGTCTGGGATTAAAGTAATCGATCTACTCACTATGGATGTGGAAGAAACTACAAGAGAAATCCTGAGCTGTAAGAATATCATTTCTTCCTCTTTGCACGGACTTATTGTAGCCCATACCTATAAAATCCCGGCGCTTTGGGTAGAATTTTCTGATAAGATCTTCGGAAATGGGATAAAGTATCAGGATTATTTCAAATCTTTAAAAATAAAATATTATAAAGCCGACTTTATAGAAACTGGCAAATCGGTTGAAGAATTATTACAATTAATGCAGGGCAAACCACTTTTGCCGGAACAAAAGAAGTTGAAAAAAGTACAGGAAGGATTGCTGGATAGTTGCCCTTTTCATTAGACTTGGGTTGACCTCTCGACCAGATTCTGGACAGGTTGGTTTTATCTTTGAAATCTCCCCGTCGCTTCGTGTTATACGTAGCGATCGAGGAGTATAACGCGTATTGAGAAGAATCGATACAGATTCCATTTTGCTACCTCCGATTGAATTCACTTGGGCTGTCGTCTTTTAGTAGAAGTAGTGGAAGTTTTTAACTGATTGCTACTCCAGCGGCCGGCGGCTAAGTGATATATAGAAAAGACAGGAATCCTTAAACAATGAATTCCGAATTTAACTAATCACCGATTCATAATACCAAATATTCTTCTCCACGGTTACTTCCGTAGAAAATTTTTCAATCACCCGTTTCCTCGCTGCAACTCCCATCTGTTCTGTTAAACCCCGGTTGCTGAGCAGTGTTAGAACTTTCTCTGCATAGGCAGCGTGATCTTTAGGATTTACGGTATAACCGGTTTCCCCATCAATCATTACCTCTTTTGCCCAGCCGATATCTGAGGTTACTATCGCCTTTTCCATCGCCATCGCTTCCAACCAGGTCATAGGTAGCGCCTCGGCAAAGCTGGGTAAGACGATAACCACGGCTTTAGAAATCTGCGCCTTTACTTTTTCATAAGGCAAACTCCCTAACCAGCTAACATTCCCACGAGACTCCTCATTTAAGATGTCCTCGAACAAGACCTTTGTTGATTTTCCGGTTTGGATATCACCTACATCCCGACCGACCATTATTAGACGGGCATTGGGATTCTTTTTGTAGATGAGATTAAAGATTTCCGCCAATTCCAGCACTCCTTTTTTCTTTATGATACTCCCAAAATACAGGATGCTATCCTGGATCACAACTTCACCTGTCGGGCTAAAATTATTTAAATCCACTGAGTTTGGAATGACTGTGATTTCTTTCTTTAGCTTAAAAATTTCCCTGGTTTTTTCTGCCGTAAACTTACTTACCGAGAGCAAATGATCTGCATTTTTTAAACCCGACTTCTCAAACCAAAAGTTTTTTTTCTTTTGGGATCGCCCTTCCAGCCTGCAGAAGTAGGAGTCACTCCCATTCATTCTTATCACTAGAGGACACTTCAGCTTTATGAAAGCAGTTATCCCGGTCCAGTCGGGAGCTTCCACGGCATCTATCTTTTCTTCGAGGATAACTTTATTTAGGTAAGATTGCAAATATTTCCGATAGCGGTACCAACCAAAGAAATCATAGTTTAATTGTTTGATAAAATGAAACCTGATGCACTCTTCCCGAAAAACAAGATCTTTTTCCTGTCCATAGATAAAAACACTAATTTTGTGGTCTTTTTTTACCAGCTGCTCCGCCAGATTTTTAATGCTGGTGCCAAGTCCTCCGGAGGGGGTGGAGTTGGGGTGTGGGTATTCTGGGGTGAGGAAGGCTAGGTGCATATCGGCAAAGCAATTTAGAATAAGCGATTGATTATATTTATTAGGAAAGGCTCATATTTGATTAAGTGCCCCTTAGTTTAGGATTAACCAAATTATTGAATTCACTTACATCCTTTGGTCTGGATAAATTTTGGAAAATACCATCAGAATAGTCACTAAATAAATAAATTTAACTTATTAATAAGATATGGAAGACACATAATAATTAAAGTTAGATTATTCAAGATTGAAAAAAATCGCTGATTTTCTTTAGACAATTTGGTTAGGTCTTTTGAGATTAAAAGTATAGTAATTGGAAGAAATACCAAAAACCATCTTGGTTGAATATTTGTAATTACTATGAAACAAATCATTAAAAAATAGAGTAGTGAATAAAAGTATATAAAGTCAGTTTTGGTTATTGATTTTGTTTGATAGACTTTTTTAATCCTAACCAATAAGAAAATAAGAAAAGGGAAAATCAATAAGCCAGTTTGTCGTATTAAATATTTTGTCGCTACTGTACAATCTATAAAGAATTCTTTGATTGTAAGGATTGGATTAAAAAAAATCATTTCATAAAAATTATTTGGTAAGGAGTTTTGACCGTGTTCATTTAGGTAAATCTCAGTTTCTTTTATATTAATATGCTTGAATCTTTCTTGATCTCCTGAATCTACTAATAATGCATTATGATAATCCCATTGGGCCCAGTTTACTGGGCCAGAAAGAATTTTATCATCGAAGGAAAATGTCTGTTGTTTAATCAATGAATAGGAATTCAAGATTATGAAAACAAAACTAAATGTAAACAGTAGTTGGAGTCCATTCCTATAATTGAAATGGATATTATTAAAGAAAAAGGTAAGAATAAAGTATAGGCAAAAGAATAAGAGTAAATAAGTCAAAGCCATCTTTCTGGTGAGCAACATGAGTGCTAATAAAGTACTTATTAATAAAACATTTTTACATTTTTTAGATTTTATCATTAAATATGAGATGAAAAATAAGTTACCAAATAAGGCTAAAAGAATATCATTGATTCCCTGAAAAATAGTTGCTTGAGTCACAATTAAATAGGCAAGCCATAAGTACACAGTGGTATTGATTTGAGAACTTATGCGTAGAATTTTTTTATCGAATAATACAAGTACGAAAAATAGGATAACGCCAACAATAAGACTAGTGGTTTTCAACGAAAGAATTGGGTTATCTATAATTAAATTAAAAAGGTAGGTGAGAAATAAGTAAGGCATTGAAGTTCCATCTAAAACAGCTTGTCCGATCCCTAATTCATTTGCTGTTACCAGATCTTTTAGGAATTTGTTTTCATCTCCCGAAGGGTAAAATTTTAAAAAAATATCTCGAAAGAGAAAAAAACCATAGAATATTAGTGTAATAACTAAAATATTATAAGTGAATTTATGAAATCCTTCGATGGAAGGGGCCTTTTTTAGAATATTCATTTTTTACTCTTTAATAAATAAGTGAATAGCATGAAAATATTGGCTTATGCTGTTTTGATACATAATTGCTAAATTTAATTCATCAAATTAATATATGGAGTTTTAATCTTATTGTTTTGATCTTATTAAATAGTAGCTTAGTCTATACTCCTGCTTATATTATAATAACACGAATACATTAATATTTCTTCACCGGCTGCTCCGCCAGGTTTTTTTATGCAGTTACCCAGTCCACCTGAAGGGCTGGAGTAGAGGTGAGAATATTCTGGGGTTAGAAAAGCATATGCATAAACTGATTTTATTTTCATTGCGAGTCCGACAAGGGAGGGCGTGACAATCTGCCTATCCGGAACCTGTTATTTAATTTATAATCTTATCTATCTGTTTCCAGATTCTGAAGGACGCTTTATCGGCCGGGTCAATATTTATTTTATTCAACCATTCCATGGCTTGTACAACTTTTTTTCCTGGGTTTTTTAAAGCTTCTTCCAGTTTAGTCTCGATCTCTTCTTTCGAATTAATCCAAAACACTTCCTCCCCGGTGGGCATCGACCTGAAATGAACAAAATTATAAACCTTTCCAGGAGACCAGGCAGGCTTGTTTTTTTCCTCTGCTTCATAGTTAAGATATAAGCAAGGCTTTCCGAAAACGGCAAAATCAAACACCATAGACGAGGCCAGGTTTACTACAGCTTCTGAGTGTAAAATGGTATTTATTTGCAGTTGTAAATCTTCTTTAGTCGGTAATACAGAATTCCAACTTTCCCCGGCTTTCATCCATTTGGGAGCAATAGAAATTATTAGGTCTTTATGCTTTTTCAATACCTTATCATACCTGTCTGAGAAATCTACCGGGCAGCGCCGAAAGATGATTCTCAATTTATGTCCTTTGGAGTTTAAATTCCTGATGACTTGGGCCAAATCATTTAAATATTGAGGGTCATCAGGGGAGGTGGTAATATCATCTCCGCTAAAACAGATATATTTTTTCGCGAGATCAAGTCCTTGTTCCTTGAAAAAATCTTCCCTACCTTGTCTCAGGCTTAGATCAAAATGTGGTTCAAATTGAGGACTGCCTGTGATCAAAACCTGTTCTGCATTGATATGAGGATAGTAAGTAAGCAACTCTTCCTGCATATACCTACTCCAAACAAAATAATAATTGGTTTCCACTACCATGGTAGCTTTTGGAAGATTATCCCAGGAGAAGATAAAAGTAGAAGTAGGAATTCCAAGGTCTTGCGCCGCGGTTAGTGGAGCTATGGCATTCACCGGACGTTGATTGGTGCAAAAAATAAAATCTGGATTTTCTTTTTCTAGAACTGTTTTACACTTTTGATAATAATCTCCTTTTCGCTCGGAAGATTTCATTTTAGTTCTCAATTTGTGCAGTCCTTTTTCACCTTTATGAGTGGTCACCAGGCCTTGAGCTATTCCAGCTTTTACTTTTCCTCTAAGATTTTTGTTGGAAGCTCGAAACTTATAAGTTTGGTACACCGGATCCCTGAATTTCTCGGTAAAATGGTCTAGTTCAGCTTCGATTTTAGCTCGTTTCAATAAATCGGTTTTCGCCCAGGCGTTTCCTTTTAGTTTGATCTCCTTATAACCCAATTCCTCAAGATCAAAAGGGGTATGGTTCCAAAAGATCACTTCCCAGTCCATTTGTTCCCCAATCTCCACGAAGGAGGTAAAAGCGAAATTTCGCAGTCCCACCCCATCGGGGAGGAGGATTAGTATTTTCTTTTTGGGTTTCAAATTAGGTGGTAGATAGCTTGGTTCAAATATAGGATTTTTTGGGAACCGTTGATTTATAATTGAGATTAATGTCAGGGGTTCTCGATACAAATTCAAACCTGCTTTCACCGGTTTGAATTCACTCGAAGTGACGGCAATTGTATTATTTTCATTTAATATTAATCCGTGAAACCCCTTTACTCAATAATAGGTTTTTCCGCATCCCGCTTCTCCTTTTCCCGAAGATACTCTGTGATGAGCCCCTTCTCAAATTCTTTATAAATATTCCTGAGTAAATCCGGACTCAAATCCTTGTTCCTGCATATGCGTCCCGAACCTGTTTGTTTTTTCGGTTTAAGCTCTCCTTTCTCGTATTTTCTTAGAATTTCGGGTAGTACTTCTCCTCCCTTTAATATTACCTTATTTCCAATATAATGCAAGCTGTCTCCCAGCCTTATATCAGGCCGAAACTGGTGTAGTATTTCTCCTTTATCAACTTTCGGGGTGGCCAGGTGGATGGTTCCACCAACACATTCGGGTTCCTCGTAATAATATGGGAACAGGTTGGTGGCCGAACCCCGGTAATAAGGAGAAAGCCCCAGGTGTAAATTAATGATACGCCTGGGATATTTATTTAAGAGTTTTTCCTTAATTATAGAAGTGCCGAAAAGAATAATGAAGTCTGGCTGCGTATTTTTTATTGCTTCCATTACTTCTGGTGAATTTATCTGGCCGTGTTTTATTTCCAGTAATTCAGAGGTAGAAGGGAAATCCCGATACAAGCCAAAATATTCTTCTTCCGATTCTTTTCTCTTTAGAAAATGTTGTTCAATAAGAGCTGCATCTTCCTTATCAAGAGACGAAGTATCGGTTATAGCAGGAGATTTCTTTTCAGTGATTACCAAAACCAGGTTCAATTGCTCTGCCAGGCAATGCGCTATATATTTATGCCGTAAACTATCGCTTGTGAGTACCACTATTTTCATCGGTATGCCATTTTCTTAAAGCCGCTTTTTCAAAAGGATTTTGGTTATTAAATAAATCGTTTTTTCCGCCGGGCAGGTCATTACAGTCATATCTTGCCAGCAGTAAACTGTCTTCCTCGAGCGACTGATTAGCAGCCCTTTCCATAGTAAAACCCAGTTGAAATCCTGCTTCCTGCAATAAATCCCCAATTCCTTCACAAGAATCTTTAGATCCGTAAGGGTAACTTAAAGCTTGTGCCTTTTGTCCAAATTTCTCTAAAAAGAAGTTCTGGGTGTTTATTAATTCTTCTTTTACTTCTGAAGTTTCAATTCTACTTAATGGTAAATGTAGATGAGAATGGGAACCCAAAACATTTTTTTTATGTAAATCCTGAAGCATTGCTTCTGAGAAATATAAATCTTGCACGACTTCATCTTCATTAAAAACCTCTGAAAATAAAGGCTCAATAAAACCCTTTTGCTCTTCAAGACCTAATTTAAAATTAAGAAAGTATTTTAAGATGGCGTTTTCCTTTGTGTCATAATTATAGTGGTGTAAGGCAGCTTTTTTTTCCATATCCGTAAGCGTATTAGCTTTTAATTTTTTCAATAGCTTTCCAGGAGCGACTTGCGACCTCAATAAATGTATCTTGTGTACCAGGGAAACTTTTTTTTCGCTAAAGTTTGAGGTGTTGATAAAAAATATGTAGGGAATTCCCATTGCTTCCAGAATAGGTTTTGCCAGCTCATATTGTTCTCTCAATCCGTCATCAAAATTGATGAGGAAATAGTTTTTGTCTAATGGCTTATCGCGGAAATTCAATAAATCATCTTGCGAAATAAACTCCCCGAAATGGGAAAGTTGTTCCAGCTGCGTTCTAAATTGCAAGGGAGTGAGCCCAAAAATACTCGGGTAAGGAGTAGCGAAATTTTCACGGATATAATGGTAATTGGAGACGATAAGCATTTAAAGTTCTTTGCTTTGTGAAATGTAGGGCCAAATTACTGACTATAGATATAATTTGAAATATATATAGGCTAATTATTCTTCCAGACAAATAATTATTATTTTCACCGCCTGAAAAGATGGAAAAAAACAATAATAACGACTGGCTCTACGAGATAAGCCCCAAACGAAAGCTCATCGATCTTAATTTTGAGGAGATCTGGCAGTATAGAGATTTACTTATTTTGTTTGTAAAACGTGATATAGTAACGGTTTATAAACAAACTATACTTGGGCCGCTGTGGTTTTTTATTCAACCATTATTTACCTCGGTGATCTTTACCCTGGTCTTTAATAATATAGCCAATATTCCTACCGGTAATGTGCCACCATTTTTATTTAATCTCGCTGGAATTACAGCTTGGAATTATTTTAATGAGAGCCTAACTAAAACATCTAACACTTTTACCGCCAATGCCGGGATATTTGGTAAAGTTTATTTCCCCAGAGTTATTATGCCGCTTAAAACTGTGATCTCGGGACTTTTTAAATTTGGAATTCAATTACTGATCCTAATTGTCTTTTACTTTTATTTCTTCATCAAGGGTTATGACCTAAGTCCGAACTCGAATCTTATGTTATTTCCCGTTTATGTGCTAATGATGGCTTTATTAGGTCTAGGTGCAGGAATGATTATTTCAGCTTTTACTTCAAAGTATCGAGATTTAACGGTGATGGTAGGATTTGCAACTTCACTGTTAATGTATATCTCGGCGGTCCCATACCCTTTAAGTGAAGTTTCGGAGAAAATACCTCAGCTTGCCTGGTTGGTGAATTATAATCCTTTAGCTCAAATTATAGAAGGCATTCGTTATATGATCCTCGATACTGGTATTTTTAGCTGGAGCGGTTTTTTCTATACCCTGGCCTTCTCTATGAGCCTGTTTTTAATTGGGCTTATCGTTTTTAATAAAACTGAGAAAAACTTTATTGATACGGTTTAAAGATATTTCGGCAATTTTTCTGAATTTAGGTTTAAATTAATGCTAAGGACAGATTGTATATTTTAAATTCCGAGGGAAATATAATTCTCATAAATTTCCTTTCCTTAAAATTCCAGCAAAGATATGATGGTAAGACTGAGTTCAGCCAAAGCAGTATATTTAAAATCCTACTTGGAAATGAGTAGGTGGTGTCAAGCAACCATAGATCGATTTATATAGATATCTTAGCAAATATGAAATTAATCTTTTTGAAGAACTATTTAAAAAAGGTCTTGTCAGATCCCCAAATAAAATTTTTTAGAAGATTTAAAAATTTCATGGGTTTTTTTTTAAGGAATGATCTAACAAAACTTGCAATAATCTTTGGAAGTGATAAGTGGGGAAACCATAATTATACCCCTCATTATGAAGATCATTTCAAAACATATAAAAGAAAAAAAATAAAACTTTTAGAAATAGGGGTTGGAGGAAATGAATCCAAAATACATGGAGGTGCCTCTTTAAGAATGTGGAAAAGTTATTTTAGAAAAGGATATATCAATGGAATTGATATACACGATAAGTCAGCACTTCAGGAAAAAAGAATTAAGATTTTTCGGGGGGATCAATCGGATAGGGTTTTTTTAAATAAATTAGGAAACGAGGCTGGTCCCTTTGATATCATTATTGATGATGGTAGTCATATAAATGAACATATAATAATTTCCTTTAATACTCTTTTTCCCTACCTCAATAATGGAGGGATTTATGTTGTAGAAGACTTACAAACATCATATTGGGACTCATATGGGGGAAACAGTAAAAATTTAAATAAACCAAATACTGCTATGAACTTTTTTAAAAGCCTTACGGATGGAATTAATCATACTGAATACCAAATAGATAATTATCGACCAAACTATTTAGACAAACATATAATATCATTACATTTCTATCATAATTTAGTTTTTATTTATAAGGGGAATAATCTGGAAAATTCTATTTCGAAAATAAAATTATAGAGAAGTGTTTTTTTAAAAGGGTATTCCTAATTTCCCATTATAAAATCACCCATATTTATTAAATAAATATCATTTTAATGGCCGATAAGTTCTCTAAACAATACCGGCACTCTATTACCCTTATTGGGGAAATTTTATATTTGTAGTATGAGTGTAATATTAAAAGCCGAAAATATTTCAAAACAGTACCGCTTGGGAACTGTAGGTACCGGTACACTTAGCCATGATCTTAACCGCTGGTGGCATACAATTAGAGGTAGGGAAGATCCTTACTTGCAAGTTGGTGGTGTAAACGACCGCAGTGCCAAAGCCACCGAGGATTATGTTTGGGCCTTGCGGAATATAAATTTTGAAGTACAAAGAGGAGAGGTGTTGGGAATTATTGGTAAAAATGGTGCAGGAAAATCTACTCTGCTGAAATTGCTGTCTCGTGTAACTTCTCCCACTACCGGAAGTATAAAAACCAAAGGCCGTATTGCAAGCCTTTTAGAAATTGGCACCGGTTTTCATCCCGAACTCACTGGTCGGGAAAACATATTTATGAATGGCGCAGTATTGGGTATGACCAAATCTGAAATAAAAGCTAAACTTGATGAGATTATTGCATTCTCCGGTTGTGAAATGTATATAGATACACCGGTAAAGCGCTATAGTAGTGGGATGAAAGTGCGCCTGGGCTTTGCTGTTGCTGCACACCTGGAGCCTGAGATTTTAGTTGTTGATGAAGTGCTGGCCGTAGGTGATGCCGAATTTCAGAAAAAAGCTATTGGCAAAATGAACCAACTCTCTAAAGGTGAAGGAAGAACGGTGCTTTTTGTAAGTCATAATATGAGCAGTATTAGTAGCCTGTGTACTAAGGGAATTTTGCTGCAAAATGGGCAGATGAATTTAGCGGGAAATATAAATGATGTGGTAAATTGTTATTTAAGTTCTAATAACGCTGCTGCTCAATGGGAGGGCAGAGATGGTGATACAGAAATACAATTATTAAAAACGAAAATAAGAAATAATACCTCCGGTAAAAATTTGAAAAATTCAGATACGATCTGGATTGAAATGGAATTTTTAACAGTAAAAGAATTAAAGGATATCGTTATTGGAGTTTCTATAAAATCTGCAACTGGAAATCCTATAATTGGTTTATTGTACAATGATTATAATAAGATGACTGGCATTAAACCTGGTAGGTATAAAGTATTGTTTAAAGTTCCTCCTTATCATTTGGCAGTTGGAGATTATAATAGCGATTTTAATCTATCCTTGCCAAATGTAAAAAAGTATACAAGTAATATATCAAGTCTTTCCTTTAAAATTTCATCTGAAGGCAGTTATGGTAATAGGTTTTTCTTAGACAGACATACAGAGTATAGTTCTTTACTACGACCAAATTGGTTTGAGAAAATAGAACGGCTGTAAAATTTTTTAATTTCCAATAATGGCTCATATGAATAGAATAATGTTAATTCAGTATTTAATTGATAAAAATGGATACTCCACTTACTTAGAAATAGGGAGTCAAAGAGGAGAATCTTTGCTACCTATAAAATGTAGAAAAAAAATAGCTGTGGATCCTTGTTTTCTTTTGAAAAACAAAGATAAGTTAAAAGCCTGTTTCCAAAATTATACGAATTTTAATAATAAATATTTTGAAATGACAAGTGATGATTTTTTCCTGAACAGAAAATCATTTTTAAATAATCTTGGAAAATTAGAAATTGTTTTTATAGATGGCCTTCATACCTTTTCCGCATCCTTAAAAGATGCGCTAAACTCTTTGGAATATTTAGACGATAACGGAACAATAGTTATGCACGATTGTTTTCCACCTCACAAAGCTGCGGCAACCAAAGGAGATAATGCTGCTGAAGTAATATCACGGAAACATACAATTAAAGGTTGGACCGGTGAATGGTGCGGGGATACTTGGAAAACTATTGTTTATCTTAAACATAAATATTCCAGCCAACTGGATATCCAAGTTTTAAATAATGACTATGGAATAGGTATCATTAAATATAAAATTGATACAATATTAGATTTAAATATTGATTACGATTTAGTAAATAAAATAGACAAATTGAACTATGAAGATCTAATTAATAAACCCCAAGAAATGATTAGTTTAGTTGATGAAATCAAGTACGAAAACTACTAGTTTCAATGCCACAAGTTTCTTTTATTATTGTAAATTATAAAACCGTTGATTTAGTCGCAAAGGCGGTCAAATCCATATACAAACATGTAAAGGAAAATTCATTTGAAATAATTTTAATTGATAACAGTTTTCAACAGGAGGAGTTCAACTTCTTGCTGAAAAAGTTCAGAAGTATTAGATACTATGAAATGGCTGAAAATTTAGGCTTTGGAAAAGCTAATAACTTGGGATTCAATAAAGCTAAAGGAGAATATGTTTTTTTACTAAATTCAGATGCTTTTTTAATTGATTCAAAAACAATTACGGATTTTTTATCATTCCTTAAACGAAATGAGCAGGTTGCATGTGTAGGGGGTAACCTTGTGAATGATAATGGAAGACCAAATATCTCTTACGGAAATTATCTAAGCGTTAAAAAAATGCTACACGATTTCGGAATAAGAAAGACTTCTC